>JAFEDX010000030.1 GCA_018241365.1 Pseudomonadota bacterium
TCCCTGATGCTCACCCCTCGCTGTGCTCGGGGCCAACCTTCGGTTGTCCAAATTCGTTCCCGACGAATTTGTCGACCACTCTGCCACCTCTCCAGAAATGCAGCGCCACGGCTGGCGTGACAATCGCCGACGGCGCAGTTTCTAGGTGTCCACGAGCGACGTGTCAAGGATCACCGGGCCGCACATGATAGTTGTTCGCCGGCATGGCTGACAACCGCGGGTAGTACGGTCGATACGCTTGGTCTTGGCGCGTGGTCTTGGCACAATGGGGCTTCGCCACCAGATTGTCCCCATGAGTTATCAAGTCCTAGCCCGCAAGTGGCGTCCGAAGCAGTTCAGCGAGCTGGTCGGGCAGGAACACGTCGTCAAGGCGCTGACCCACGCGCTGGATTCCGGGCGCGTGCACCACGCCTACCTGTTCACCGGCACCCGCGGGGTCGGCAAGACCACGATTGCACGCATCTTTGCCAAGTCGCTCAACTGCGAACGCGGGATGTCGGCGCATCCCTGCGGCGAGTGCGCGATCTGCACGGCGGTGGATGCCGGGCGTTTCGTCGACCTGATCGAGATCGACGCAGCCAGCAACACCGGCGTCGATGACGTGCGCGAATTGATCGAAAGCGCGCAGTACGCGCCTGCACGTGGGCGCTACAAGGTGTACCTCATCGACGAAGTGCACATGCTGTCGAAGTCCGCGTTCAATGCGCTGCTGAAGACGCTGGAAGAGCCGCCGGAGCACGTGAAGTTCCTGCTGGCCACCACCGATCCGCAGAAACTCCCGGTGACGGTGCTCTCGCGTTGCCTGAAGTTCGGCTTGAAACGCCTGCTGCCGGAGCAGATCGCCGGGCAGATGAAGATGATCCTCGGCAAGGAAGGCGTAGCCTTCGACGAAGGCGCGATCGCGGAGCTGGCGCGCGGCGCGGATGGTTCGTTGCGGGATGGCCTGTCGCTGCTGGACCAGGCGATTGCGCATGGCGGTGGCACGCTGCGCGCGGACGACGTGCGCGCGATGCTGGGCACGATCGCGGACAACGACGTGGGCGCGCTGCTGCGGGCCTTGGCTGGTGGCGATGGCAAGGCGCTGATGATCGAGGCCGACCGGATCGCGGGCCTGGCGCCGGATTTCGCGGTGGTGCTGGAGCAGCTTGCCAACGCGCTGCATCGCATCCAGTTGCGGCAACTGGTGCCGGGCATCGCCGGTGATGAACCCGAACACGAAGTGCTGGACGAGCTGGCGGGCAAGGTCGATCCCGAAGATGTGCAGGTGTGGTACCAGTTCGCGCTGCAAGGCCGGCGCGACTTGCCGCTGGCGCCGGATGTCCGTTCCGGTTTCGAGATGACCTTGTTGCGGATGCTGGCATTTCGCAGCGCGGATGCCAGTGGGCCTGCCGTATCCCTGCCTGCGCACACCGCGACCCGCCCGCCCGCAGCGGCGCCGGCTGCCACCCCGGCAGCGCCTGCGCCGAATGGCGCGACGGGAAACGCGCGCACGCGTCCGATGACCCCGTCGTCAGCCGCAGCACCCAAGCCGACCGCAACACCACGCATCGATGGCATCGCCGATTGGGAAAACTGGATCGCGCAGGCGGAACTGGGCGGCCCCGCCGGACTGTTGGCGCGCCATGCCGTGCCGAAGTTGCTTGAAGGGGAAGTGCTGACGCTGGCGTTGACGCCCGAGCACATGATCTTCTGCACCGATTCGGCCAACCGGCAGTTGCAGGACAAGCTGGGTGAGGCGATTGGCCGCAAGCTGCGCGTGCGGATCGTGCACGAGGCAGTGGCCGAAACCCCCGCGACGCGCGCTGCGAAAGTGCGTTCCGATGCACAGGTCGCGGCCGAGCGCGCGCTGGCCGACGATCCGATCATCCAGGACATGCAGCGCCAGTTCGGCGCGGAAATCATCCCCGAAAGCATTCGACCCGCAGGCAGACAAGCATGAAAGGGCAGTTGGGACAATTGATGCAGCAGGCGCAGCGCATGCAGGAAGAACTGAAGCGCGCGCAGGAAGAAATCGCAAAGCTCGAAGTCACCGGCAGCGCCGGTGGCGGCATGGTGGAAGTCACCATGACGGGCCGCCACGAAGTGCGGCGTGTGCGCATCGACCGCAAGTTGCTGGCGGACGATCCGGAGATGGCCGAGGACATGGTGGCTGCCGCCGTCAACGACGCGGTCAACAAGGTTGCCGAGGCCAGCCAGCAGAAACTGGGCGGAGTCAGTTCCGGCATGAACCTTCCGCCGGGTTTCAAGATGCCGTTCTGACCGCATGTCCGGCGATACCAATTTGCTCACCGAACTGATCGAGGCCTTGCGCTGCCTGCCGGGCGTCGGCGCCCGGAGCGCGCAGCGGATGGCGTTCCACCTGCTGGAGCGCGACCGCGAAGGAGGCGTGCGCTTGTCGCGGGTGCTGGGTGAAGCGATGCAGCGCATCGGGCACTGCAAGTCCTGCCGGAATTTCAGCGAAAGCGGGGAATGCGCGATCTGTACGAATGTGTCGCGCGATGCATCGCAGTTGTGCGTGGTCGAAACCCCGGCCGACCTGCTTGCGGTCGAACAGGCGACCGGCTATCGCGGCCGCTACTTCGTGTTGATGGGGCGGCTGTCACCGCTGGACGGCATGGGCCCGCAGGAACTGGGTGTGGAATTGCTGCAACGCAGGCTCGCGGGCGGCGAGATTCGCGAAATGGTGGTTGCGACCAACCCCACCGTGGAGGGCGAAGCCACCGCGCATTGGCTTGGCCAGCTTGCACGCGCTGCGGGTGTGCGTGCGACCCGGCTCGCGCATGGCGTGCCGCTGGGCGGCGAACTCGAATATGTCGATCGGGGCACCCTGGCGCACGCGTTCGGAAGCAGGCAAGCGCTCGAAGATTGAACCGCGCCGGCATGGTTCCGGCAGCCGGCGTTGCTATGCTTGCCTTGGACTCGAATCCGGATTGCCGCCATGACTGACACCCTCTTCGACAAGATCATCCGCCGCGAATTGCCCGCCGACATCGTTTACGAAGACGATGAAATCCTGGCCTTCCGCGACATCCATCCGCAGGCACCGGTCCACGTGTTGTTCGTACCGAAAAAGTCGTTCGCGACCCTGAACGATTGCACCGCCGCCGATGCGCCCTTGCTCGGCCGGCTGCTGCTGGCGGCATCAACCTGGGCCAGGCGCGAAGGATTTGCCGACGACGGCTACCGCTGCGTGATCAATTGCAACCGCGGCGGCGGCCAGACCGTGTATCACCTGCATCTGCACCTGATGGCAGGCAAGCAGATGCCCGAAAGGATGGTCTGACGCGGGGATCGGAACGGCGACGCCCGCTTGTGCGGGCGTCGGTTTGATCCACGGGCTGGCGATCAGCCTTTCGTCGGTGGCGGGGGCGGCACCTGGCGCGGCACCACGATCACGCGCGGCGGGTAGTACCAGCCGCCGTATCCCCAGCCGCAACCCCACGACGACCAGAACGGATCACACCCCCATGGTCCCCATGGCCCCCATGGATCCGCGCGTTGCACGTACAACGGGCGCTTCGGCCACAGATAGACGTTGCTGGCCTCGACCTTGGGATAGGTGTAGTCGAATTCCCCGATCTTGTGTTGCACGGTGCCGCTGAGCGTGCCGGTCACGGTGATTTCGCGACCCTTCTGGAACACTTCCGGGTCGTAGAAACCCTGCTTGCAGGCGACGAACCGGCCCATGCCTTCGTCACCGCGTTTCGGGCGCGCCTGCGAATCCAGCGGTTCGGCCAGCACGAAGAAGCAGGTTTCCTGCTGGCGCGGCTGGGTCTGGATGATTTCGCCGCCCCAGCGCACCGCGCTGGCATTGGCGCTGCCGCTGCGCGCGGCATCCATGGTCACCGGCGCGAAGTTGCCTTGGAGGGGTTGCGGGATGGTGGCGCAGCCGCCCAGGGCCAGCGCGCCAACGACGGACAGGAACAAGACACGACGTGACATGACAAGCCTCCGGGAATGTGTACCGATGCGTCTATTTGACCACACGGCGGGGATGGAAATTGCGCACGCGTTGCACGAAGCCGCGGATTCGTTCAGGCGGCGGTTCGAGAGTGGCATAACGCAGCACGAGATATTCGGTTGACAATTCACGCAACGTTGACGCCGATTCCGGCAACTCGTCTGCCGAGCGCAGGTAGAAGTCGTGCGGACCTTCGGCGTTGCCACGCACGATGCCGAGCCGCGCCAGCTTGCGCTGCAGGCGCGTTTGCGCAGCGGCCAGTGCGTCGCGCGGCCTGGTGCGCGGGCGCAGCGACGCGAGCAGTGCGCCCAATCCCAGCGCAAGGAACACCACGATGGCCAGCGCGATGCCCAGCATCTGCGCCGTGGCATGTTCGATGCCGAAGGGATGGAACAGACGGCTTTGCTTGATGTCGTCGAAGCCGACCACGCTCTGGCCCCACCAGCGATTGACGATATCGAGGCGGTTTTGCCAAGGCAGCCACCAGTCGCTGCCGCCCGCATCGAAGCCATCCGTGGCACCGCCCGTGTTCGCCAGTTCGACCTTGCTCACGGACGCGGTCGGATCGACCCGTACCCAGCCGCGTCCGGCCAGCCACACCTCCGACCAGGCGTGGGCGTTTGCCTGGCGGATCAGCAGGTAGTGTGCGAAGTCGTTCCAGTAGCCGCCCTGGTAGCCGACCACCACGCGCGCCGGAATGCCGGCCGCGCGCATCAGGAAGGTGAAGGCGCTGGCGTAGTGTTCGCAAAAACCGGTCTTGGTGTCGAACAGGAAATCATCGATGCTGTCGCGCCCCAGCGGCGGCGCGTCGAGGTTGTAGGCAAAGCCGCCGTCGTGGAACAGGTTCAGCGCGTCGCGCACGATCGCGACGTCGCTGCCGCCTGCCTGGGCACGCCAGCGTGCCGCGAGCGCACGGGCGCGCGGATCAAAGCCGTCCGGCAGCTCCAGCGCCGCGGCGCGGATGCCTGCTGCGAGGCCCTCGGGATCCAGTCGATAGTCGGTTGCCGAATCGACGCGGTAACGGAGGGTCTGGTTGATGGGTCGAGTCGAATACAGCGTGTGGTCGGCGCCCATGCGTGCGCCTTCCGGCGTGTCGATCGGAACGTCCAGCGCGAACATCCAGTGCTGGTGGCTGGCCAGCAGGGTGACGTCGTAGCGGATGAGCGGACCGCGGACATCGACCGGCGCCGGCGGCCACGGCCGCCTTGCCGCGATGCCCGGCAGCCACGCGCGGCCGTTGAATTCCCACAACAGCATGCCGCGGAAATAGCGCTGGTCTGCGGGTGGTGGCGCACCATCGAAACCGATCCGCATCGCCACCGCGTTGTCGGTGAGCAGTGACTGGATGTCGCCGGGCGCCATGCGGTCGCTGATGCCGGTGCGCGCGGCGCCATTGTCCGGCGCGCCCCACAGCGGGGTCGCAAGGCGCGGAATCAGCAGGAACCCGAGCAACGCTGCCGGCAGGCTGGCTGCCAGCAGCACGCTGCCGGGTTGCAACGCCGCCCGCCAGCCGAAGCCCGGCGGGCCCGGTTCGAGCGCACGCAGGGTTGCCAGCACCGGCAGCAGCATCAACCCGACCACGACGGTGAAGCCGAGCGACTGGTCGAACAGCAATGCGCTCATCAGGATGAAACAGGCGAACCCCACGGTCATGCGCGCGTCGCGCGTCGATTCGCTTTCCAGCACCTTCACCACCAGCAGGCCGCACACGATGGCGGCACCGGCCTCGCGTCCGAACGGCGAGCCATAGACGGCGACCACGACCAGCGGCACCGCCACCAGCATCACGATCCGCAGCCATGCCTGCACGCGCCGCGGGTGGTGGCGCCGTTGCCACCAGCGCGCGGCGAGGATGGCGGCAAGCATCGCGGTGTACCACGCGGGCAGGTGCGGCGCGTGCGCCGCGAGCACGCACAGCACGGTCAGGCACAGCAGGTTGAACGGCAACGCACCCAGCGTGGATGCGATGACGCGGGTGCCGGGCGGTGCGTGCTGGCGCTTCATGGCAGCTCGGCCAGCGCAGCGAGGCAACGGTGATAGTGCGCGGCGTCGCTGGCGGGACCCAGTGCACGATGGTCTTCCAGGACCAGTATCCACGGATGCGCGGCGGTGTAGGCGTCACACACCCAGCCGGCAAGGCGCGAGATGCGGGTTTCCCGATCGATGCCGGTCAAGGCATCCCAGTCGAAACGCAACGGCTGGCCCGGCGCCGCGTGGTCGAATTCGCGCACCAGCAGATGGTCGTGACGGGCGCTGGCCTTCCACGCCACGTGCCGGATCGGATCACCGGCGTGGTAATCGCGCAGTCCCGCGAATTCGTCACCACCGACAATGCGTTCGTTGGGATCATCGTTGCGGGCGGGCGGCTTGCTGTCGGCGAGCAGGCGCGGGTACACCAGCACGTTTTGCGCCGGCGTGATCCAGCCCCACGCACGGAACAGGCCAAACGGCAGCGTACTCGAGACACGCATGCGCGGTACCGCCATCCAGCCACGCCGGTCGGTGGCGACGGTCACGCTGGCGCGGCTGGCGCCCGGCCGCAGCGGACAGGGCTGTTCCAGCTCGTCCACCGCAATGCTGAGGCCCTGGCGGTTGCGGTGGTCATCGGTGAAGGCCAGCTGCAGCGGCAAGCGCATATCGCAGAAGGCGTGTTCGGCGTGCAGCGAACGCAGGGTGAGGTCGTGCAGTTCGCGCCACGTGAGCAACATGCTCGCAGCGAGCGCTGCGCCCAGCATGCATGTCAGCAGCAGCGCCGCGTTGTTCTGGTAGTTCAGCGCACCGGCCAGCATGGTCACGAGCAGCAGCGCGTAGCCGAGCCCGGCGCGGGTCGGCACGATGTAGATGCGGCGGCGGTCCAGCCGCACCGGCAACGTTTCGGGCTTGCGCCCTCGCATGAAGCTGCGCGACCAGCGCCGCACGCGTGCGGCAACGCCGGGTGCGCCTGGTGGGTTCGCGGGCACGCCCTCACTCCACCGCGACGGAATCCAGCAACGCCTGGGCCAGTGCGTCGCGGCCGGCGTTGCGCGCCGGGATCAGGCGATGGCCGGCGACGGCGACGAACATCGCCTGCACGTCTTCGGGCAGCACGTAATCGCGGTCGCCCAGCAGGGCCCAGGCGCGCGCCGCGGCAAGCAACGCCAGCCCGGCGCGCGGCGACAGGCCGGTGCGGATGTCGTGGTGCTTGCGGCTGGCGGCCAGCAGCGCCTGCACGTAATCGAGCAGGACAGGGCTGGCGGTCACCGCGTGCACGCGCTGGCGCAAGGTGAGGATGTCGCCATCGGCGAGGCGCGGCGATAGCCGGCCCACCATGGCGGAACGGTTCTCGCCCGTCAGCAGCCGGCGTTCGGCCTCGGCGTCGGGGTAGTCGAGTGCAATGCGCAGCATGAAGCGGTCGAGCTGCGAGTCGGGCAACGGATAGGTGCCGGCCATGTCCAGTGGATTTTGCGTGGCGACCACGAAGAACGGCTGCGGCAGCGCACGGCTGGCGCCGTCCACCGTCACCTGGCCCTCGGCCATCGCTTCCAGCAGCGCGCTCTGGGTCTTGGGTGTGGCGCGGTTGATTTCATCGGCCAGCAGCAGTTGCGCGAAGATCGGCCCCGGCTGGAAGCGGAAGGCGCCGCTGTCGCGGTCGAACACGCTGACCCCGACAATGTCGCTGGGCAACAGGTCGGAAGTGAACTGGATGCGCCGGAAGCTCAGGCCCAGGGTCGCCGCCAGCGCGTGCGCCAAGGTGGTCTTGCCGACACCAGGCACGTCTTCCACCAGCAGATGCCCGCCTGCCAGCAGGCAGGCAAAGGCCGTCCGGATCGCCCGATTCTTGCCGACCAGCACCTCGTTGACCTGAGCCATCGCAGCGTCGAGGCGCTGGCGCGGCAAGCTGTCCACGGAGGCTGCGGTGGCGCCGGCGAAATTCTGGTCCATGCCTGTTTCCGGTTTGTGGCTCAGCCGAGTGTACGATGCCCGGCGTCGTCTCAATGCGAACGTGGTCGCGTCAGGGCAGCGTCAACCCGGATTCCCGCAGCAACCGCGCCAGTGCGATCAGTGGCAGCCCGATCAGTGCCGTCGGATCGCGGGTTTCGATCTGTTCGAACAAGGCGATGCCTGCTCCCTCGGACTTGAAGCTGCCGGCGCAATCGATGGGATTTTCAAGGGCAAGGTAGCGCTCGATCTCGGGGTCGGTCAGTTCGCGGAAGGCCACCCGGGTGTGGTCGAGGGCCGTCCTGCGTCGCCCGTCGCGAGTGTCGGTTACGCACAAGCCCGTGAAAAAATCAACTATGTTTCCGCTACTTGCACGTAATTGTTCGCGTGCGTTCTCGACATTCCCGGGTTTGTGCAGGATCGCGTTGCCCAGCGTTGCGACCTGATCCGAGCCGATCACCAGCGCATCGTGGCGGTTTGCCGCAATCGTCTCGGCCTTGGCGCTGGCAAGCCTGAGCGCGCGATCGCGCGGGGCTTCTTCATGCAACTCGGGTTCGTCAACCGCGGGCGCCACCTGCTCGAAATCATCCAGCAGCCGTCGCAGCAGCCCGGCCCGATAGCGCGAAGTCGAGGCCAACACGATCCGTGGCGGGCTCATTGGTTGGACAGATCCTCGATCTTTTCGCGCACCGCCGTTTCCAGCGCGCGCTGCGCGGTATCCAGTTCCTGCAGCTGTTTGCCGAGCGATCCCCGGGCCTTGCCGATGGCGGTCACCGCGGCGTCGAGGTCACGCTGGTTGGCATTGTCGGCCTCGTCGCGCAGCCATAGCCGGTGGGCCAAAAGCTCGCGCAGCGCGGCATCGATGGCGTGGCGGGCATCGGTTTCGCCGGCGGCGGGCTGGTTGGGGCCCATCGACATCGAGGCGTGCGCGCGGGCAAGCCGGGTGCGGCATTCCTTGAGGTCGTGCTCCAGCCCGTCGGCTTCGAGGTACAGCGTGCGCAGGGCACGCTGGTGGCGCACCTGGCGTGCCAGCAGCACGATCACGAGCACGCAGGCGATCAGCGCGACCAGGGCGGGCAGGAGCACGGCAAGCAGGGTGCTGGACAAGGTGGTCAAGGTTTGGCGCGCTCAGGCGTGGATGCGATAATGGCAAGCATGATACGGGCCAAGCCCGGAGGCTGCTTTCCGGTTGACTTTGTGCAGTGCGGAATCTAGCATTCCGCGCTTATGTCCGCGTCCCTGCCAGTGAGTGTGGACGCCGAACGCATGGTGGCCGGGCGGCGGTCTTTCGAAGGCACCTTGCCGGTCGCGGAATTGCCGCGATTGGTGGAGGCGCTGGCGGACGATCGTGGCGAGGTCGCCTATCGACTGGAATTCGGGACGGGTGATCTGGGCGAGCCCAGGTTACGCGTCCGGTTGCACGCCGGGTTGACGCTGGAATGCCAACGCAGCCTGGAACCGTTCGTGTTTCCGGCCGAGGTGGATGCCCGGCTGGGGTTGCTCGCGGACGAGGCGGACGCCGGCGCGTTGCCGGGCGATTGCGAGCCGCTGCTGCTGGAAGGCGGGGCGCTGTCACCGCGCAAGGTGATCGAGGACGAATTGCTTCTGGTTTTGCCGCTGGTGCCCGTCAAGCCCGGCAGCGAGATCTTGCAGGGCGCATGGACCACGCCCGGTGACCACCCGCGGGATGCGGAGCGGGACGAGCCGGTGACGCATCCGTTCGCGGACTTGCGCAACCTGCTGGAAGCCCGCACGAAACATCGTTGAAATGCTTTCAGGAGAGCCATCATGGCCGTTGCAAAAAGCCGCAAATCCCCGTCCCGCCGCGGCATGCGCCGTGCACACGACGCATTGGACAAGGTGCAGCTCGCCACCGACCCAACGTCGGGCGAGATCCACCGTCGCCACCACATCACCAAGGACGGCTACTACCGTGGCCGCAAGGTGATCGAGGACAAGCAGGCAGTCGTCGACGAGGACTGAGGTCCTTGTGCATCGGGCTGCAAACCGACGCGCGGCGCTCATTGGCGCCGTCGCGTTTTTTTGTGCGCAACGTTTGAACGGGGAACCGCCGCTTTGACCTACGCCCGCATCCTGGCCACCGGCAGTGCGCTGCCGGAACGCGTCGTCACCAATGCTGACCTCGAGAAAATGGTCGATACCAGTGACGAGTGGATCCGCACCCGCACCGGCATCCGCGAACGCCGCGTGGCCGCAGAGGGCGAGACCACCGGTGACCTTGCGTTCCGGGCTGCCGAACAGGCCTTGCATGACGCCGGCGTCAAGGCTTCCGAGCTCGACATGATCGTGCTCGGCACCACCACGCCCGACATCATCTTCCCGGCCACCGCCTGCCTGGTCCAGGACCGCTTGGGCGCGAATGGCTGCATGGCGTTCGACGTCAACGCCGCGTGCTCGGGCTTCGTGTATGCGCTGGGCGTCGCCAACAACTTCGTGCGTACGGGACAGGCGAAGAAGGCGCTGGTGATCGGCGCCGAAACGCTGACCCGGATGGTCGACTGGAGCGAGCGCGAAACCTGCGTGCTGTTTGGTGACGGTGCGGGCGCGGTCGTGCTGGAAGCTTCCGACGAGCCCGGCATCCTCGCCACTTGCCTGCACGCCGATGGCGGCTACAAGCACCTTCTCTACAACCCGGTCGGCGTGTCGGTGGGATTCAGTGACGAGAAGAACCATGGCGTGCGCATCCACATGAGCGGGCGCGAAGTGTTCAAGTTCGCGGTCAAGACCTTCGATGCGCTGGTCGGCGAAACGCTGGCCGCAGCCGGCATGCACGAATCCGAGGTCGACTGGCTGATCCCGCACCAGGCCAACCTGCGCATCATCGAAGCGACTGCCAAGCGGTTGGGCATGTCGATGGATCGCGTGATCGTGACCGTGGACAAGCACGCCAACACCTCGTCGGGCTCGGTGCCGCTGGCGCTGGACGCCGCGGTGCGTTCGGGCAAGATCCAGCGCGGCCAGAACCTGCTGCTGGAAGCCTTTGGCGGCGGGTTTACGTGGGCGTCGGCGATGGTCAGGTATTGATGCCATGGGCGACGAGCAAGCAAGCCGGGCGACGCCACGCGCCGACCTCGCATTCGTTTTTCCGGGACAGGGTTCGCAGACGGTCGGGATGCTGGCCGAACTCGCGGCGGAGTTCCCTGAAGTCCGCAAGACGTTTGATGATGCCTCGGCTGGCGCCGGCATCGATTTGTGGGCGTTGTCGCAGGACGGGCCGGAAGCCGAACTCGGCAAGACTGAGAACACCCAGCCGGCCCTGCTGGCGGCGAGCGTCGCGGTATGGCGCGTGTGGCTCGCGCAGGGCGGCCCGTCGCCCGCGCAGGTCGCCGGGCACAGCCTCGGCGAATATTCGGCGCTGGTTTGCGCTGGCGCCTTGCCGCTGCGCGCGGCTGCGGGGCTGGTTGCCGAGCGCGGGCGCCTGATGCAGGCGGCGGTGCCTGCGGGCGTGGGTTCGATGGCGGCCGTGATCGGCGCCGACGATGAAGTCATCGAGAAGGTCTGCAAGGAAGTTTCCGGCGAGGAAGTCGTCGCACCGGCCAACTTCAACAGCCCGGGCCAACTGGTGATCGCCGGCCATACCGGTGCGGTTGACCGCGCCGCGCAGCGGCTCGCCGAACTCGGCGTGCGCAAGGTCATCAAGCTCGCCGTATCGGTGCCTTCGCATACGCCGTTGATGCGCGACGCCGCGCAGCAGCTGGCCGCGAAGATGGCCGAGCTGCCATGGCAGGTACCGGCGATTCCGGTGCTGCAGAATGCCGACGCCAAGGCCCATGCTGGCATCGAATTCATCCGCGCGGCGCTGGAACGCCAGCTCTACATGCCGGTGCTGTGGACCGACAGCGTGCTGTCGCTGGTGCGCAACGGTGCAACGAAGATTTTTGAATGCGGCCCCGGCAAGGTGCTGACCGGCTTGTGCAAGCGCATCGACAAGTCGATCGACGCACGCGCGCTGGGTACGCCGGGCGAATTGCGGGCCGCACTGGCGGAGGTGCAGGCATGAGTGGCGTACTGCAGGGTGAGATCGCGCTGGTGACCGGTGCATCGCGCGGCATCGGCGCCGCGATCGCGGACGAACTGGCCGCGCAGGGCGCGAAGGTGGTCGGTACCGCGACCTCGGATGCCGGAGCGCAGGCGATCACGCAACGCCTGTCCGCACATGGCGGCGAAGGCCGGGTGCTGAACGTCACCGATGGTGCCGCGGTGGAAGCGCTGATCGAAGCCATCGTCAAGGACCACGGCGGCCTGACCATCCTGGTCAACAACGCAGGCATCACCCGTGACCAGTTGCTGATGCGGATGAAGGACGAGGATTGGCAGGCCATCCTCGACACCAACCTGACTTCGGTCTATCGCACCTGCAAGGCCGTGATGCGCACGATGATGAAGGCGCGCAAGGGCCGCATCATCAACATCGCCTCGGTGGTCGGCGTCACCGGCAACCCGGGGCAAACCAACTACGCCGCGGCCAAGGCCGGAATCATCGCGTTCTCGAAATCGCTGGCGCGCGAGATCGGTTCGCGCGGCGTCACCGTCAACGTGGTGGCCCCCGGGTTCATCGACACCGACATGACCCGCGCGTTGACCGATGAGCAGCGCAAGACGCTGGAAGGCACCATCGCGCTGGGCCGCCTCGGTGAACCGGGCGACATTGCGCAGGCGGTGGCGTTCCTGGCATCGAAGTGCGCCAACTACATCACCGGCGAAACGCTGCATGTGAATGGCGGGATGTACATGGCGTAGGAATCGCTGCAAGACCTGCTGCGCCAATGGCCACATCCGTGTGGCCAGATCTTCGGGCCGCTGCCGGCGTTCGGCAGCAGTACTTGCCGATGCGGGTCGCACGGTTCATGGCCTTGGTCCGGAAGGGTTGCCCGATGGTTCTATTGACAGGCGGAACCGGGTAATATTGCGTCTTTCGTGCCGCGGCCGGGGTGGGTTTCCGGCCACGGAACTACCACGCGACCCCACGCGGGTCATGATTTCAATCCGTATCCTGCGTGGCCCTTGCGGGTGCGCGCGGATCGAGTGGGGAAGGGCACATGCCCTCCTCGAACGCCATTGTCCCGGGAGGCACTTGCACATGAGCAGCATCGAAGAACGCGTCAAGAAGATCGTGGTCGATCAATTGGGAGTCAAGGAAGAGGACGTCACGCCGAACGCCTCGTTCGTCGACGACCTTGGCGCGGATTCGCTGGACACCGTGGAACTGGTGATGGCGCTCGAAGAGGAATTCGAAACCGAAATCCCCGACGAGGAAGCCGAGAAGATCACGACCGTGCAACAAGCGGTGGACTACATCAAGGCACACGTCAAATCCTGAGTTTGGCGCCAGCGCATGCCCCGTGGCAGCGCAAAGCAGTACCTTGCGGCAACCCGAAAGCTGCGCCTACAGTGCGCAGCTTTCGCGTTGTTGGGGTTCGGACAATGCGTCAGCGTATGGAGTTGCGCGTGCGCAACGCCGGCAGCGATGCTTGCCGTATGGACGAGTTGGGCGCGGCGCGCCCGAACGTGCCATTCCCCGCGGCAAGGCGGCCTGTGCAGGGAGATCGCCAGCGGACACGTGACATGACCTGGTCGAACAGATGCAGCAGGGAGTTCCCATGAACAAGCGGCGTGTGGTGGTCACCGGGATGGGCATCGTTTCGCCCGTCGGCAATGACGTGGCGACGGCGTGGAAGAACGTGGTCGCGGGCGTGAGCGGGATAGGCCCGATCACGCACTTCGATGCGAGCGCGTTTCCGACCCGCATCGCGGGCGAGGTCAAGAACTTCGACCCGGCGCAGTACATTGCGCCGAAGGACATCAAGAAGATGGATACCTTCATCCACTACGGCATCGCCGCGGGCACCCAGGCCATGCGCGATTCCGGGCTGGAGGTAACCGAGTCCAATGCGGGGCGGATCGGTGCCGCCGTGGGTGCCGGCATTGGCGGCATCGCCAGCATCGAACGCACCTCCATCGCCTACCACGAGGGCGGACCGCGCAAGATCTCGCCGTTCTTCGTGCCGGGCTCGATCATCAACATGGTCTCGGGCCACCTGTCGATCATGTACGGGCTGAAGGGGCCGAACATCGCCTGCGTCACCGCCTGCACCACGGCGACGCACAACATCGGTCTCGCGATGCGCATGATCCAGTACGGGGATGCCGATGCGATGCTGACCGGCGGTGCCGAGTTCTCGGTTACCCCGACCGCGATCGGCGGATTCTGCTCGGCGCGTGCGATGAGCACACGCAACGACGAGCCGGCCCGCGCCAGCCGGCCGTGGGACAAGGATCGCGACGGATTCGTGCTGTCGGATGGCTCCGGCATCGTGGTGCTGGAAGAATACGAACACGCCAAGGCCCGTGGCGCGAAGATCTACGCCGAGCTCGCGGGTTTCGGCATGAGTGGCGACGCGTACCACATCACCGCGCCCAGCGTGGGCGGCGAGGGTGCCGCACGTTGCATGGAGCATGCGCTGCGGGACGCGGGCGTGAACCCGTCCGAGGTGCAGTACGTCAACGCGCACGGTACCTCGACACCGCTGGGCGATCTTGGCGAGGTGCACGCCGCCAAGCGCGTGTTCGGCGAGCACGCGAACAAGCTGGCGATGAGCTCCACCAAGTCCACCACCGGGCATCTGCTAGGCGCGGCCGGCGGCGTGGAGGCGATCTTCACCCTGCTGGCGATGCGCGACGGCGTGTTGCCGCCGACCATCAACCTTGACGAACCGGGCGAGGAATGCGACCTCGACTTCGTGCCCAACGTCGCGCGCGCTGGCAAGATCGACATCGCGATCTCCAATTCGTTTGGTTTCGGCGGCACCAACGGCACCTTGTTGTTCCGGCGCATTTGAACGCGCCGCACGCGCGGCACAGGCTCCGGCCGCTGTCCTTTAGACTGGCCAGATGACCCGAATCGTCACGCCCCGCCTGGCTTCCGCGCGCAACCGCTGCGCCGGCAACGTGGTCCTGCGCGTCTTGCTCGTCCTGCTTGCGTTGCTGGCCATCACCGCGGTCACTTGGGCGGGCGTCGCCTACCTGCATTTCACGCGGGCGCCATTGAACGTCCGCGGCGCGGGCCAGACGATCGAGATTGCGCGTGGTGAAGGGTTCACGGGCATCATCCGGCAGGTGCGCGGTGAAAAGCTCTCGGAGGCATCGCCCCTGCTGTGGCGTGCGCTCGCGCTGCGGCTCGGAGTCGCCGACAAGCTGCACGCGGGTGAGTACGCGCTGGCGCCGGGCATGACGCCGACCGTGCTGCTGGAAAACATGGCGGCGGGCCGCGTGCTGCACCATCGCGTCACGTTGGTGGATGGCTGGACGTTCGCGCAGGTCCGCGAAGCACTGGCGAAGGCGCCCAAGTTGAAACACGCGCTGGGCGCACTCAGCGACGCGGACGCGATGGCGAAGCTGGGCGACGCGGGGCAATCGCCGGAAGGCGAGTTCATGCCCGACACCTATGACTACGTGCTCGGCATGTCGGATCTCGATATCCTCGCGCGCGCCCACAAGACGATGCAGGAATATCTCGCGAAGGAATGGGCGGGACGCGATCCGTCGATCCCGCTGCAGACGCCCTACCAGGCGTTGATCCTCGCCTCGCTGGTCGAGAAGGAAACCGCGGTACCGGCCGAGCGGCCGGAGATCGCGGGCGTTTTCGAACGGCGGCTCAAGATCGGCATGAAACTCGACACCGATCCCAGCGTCATCTTCGGCATGGGCCCCGCCTACGCCGGCAAGATCCACAAGGTGGATCTCGAAACCGACACGCCGTACAACACTTATACGCGCGCCGGCCTGCCGCCGACGCCGATCGCGCTGCCCGGCCGCGCCGCGATCGACGCGGTGCTGCACCCGGCGCCGGGCGACGCCTTGTACTTCGTGGCGAAGGGCGACGGCACCCACCAATTTTCCGCGACACTGGCGGAGCACAATGCAGCGGTGAAGAAATACATCCTCGGAAAGAAGAACCCGTGACGGGCCGACTGATCACGCTTGAAGGCGGCGAGGGCGCGGGCAAGAGCACGTTGCTGGCGGGCTTGCGCGAGCATTTCGGGCGCGAGCGCGTGGACGTGTTGTACACCCGTGAGCCAGGCGGCACGCCGGTGGGCGAGGCGATCCGCGCACTGGTGCTGGATCCCGCGCATCGCGGGATCGCCGCGGAAACCGAGCTGCTGCTGATGTTCGCGGCGCGCGCGCAACTGGTGCGCGAAGTACTGCGTCCTGCGCTGGATTCCGGCCGCTGGGTGTTGTGCGACCGCTTCACCGATGCGAGCTACGCCTACCAGGGCGGCGGGCGCGGCATCGACAGCGCGCGCATCGCCGAATTGGAACGCATCTCTACGGCGGGCCTGCAACCCGACCTGACCCTGCTGCTGGACTTGCCGGTAGCGCATGGCCGCGCGCGGGCCAGCCAGCGCGGTGGTGTCGACCGCATCGAGTC
>JAFEDX010000031.1 GCA_018241365.1 Pseudomonadota bacterium
CGCGCCGGATCGCGAACCAGATCGCGACCACCAGGACCAGGTGCAGCACGACCAGCACCGCCAGCGCAATCCCGATCGAATGCGTGGCCAGCGTGAGTGCCCAGCCGATCAACGCGACCACGCAGGCCCACAGCGAAACCGCGAACGCGACCAGCGCGACGCTGGCGAGGAACACCAGCGCGATGCTGGCGCGCAATACCTGCGCCTCGGCGACCAGCAGTGCGGCCAGCGAGATTGCAACGCGCCGCAGCGCCGCGAACAGGCCCGCACCGGCTTCCAGCACGGCGCCGAACCGGGCTTCCGTGGCGGCGCGTTCCGTTTCGGTGTCAGCCGACCCGGTGCGTTCCTCTGCTTCGATGTTCACCCGTGCCCGCCCGCGGTGCGTGGCGGGTCAGCGGCGCGGGCCGAGCAGGCGGCCCAGCAGCCAACCGGCCGCCAGGGCAATCGCTACCGACTGCACGGGCTTTTCGCGCACGAAATCGCGCACGTGGTCGAGTGCGTCGTCCGCGCGTTCGCGCGCGCCGGAAGCCAGTTCCGAGCCACGCTCGCGCCATTCCGCAGCCTTGTCGGCGGCGCGATGCGCACCGCGTGCGCTGGCGTCCGCGGCCCGGTGCAGGCCGGACTCGACGTGGTCGGCGGCGTTGTCGAACTTCTCCTTGGCGCCGCTCACCGCGCTGCTGGTGCCTTCCTTGAAGCGCGTCGAGGCGCGTTCGATGCGCTCGTGCGCGTTGCCGTTGCGACCTTCTTCCTGGGTGATGTCGTTGCTCATGGGTGCCTCCCGAGTGGTGCCGTGCTTATTTCACGGCGGGGTTCAAACTGTAAGTGCCAATGACTTCGGCCTGGTTCAATACATGACCGCGCAGCCCAGTCTGCAGTTCCGCCCAGCCGAAGTTGTGCGCCAGATCAAGCCGCGCGACGTCCAGCGCGTAGACGCGAAAGCGGTAGTGGTGCAGCAGGGCGTCGTTCCATGGCGGGCAGGGGCCGTCGTAGCCAAGATAATCGCCGGACATCGCGGGATCGGAAGCAAACCAGCCGGTGAAGTCGTTGCGGCCCTGGCGCGAGCCCGCGGGACCGGGTGGCGAGCGCTTGCCGTGCGGGCTGACGCCGTCGCTGCACGCGCCGGCGGCAATTTCGGTGCACGTTGGCGGGATGTCGATCATCAGCCAGTGCGCGAAATCCACCCGCGGCAGGTCGGCGGGCACCGTGCGCCCCGCCTGGTTGACGTCGTCGCCGCGGCTCGGCACGTCGCCGTCGATGCACACCAGCGCAAACGAACGGGTACCGGCCGGCGCGCCGTTCCATGCCAGATGCGGATTGCGGTTGGCGGAGAGTTCGACCGGATGGCCGGGTTTGCCGAACGCGAATTCGGCGGGAATGCGCGCGTGGTGTTCAAAGCTGTCACTGCGGATTTGCATAGGTTCCTGCTTCCTGTAGGAGCGGCCCGTGGCCGCGACGGTGGCTGCGGTCGCGCCTCCCGGCGCTCCTACTGCCTTGCATCATGGGTAATACGGTAGATCACGCCATTGAAATCATCGGACACCAGCAAACTGCCGTCGCGCAGCGGTTGCACGTCCACCGGGCGGCCGAGGGTCTTCTGTCCTGCGAGGAAGCCGGTCAGGAAGGGTTCCGAGCCGGTGACCTTGCCGTCCTTGTCGACATGCACCACCACCACGCGGTAACCGACCTTGCTGGAGCGGTTCCACGAGCCGTGTTCGGCGATGAAGATCGCGCCCTGGTAGGACGCAGGGAACATCTGGCCAACATAGAAGCGCATGCCCAGCGCGGCCACGTGCGCGCCGAGCCGGAGTGCGGGTTGCGCAAATTCGCTGCAGGCATGGCCCTTGCCGAATTCCGGGTCGGGCACGTTGCCGGCGTGGCAATACGGGTAGCCGAAGTTCTCGCCGATCCGGGCGACGCGGTTCAGCGTGTCATCCGGCACGTTGTCGCCCATCAGGTCGCGGCCGTTGTTGGTGAACCAGAACGCATGCGAGCCGGGCTGCCAGTCGAAGCCCACCGAATTGCGGATGCCGGTGGCGATGGTCTGCCAGTCGCTGCCGTCCGGATTCATGCGCAGGATCTTCGCGTAGTCGGGGCCGGCGTCGCAGATGTTGCACGGCGCGCCGACCGGCACGTACAGCTTGCCATCCGGACCGAACGCGATGAACTTCCAGCCGTGGTGGGTTTTGCTGGGCAGCTTGTCGGTGACGACGACCGGTTTGGGCGGATCGGCAAGGTGTTGCTCGATGTCGGGGTATTTCAGGATTTTGCTGACCGCCGACACATACAGCGCGCCATCGTGGAAGGCGACGCCGACCGGCATTTCCAGATTCTGCGCGATCACGTACACGTGTTCGGCGCGGCCCTGCGCGTCCATGCCGGTGAGCGCGTACACCTTGCCTTCGCGGAATGAACCCACGAACACGGTGTCGTGCGCGCCCAGCGCGATTTCGCGTGCGTTCGGCACCTGGTCGCTGTACACCGCGACGTGGAAACCCGGCGGTACCTTCAGGCTCGCCAGCGGGGCCGCGGCGTGGCACGCCATCGCAACCACCGCCATCCCGATGGCGAACAACACGGCACGACGCTGCGGTCCGGACATGGCGCCACTCCTGCAAGCGGAGCGTGCAAGCTTAGCCGTTTGGACGTTACGCGGACGCGAACAGGGCGCGTCAACCGTCCAGGATCGCAAAGGCTTCCGAGAACGCCTCGCGGTAGTGGCTGGCGTGGCCCGGCGCGAAGTGGACCGGAAGGCCGCCCCGGCCCGTGCGCGCGCCGCGCGCCATGGTGCCGGGTTCCAGGCCCACGACGCCGAGGAAAACACCCGTCTGCATCCGCAGGCTCGCTCCGGTATCCGCCAACAGGGCGTCGGGATCGACATGGAAACTCGGCAGCATCCCGGCGGCCAGTTCCAGGTGCGTGGCAGCCAGTTTCAGCCAGCGTGCGCCGGCTTGCGCGTCGGGCATCGCGAAGCCTTCCGACCAGCCGAAGGCCAGCCAGTTCAGCAGCATGTCGTGGGCTTCGCGCTGCACGATCAGCAATTTCGCGCCGGGCAGGGCACGCTTGAGCGCAGGCACCACGCGTGCATCCAGTACCGGAATCCAGTCCACCAGCCTGGTGGTCGCAGTGACCCCGGCGCGTTCGAGCGGGCGCCAGTAACGTCGTGCCAGCATCGTCAGGTTGGCGTCGCCGAGAGGTTGCAGCAGGTTCGGGTCGAACGGCGCATTCACGAAGTCGGGCGCGGTGTCGAAGCGCTCGCGCCGCACGAACCAGCCAGCCTGGTCGGCCAGCAATGCGGCCACCTGGCCGACGCCGGAACCCGGCAGGCCGCACAGCAGGATCGGCGCGCTGCCGCGTGTTTCCTCCAGCCCGGGTTCGTCGGCCAGCCGCTGCAGGCTTGCGCGCGTGGCTGCGTCCAGCGTCGGCAATGCCGGCAGGCCGTTGCCGGTCAGGCGTTGTGCGCGCGTGAACGCGTCGGCCGCGTCCTGCCATTGTTCCAGCGCATCGTAGGCCATGCCCAGCAGGCGCTGCTGGCGACGCGCAAGCTGCGGCGGCTTGTCCTCGAACTGGCGTTCGTCGATGCGTTGCAGTCGTTGCACCGCAGCCGCGGGATCGCCGGCCAGCAGTGCGCCGCGCGCGCGCAGGATCGCGAGGGCTGGGCGCGGCGACTCCGCGGCGGTTTCGGCGAGTGCGAGGGCCTCGTTGCTGCGGCCGGCTTGATCGAGCGACAGGGCGTGCTGTGCCTTCAGGTCGATGTCGTCGGGCCAGCGCGCTTCGGCACCTTCCCACACGGCCAACGCTTCGTCGAAGCGGTGGGTCCGGGCCAGCAGGCGCGCAAGTTGCGCGTGCGCCTGCGCCTGTCCGGGATACCGGGCGACATGCCAGCGCAGGTCGTCGATCGCCTG
The DNA here is from genome assembly GCA_018241365.1 of Pseudomonadota bacterium. Taxonomy (GTDB): domain Bacteria; phylum Pseudomonadota; class Gammaproteobacteria; order Xanthomonadales; family Rhodanobacteraceae; genus 66-474. The sequence goes on from JAFEDX010000031.1 coordinate 3,903, forward strand.
GGCGGTACGCCCGCTGTGCGCCAGGGTATCGGCACGCCGGGTCGCTGCCTGGTGCATGCCGGGCTCGATGCGCAGCGCTTCGTCGTATTGCGCCAGCGCGTCGTCAAGGCGACCCTGCGCGCGCGCGATGTCGCCCAGGCCCGTGCGCGCCGCGCCGGCTTGTTCGCCGCGCGCGAGCAGGGATTCGTAGATCGCCATGGCTTGCGGAAATTCGGACTTGCGCACGTGCAGTTCGGCGCGCAGCGCCTGCGCCAGCGGGTAATCCGGTTTCACGGACAGCGCGTTGTGCACCGCGCGTGCGGCGAAATCCAGCATGCCCTGGTCGAGCATGGCCTGCGCGTAACTGGTCTGGATCTGCGGATCGTCCGGCGCGAGTCCGGCGGCCTGCGTCAGCAGCTGCACGGCCCGCTGCGAATCGCCGCGGGCCTGTGCGACGTTGCCGAGTCCGGTCAGGGATTGCACGTCGTTTTCGTCTGCGCGCAACGCCACCTTGAAGTGCCCTTCGGCGGCGTCGACATCGCCACGCAGCATGGCGACCTGTCCGAGTCCGGCATGCGCGGCGGCGAGGTTGGGGTTCAACTGGCGCGCGTGGTCGTAGGCGCGCGCGGCTTCGTCCAGATTGCCTTCCGAAAGATGCATCTCGCCCAGCGTGTGCTGGCAGGCGGCGTTGCCGGGATCCAGGTCGCCGGCGCGCTGCACCAGCCGCAGGGCTTCCTGCAGGTCGCCGCGCTGGCCGCGCAGGATGCCGAGCAGGTGCAGCACGTCGGGGTCGTCGGGGTTTTCGCCGAGCAGTTGCCGGTAGCCCTGCTCGGCTTCGTCGAGGCGGCCGGCGCGGTGCAGTTGGATCAGGTCTTCGAGCATGGGGCGTTCCGTGAAGCGATCACGCATTATGCCCGGTCGAATGGAATCGTTGGCGCGACAACGGCCGTTCCGCGCGCGGCTTTCCCCGTGCGTTCAGGGATGCCCGCACGCGCGTGCGAAGCGCGCGGCAATGTAGTCCTCGGCCCAACTGCCAAGGTGCCAGTCGCGGATGAATCCGCAATGGCCGCCGCGTTCGGTGAGGGTCAGTTCGGCACAGGCCGGCAAGTGCATGCCGGCGAAATCCGAGGCGGGGCACACGGGATCGTCGCGCGCCGCGAGGATCGAAGTCGGCACCGCGAGCGCAGCCAATTTGTCGCCCGCGACCGAATAACCGTCGAGGTAGTTGTCGAGCGAACCGAAATCGGTGTGCCGCAATACCAGCGCTTCGGTCAGGGTGCGCAGGGTGCCGGCGAGGTCCTGCCGGGTGAACAGTTCGGAGTCGGCGAAGGTGCGCTGTTTCAGTTGCAGCGAGTGTCGCCATTTCCACATGAAATAGTCGTGGTACATCCGCGGCGCGTGTTCGAGCTGGAACAATCCGGAGTGCGGATTGATCACCGGGCAGACCGCGATCACCCGCGCAAGCTCGATGCCGGCTGCGGGTGCGCGCAACGCCGCGCGCAGGGCGAAGTTGCCGCCCAGCGAAAATCCTGCCAGCGTCATCGGACGCTCGGGCCAGCGCTGCTGGATCGCGCGCAACGCACCTACCACTTCGTCGATGCGGCAGGAGTGGAAGATCCCGCGATTGAGCGCGTGGCTGCCGCCGTGGTCGCGGAAGTTGAGCCGGAACACGTCCCAGCCTTCCGCCAGCAGGCGCGCACCGGTCTGCAGCAGGTAGGTCGAACGGGTGCTGCCTTCCCAGCCGTGGAACAGCACGGCGAGGCCGCGCGCGGCGGGCCGTGCGTCCTGCGCGGTGCGACAGCCGGTCAGGCGCACGCCGTCGCCGCAATCCAGCGTCACCCGTTCGGCGTCGTGTTCCAGCCGGCGCGCCATCCGCCCGCGTGCGATCCGGCGCAGCGAACTCGACGCCAGCATCGATTGCAGGTGCGGATTGCGCAACCACCATGCCGGCTGGAAGCTGTCAACGACCGGCGATCTCATGTCGCGAGTCCCAGCACCTCGGCGATTTCCGCACGCGCGGTCTCGGCCATGCGGCGACGGCCGCCCTCGGGATCGAACACCACCGGCTGGAGGAAATGCACCTCGGCGGTGAGCGCGTGCGTCGCCAGCACCCGGCCGAGATTGTGCAGGAAACTCTCGCCCTGCTGGAACAGCATGTCGGTGGCCGGCACGCCATCGCGCAGGTAGCGCAGCGCCACCGGCTGCACCGGCGCAGCCGCATCCAGCGCCGCCTGCAGGATGCGCGCGTGGAACACCTTCAAGGTGCCGGCCGGCGCCGTGCCGCCTTCCGGAAAGGCCGCGATGCTGCGGCCCGCGCGCAGGCGCTCGCTCATCACGGCCATCACCGCGGCCAGCGAATGGGTGTTGCCGCGCTGGTGGAAGATCGTGCCGCCGCGCCGCGCCATCCAGCCCACCAGCGGCCAGCGCCCGATCTCGGCCTTGGCCACGAAATCGGCCGGGCGGATCGAGTGCAGCACGCTGATGTCCATCCATGAGCCGTGGTTGGCCACGAACATCACCGGATCGTGCAGGGGTTCGCCCTTGCGTTCCACGCGCACGCCGAACAGGCGCAGGAACAATCGCGACCAGATGCGGAGCAACGCCGCGCCTGCGGTGCCGGGACGCGGGCCGTGCGGCAGCAGGGGAATCGCCGCGAGGCATCCGCCGATCACCAGCAGCAACAGCAGCGGCACCCGCCACAGACAACGCAACACGCCCAAGGATTTCCGACCGACGTTGCCGCCGCGCCTTCCGCGAATGGAATGAAGGGCATTACTTTAACGTGGGAATGCCGGCGTCGGCAGCCTGCCTGGCTTCGGCTTACACTGGGCATCTGCGAACGAGGATTGCACGATGAACACCACTCCGCGCCGCGTCGAATACCAGCAAACCGACAAGGGCTCGATCCCGGTCTACACCACCGGAACCGTCGAGCAACCCTGGGCCGACTACACCCGCAGCGAACACGAGGTGTGGGCGACCCTGTTCCGCCGCCAGCGGGAAATCCTGCAGGGCCGTGCCTGCAACGAGTTCATCGAAAACCAGCAGCGGTTCGGAATGTCGCCCGATGCGATCCCGAAATTCCAGGATCTGAACCGCGTGCTGAAGGCCGGCACGAACTGGGAAATCGTGGGCGTCGAAGGCCTGCTGCCGGACGACGTGTTCTTCGATCATTTGGCCAACCGGCGCTTCCCGGTGACCTGGTGGATCCGCAAGCCCGAGCAGCTCGATTACCTGTCCGAACCGGACCTGTTCCACGATCTGTTCGGGCACGTGCCGATGCTGCTGAACCCGGTGTTCGCCGATTACGTGCAGGCCTACGGCCGCGGCGGCGTCAAGGCGCACAAGCTCGGCGCCGAGGCGTTGACCTTGCTGACGCGCCTGTATTGGCACACGGTCGAATTCGGCCTGATCAACACGCCTGAGGGCGTGCGCATCTATGGCTCCGGCATCGTCAGTTCCAGGGGCGAGTCGATCTTCTGCCTCGAATCCGACGTGCCCAACCGGATCGGCTTCGACCTCGAACGCATCATGCTGACGCAGTACAAGATCGACACCTACCAGCGCAATTACTTCGTGATCGACAGCTTCCAGCAGTTGATGGATGCGACGAAACCCGACTTCACGCCGATCTACGCGCGGCTGGCGAAGCTGGAATCCATTCCGGCCGGCGAGCTGCGACCCGGCGATCGCGTGATCCATCGCGGGACGGGCGAGGGCTGGTCCGATACGGGCACCACGTAACCGAGATCGCGAGTACAGGACAGCCACGCATGGGTTTCAAGGAAATCGGTGGAACGACCATACAGGCCAAACACCGGGCGAGCTGTCATTGCGGTGCGGTGGAACTGGTGCTGGATCTGCCTGACGGCGTGGTCAATCCCCGGCGTTGTGATTGTTCCTACTGCAGGCGCCGCGGAACCATCGTGGCCTCGGTACCACTGAGCGGACTGCATATCGTCAAGGGCGCCGAGCATCTGAAGCTTTACCAGTTCAACACGCGTACCGCCAAGCACTATTTCTGTTCCATCTGCGGCATACACACCCATCATCAGCGGCGCTCCGATCCAGCGCAGTTCGGATATAACGTGGGCTGCCTCGAAGGCGTCAATCCATTCGCGATTCCCCAAGTGCCTACCAACGATGGCGTGCATCATCCTTCCGATCACTTGGGGAAGCGCGCCTAGGTTGGGGTGAGCGATTTTTCGCGAACCAGAACGCTTCTCGAAGCCCGAAGCCCGGCGATCCAAGGTTGGGCCTCGCTGCTCGGCCCAACCTACGACCTGGGACGCTTGACGGCACTGACTTCCAGCACCTGCGCGATGCGTTTGCCGTCCCAGCGATACAACAGGTGCTTGCCCTGCACGCAGGGTTTGGCGAGATCGGGGTAAAACAGCGCCGCGCATTCGCCGCCGGCTCGACGCACGCTGTCATAGGCGGTGCCGTTCGAGCCTTCCTCGCGCAGCTTCGCGCCAAGTTTGCGCGAGGCGGCATAACTCGCCGGGTCGTGCTCGGCCGGCCAGCCGCCCCGAATGTCGTGCAACACGCCGTGCACGCCCGACACGTAGCAGCGCATGGTGATGTCGATCGGCGGCTCGCTCGTCGCCTTGAGGAATTGTTCGCGGTGGTAGACGGTTTCCTCGACCGCGGTGTCGAATTCGTGCGCGAGGTACAACACGCCATAACTGCCGTCCGAGAACCGGCTGCCATCGGGATTCACGTGGGTGAACGCCGCCATCAATGGCGTCGTGCCCGGACCGCTGACGCGATGCGCCTTCGGCACGTTCGTGAGTTCACCCCATTCCTCGCGCAGGCGCGGATTGGTCAGCGCCTCGATCCGGTACAGCGCGTCGAGATCCTTGGGGTTGGCAATCGCATCGAACACGCTGACTGGCGGAAAGCGGCTCGGTACGATGCGATACGCGCGTTGCCAGCGGATGCGGTGGGGGGGTGGGTCGGGTGAGGGCATGGCCGCAGTGTGGGTGCATGTTTGCTCGATCGGCGGGCTTGAGCCCCTCTCTCCTTGGGAGAGGGACTGGGGTGAGGGTACGCACCCGTGTCGCGCCACGCGAAAGCCGCACCCTCACCCGCCCTTCGGGACCCTCTCCCGGAAGGGAGAGGGAAACAACATCAGCCTCGCTGTGCATCCAGATACTGCCGCACCACGAACAAGTCCGCGACATTGCCGGACAGCATGCGCTCCAACGCACTCTTGCCACCGAAAGTCGGCGCGCTGTTCGGCTTGCGCAGCCATGCGTCGGCGCGCTCGGGCTGCGGGAACAGGATCGCCAGCGCCTTGAAGATGCCGAGCAGGTAACTGATGCGCTCCAGCGTGTCGCGCGACAGCGTGCCGTCTTGCTCACGCTTCCATTTGTAGAAGGTGGATTCGGGCGGGTCGCCCAGCAGCTTGCGCTGCTCGGCGACACGCAGGTTCCAGCGTTCGGTCAGCTTGAAGAACGCGCGCAGCCCGGGCCCGGCCAATGCCTCGTCCTGGGTGAGGCAACGCGGCGCCGCTTCAGCGACCTTGTACGAAGAGCCGGCCATGGATGGATTTCTCCATGAAGTACATTGCAATATTACTACATATGGGAAGTTGGCGTATGGACCTTGCCGCACGCCATGGGCGGACAATGAGCCCTGGCATGGTGTGCAGGATGAGAGCCGCCAAGCCACCCGGCGTAGCCGCGGACGGGACTTCGCTCTCCGCGGCTGCGCATGGGTCTTGCCCCAATCTGCCGGTTCAATCCCCCGTTTTGATGGAAACTCCGGCGCTCCTCATGCTGGCGTTGAAGGCGGGCAACACGCCGGCCTTGAGGTTCTCGAAGCCCGCCTCGGCACGTACGATCTGCGACTGCAGATTGGCAAAGGTCTGGCGCTGGACCACGGTGGGCGCGTAATCCGACCCGCCCGCGGCGTTCTGGGCGCCTTGTCCGACCTGGCCGCCCAACCAACGCAGGTTCCAGTACACCTTGTACGGCGTCGAGTACTGCTTGTCGTCGCTGAGCCGCGCCTCGGGGCTGACCAGTTGGTTCTCGACCTCGAGGATCTGCGTGTCCAGTTGCGTGAGCGCGTCGGCCGTGGCGCCTGAAGAGTGAGCCTTCAGTTGATCCTCGATTTGTTTGCGCCATCGCTCCATGGTGTTGACCAGGTCCGAGGTTTGGGTGATCGCATTGGATATCTGCAATTGCAATGCCGTCGAATCCTGCAACACCGAGTCACTGGCGACGATGCGCGGATCCTTCGCAACCGTGAACGGCTGGGTGTACGACTTGCCGTCCACCGTCAACCGCACCTGATAGTTGCCCGGCGCCGCCAGCGCCGTGCCGGTGTGTTCGTCGATACCCCAATGGATGATGCTGCGAAAATCCTTGCCCTGGTAACGCGGCTCGTCCCAGATGTGCGGGTTCTCGGGTGGTGTGGTCAGCAGCTTCACGTCAGTCGGCATGTCGTAGAAGAGATCCCAGTACGCGCCATTGAGTCCCTTGTGCGCATCGAGTTTCTCGCTGCGGATCGCCTTTCCCGTGCTGTCCAGTATCTGCAACTGCACCGGCTCCTTGCTGGCACTCGCCAAATAAAACTGGAATTGCGGACGCGCCGGTTGCGCCGCGGTCGGATACGCGCCACGCGCCTGGCGGAAGACTTCGCCCGGCTTGAACAGGCGTGCGGCGCCACTGGCGGGTTGTTCGGGGCTGCCGGTCTGCTCGAGGATCGCGATGTCGGGCAGGATGTAGTCGCCGCGCCCGTACGTGGACACATCCACATCGTGCATGTGTGCCTGAACGTTGATCCAGGTGACCGGGGCAGGCGGCAGGCCCTGGTTGAAATGCACCCAATGCCTGCCGTTGTCAAACGAGTAGTAGAACGCGTGCCCGGTGCCCGCGAACAGCATGCCTTCGCGGTTCGGATTCTCGGCCACGCTGAGGGTGTAATCGAGCGGGCTGTCGGAGGGCAGGTCACCGCTGATGTTCTTCCAGCTCTGGCCGTAATCCGTGGTCATCAGGATGTACGGCCTGTGGTCGTTCTCGCCCGCATTGCGGAAATCCACCGCGATGTACACGGTGCCCGCATGGAAGTGTGACGGCGAAATCTGGTTGACCTCGCCCCACGGCGGCAGGTGCAGGTTGGCGGTAACGTCCACCCATTGCGGCTGGGTTTGCGCTTCCGCGCCGCGCGTGTACCAAAGCTTGCCGTCATTCGTTCCGGCCCACAGCAGGCCTTTCTCGATGGGCGAGAACGCCAGCGACCACACGACTTCCCCATAGTACTGACCGAGGTTGTCCTGCATAAGCCCGCCGCTCGGCACGATGCGCGACGGATCCTGGGTGGAGAGATCGGGACTGAATTCGATCCAAGAATGCCCGGCATCGCTGGTGCGCAGCACCATCTGGCAGCCGTAGAAGACGTTGGCGTGGTCGAACGGATCGATCGCCAACGGCGGCGTCCAGTGGCAACGGTACTTCACCTTGTCGGGCGGGGAATCCAGCGCGATCTGCGACGGCGACACCGAGTGCGGCGTGCCCTGGTCCAGGTCGAAACGGAACAGGTTGTTGCCGTAGCACGACGACCACACGACCTGCGGGTTCGCCGGATCGGGAATGGTGAAGCCGGATTCGCAGGCGTTCGGGAAATATTCGTAGGTGGCCGGTTCCATGTTGGGGCCTTCGAAACCGCTCTGGTCCGGCGGGGTCTTGGGTTCGCCATTCGGTCCCAGTGCCCAGCCTTTCGGAGCCGGCGCGGCCTTGGGATATTTCGCCAGCAGTTCCTTGTCGATTTTTGGTTTGCCGCCGAACCGGCTTGCGTCTTCGTCGAAGAACTGCCGGAAACCGTGTCCCTGCGGCATGAACTCGCCCTCCGGCAACAGGCCATTGCCGCTCGGTTGCGAAATGTCGCTGGACAGGCGCCAGGCGCCGTCGTCCTGGCGATTGCCGTAGATCCAATAGGGAACCTGGTCGTCGCTGGCGATGTGGTAGATCTGCCCGTTGGGCAGCGCGACATGCAAGGCGTTGCCGGCGCCGGTGGCGATGTTGGCGCCGCCGTCGTCGGTGAGCACGTAGTGGGCGGGATTGGTCGGATCGATCCAGCCGTCGTGGCAATCCCCGCACGAGGCAGGTCCCAACGGCTTCGCGCTCTTGCCGCCTTCGCCGGAAAAGGTCTTGCCGCCGTCGCTGGAGTAATGATCGCCGCTGTTCAACACCAGCACGCCATTCTCATCCTTGGGATTGGCCTCGATGAAGATGTAGTAGCCGGCGCGCATGATGAGGTTGCGGTCCCAGCTCGCGACATTCCAGTTCTGGCCTCCATCGTCGCTGCGCCACACCGAGCCCTGGTCCTTCGTCTGGATCAATGCGTACATGCGCTGCGGGTTGGACGGGGCAATGGTGACGTCGATCTTGCCCAGCGGTGGCGTCGGCAATCCGTTCGTGGTGGTGAGGTGCGCCCAGGTGCGGCCGTTGTCGTGCGAGATGTACACGCCGCTGCCCGGCCCGCCGCTGTTTTCCGCCCACGTGCGCAGCGTGACCTGCCACATGCCCGCGAGCAGGGTGTCCGGATTGGACGGGTCCATGCTGAGTCCGCTGCAGCCCGTGTGCTCGTTGACGAACAGCGTGCGTTTCCACGTCTTGCCGCCATCGGTGCTGCGGTAAACACCGCGTTCCTGCTGCGGGCTGTTGCCGCGACCTTCGGCGCACACCAGCACGTTGCTGGTGTCTTTCGGACTGACGACGATGCGCGCGATGCGCCCGGTCTGGTCCAGCCCCATGTGCTGCCAGGTCTTGCCGGCATCGGTGGACTTGTACACGCCACCGCCGACGATATCGCTCGGCCGGATCAACCAGGGCTCGCCGGTGCCGACCCAGACCGTGTTGGTGTCGGCGGGAGCCACCGTGATCGCGCCGATCGCGGCGACGTCCTGATCGTCGAAGATCGGCAGGAAGCTGTGCCCGCCGTCGGTGGATTTCCACAAACCGCCTGAGGCCGCGCCGAGGTAATACGTGGAATAGTCACCGGGTATGCCAGCCACCGACGCGATGCGCCCGCCCGCAGGCGGACCCATGTAATGGAATTGCAGTGGCGGGGGCGTGGTGGTTTTTGGCGGGTGTGAAGCCTGCCGGGACTGTGCGGGTGCCAGCGCCGGAACGGTGATGCCGAGCGCGGCTACGAAGATTGCCGGTGACAAGTGACGCCAGACCTTGCTGAACTGGTTCATCGTTCGGCCCCCACTGGGAATTCGGTTGCCCGCCCGCGCAAGCTTATGCCCGTGACAGCGCCAGCGGAATGCGCATGATCCGCCCGGTCCCGATTGCCACGCATCCCCCATCAGTAACAGGCTGCGCCAACCGTGGGCACTCCCGGACGGCGAAGCTCCGGTGGCGGATGCAAAGACACATTTGCGCACGCCTTGCTGAAGCCGTGGTGTCGGCAGGTGGCAAGCCGCGCGCGGAGCCGGGACAATGCGCGTTCCCCATTTGGATGCAGGCCATGAAACCCGATTTGCGAGGCCCCGTTTCGCTGACCCAGTACCTGACCGAGGAACGCCGCGCGGGCTACGGCGACACCGACCTGATCCAGTTGCTGGAAATCGTCGCGCGTGCCTGCAAGCGCATCGCGGTAGCGACCGGCAAGGGCGCGCTGGGCGGCGTGCTGGGCGAGGCCGGAACTGGCAACATCCAGGGCGAGGCGCAGAAGAAACTCGACGTGATCTCGAACGAGATCCTGCTCGACGCCAACGCCTGGGGCGGGCATCTCGCCGCCTGCGCCTCGGAGGAAATGGAACATCCGCAGCAGATTCCCGATGCCTATCCGCGCGGGGGCTACCTGCTGCTGTTCGATCCGCTGGATGGCTCCAGCAACATCGATGTCAACATTTCGGTCGGCACCATCTTCTCGGTGCTGAAGCGTCCGGGCGGGCACCGCGGCCGCGTCGAGACTTCGGAATTCCTGCAGCCCGGCACCAACCAGGTCGCCGCCGGCTACGTGGTGTACGGGTCATGCACGCTGCTGGTGCTCACCCTCGGCCACGGCACCCACGTGTTCACGCTGGATCGCGAGGCCGGCAGCTTCATCCTCACCCGGCGCGACGTACAGATTCCGGAAGACACCTCCGAGTTCGCGATCAACATGTCCAACCAGCGCTTCTGGGAAGCGCCGATGCAGCGTTACATCGGCGATTTGCTGGCCGGCAAGGAAGGCCCGCGCGGGCGCGACTTCAATATGCGCTGGGTGGCGTCGATGGTGGCCGATGTGCACCGCATCATCACCCGCGGCGGCATCTTCAGCTATCCGCTGGACTCCAAGATCAAGGCCAAGGGCGGCAAGCTGCGCCTGATGTACGAGGCCAACCCGATGAGCTTCATCGTCGAGCAGGCCGGCGGCGCGGCCCACACCGGACGCGAGCGCATCCTGGAAGTGCAACCCGAAGGCCTGCACCAGCGGGTGCCGGTGATCCTGGGCTCGAAGAACGAGGTGGCGCAGGCGGTGCGCTACCACACCGACGCGTAGGAGCGGCGGCAGCCGCGACTCATCGGGCCTTCCGGCCCTCCTACACGCGTCCCGTTACCGGAATCAATGCACCGGTGATTGCCGATGCCTGGTCGGACAACAGGAACACGATCACGTTCGCGAGCTGCGCAGGTGTCACCCATTTGCTGAAATCGGCCTTGGGCATGTCCCTGCGGTTGGGCGGTGTGTCGATGATCGAGGGCAGCAGCGCGTTCACGGTGATGCCGCGCGGCTTCAGTTCCTCGGCCAGCGCCTCGGTGAAACGCATCACCCCGGATTTCGACGCGGTGTAAGCGCCCATCCCTGCGCCCGCCTTCAAGGCTGCCGCCGCGCCGATGTTGACGATGCGTCCGCCGTCGGGCAGGTGAGCCAGCGCTGCCTTGCTGGCGGCGACCGCGGTGCGCAGGTTGACGCGATAGAGCAGATCCCAGGTATCGGCACTGCCGTCGGCCAGTGTCTCGAAGCGGAAGGTGCCGGCGATGTTGACCAGCGCGTCGAGGCCACCCAACGCCTTGGTTGCAGCGTCGATCGCCGCTTTTGCCTGCACGGTATCGGCGAGGTCCACGCCGCCGAATGCCAGCGCGCCATGCGCATCGGCGGGTGCGTCGGCACGATCGACCGCCGCGACTTTTGCGCCTGCCGCGAGTGCTGCCTGCACCACCGCTGCGCCCAATGAACCGAAAGCGCCGGTGACCGCGACGCGTTTGCCTGCGAGTGACATGGCGATTCTCCCGATCCGCGTGAACGGCAAGCATATCGCCGGACATGCGCCCAGGTCATGCATGCACGTTGAGTGCAAGCCATGACGACGGCTATTCTCGGATGCTTTCCAGCGCCTTCGCGTACCCATGCCCCTGCGCGACCACCTGCAGCGCCTCGCCCACGACCGCCTGCTGCAAATCCTGCTGGCCCTGGTGTTGATCCTGGCGCTCTTCGACCCACGTTCGCCGCGCACCTACCTGCAATGGCTGGACTTGCCAACACTCGCAGGCTTGACCGGCCTCTTGATCCTCACCGAGGGCGTGCGTGCCAGCGGCCATGTGCAACGCTTCGCGCTGCATCTGGTGGCACGCCTGCACGATGTGCGCGCGCTGGCATTCGTGCTGGTGCTGATGTCGGCGGCGCTGGCCACCGTGCTGACCAACGACGTCGCGCTGTTCCTGGTGGTGCCGCTGACGCTCGCGATCGATCGGATCGCCGGCATTCCGCGCCAGCGGCTGGTGATCTTCGAAGCGCTGGCGGTGAACGCGGGCTCGACCTTCAGTCCGATCGGCAATCCACAGAACCTCCTGCTGTGGCAGCACTCGGGGCTGGATTTCTTCAGTTACGTTGCCGCGCTGGCGCCTGCCGGTGCGGTGTTGCTGGGCGTGCTGCTGGTCGGCTGCGGCTTTGCGTTCCCACCAACGCCATTGCGGTTGAACGAAGGCTCCGTCGATACGGCTCCGCTGGATACACCACTGTTGGTAGGCGCGCTGTTCCTGCTGGGGGCAATGGTCGCTGCATTGCAATGGGATTACGCGATTCCGGCTGCGCTGATCGTGGTCGCTCTCGGCGCTGCGTTTTTCCGGCAAGTGCTGGCGGCCGTGGATTGGTTGTTGCTGTTGACCTTCGCTGCGATGTTCGTGGGCCTGGGCCACCTTGCCGCGCTTCCGCTGATCCATGCACAGGTCGGCGCACTGGCATGGCATGACCCGCGCGTCACCTATGCCGGCGGGATCGTGCTGTCACAGATCATCAGCAACGTACCGGCCGCCGTGGCGTTGCAGCATTACGCACCAAACCTGACGCTGCTCGCAGCCGCGGTGAATGTCGGTGGCTCGGGCCTGATGATCGGCTCGTTGGCCAACCTGATCGCGCTGCGCCTCGACGGCAGTCGCGGCATCGGCTGGCGTTTCCACGCGTGGTCGGTTC
>JAFEDX010000032.1 GCA_018241365.1 Pseudomonadota bacterium
TGAGCCGATGCAGGCGCAGCCCGGCGCTCGAGACCACCATCTCCAGCGAGTCGACCAGGAACGGCGCGTCGTCGGTAACGACTTCGACCACAGAGTGCGGGCAGGTCCAACCGTCGCGGTCGCGGTCGGGATTGAACGCACGTACGCTGGCACGGTCCGCGGGCCGGTTGCGGAACCAGCCGAACAGGTCGGCGCACAGCGCCGCCCAGGCTTCGACACCGCGCTGCGCGAGTTCCTCGGCGCCCAGCTCGGCGCACACCAGCTTCGCGAAAGTTTCAGCTGCAGCGGCGTCCGCCGGCGCAACCTTGCCACGGACGGCGGCCGCGATCGCGGCGACTTCAGCACCCCCGTTGGGGGCACGCAGTGCGTTCATGTCGATTTTCAACGAGAAAAGAGGAACGCATAGGATACTGCCGGCCATCGACCACTATCCAGCCGCGGCGCTGCCCGCTGCGTCCGCACGAAGCGACTTTGCCTTCCAGGCAGCACCCGCGCGCACCACCCAGCACGGGTCCGGGGCAGCGCGATCACGCCGGCACATGACCGTTGGCACAGGGACGCACACGGCGATACCGACGATAATGCGCAACTGCGTTGACATTTGTAGAGAATCCGAGATGACGAGATCGCTGCTGCGCAGCGCCGCCACGACGCTGCTGGCACTGGCAGTCGGTGCGTGCAGCCGCTCCGCCCCGCCTGCTTCGGCCCCGCCCGAGGTCGGCGTGGTCACGGCCCGCGCCACGGATATCCCGATCGTCCGCAACTATCCGGGCCGCCTGGCGGCCACCTTGATCGCGCAGGTTCCCGCGCGCGTCACCGGCAACATCCTGAAACGCGTGTACCGGGAAGGCACCGACGTCAAGGCCGGCCAGGTCTTGTTCCTGATCGATCCGGCGCCGATGCAGGCAAGCCTGCGTGTCGCGCAAGGACAACTGGCGCAAGCCGAAGCCACGGCCCGCAACGCCAGACTCGCGGCCGAACGCAGCCAGGCCATCGGTGCCAGGGGCCTGCTGGCGAAGCAGGATGTCGACAACGCGGTGGCCGCAGCCGCGGAGGCCGAAGCCGCGGTGAAATCCGCGCGTGCCAACGTCGAGAACGCGCAAATCAACCTCGGTTACGCCACCGTCACCGCGCCGATCACCGGCCGCGCGGGACGCGCCAACGTCACCCAGGGCGCGCTGGTTTCGCCCACCGACACCAGCCCGTTGACCACGGTGCAGGTGATCGATCCGATCTATGCCAATTTCAGCGAACCGATGGCGGAAGTGGAGCGGCTGCGCCAGGCAGTAAAAACCGGCCAGTTGAAGCTGGATGCGCCGAACAAGGCCGAGGTACAACTGGTACTGCCCGACGGCAGCGTGTACCCGCACGCCGGCACGCTCGATTTCACCGACCTCGCGGTCGACCCCTCCACCGGCGCGGTGGACCTGCGGGCACTGGTGCCGAATCCCGACCATACGCTGTTGCCCGGCATGTTCGTGAAGATCCGCCTGACGTTGGGGACCCTGCACGACGCCTTCCTGCTGCCGCAGGCGGCAATCCAGCGCGACAATGACGGTGCCTTTGTGTTCGTGGTCGCTGCCGGCGACAAGATCGCCGAGAAGCGCGTTGAACTCGGCGACCAGCTCGGCGGGGATTGGGTGGTGAACGGCGGCATCGAGGAAGGTGCGCGGGTGGTGGTTTCGGGCGTGCAGAAGGCGCAGCCCGGTGAGGCGGTGAAACCCGTTCCCGCCGACGCGGCATCCGCTGCAACCGCGACGACGGCCGGCTGACGCCATGCCGCAGTTCTTCATCGACCGCCCGATTTTCGCGTGGGTCCTGGCAATCCTGATCACGCTGGGCGGCACCATCGCGATCCTGAACCTGCCGATCGAGGCCTACCCCACCATCGCGCCACCCAGCGTGCAGATCCGCGCAAGCTATCCCGGCGCCAATGCGCAGGTGGTGCAGAGCACGGTCACCCAGGTGATCGAGCAGAACCTTTCGGGCATCGACCACCTGCTGTATTTCAGTTCGTCGTCGGACTCGACCGGCTCGTCCAACCTCACGCTGTATTTCGACCCCGGCACCGATCTCGACACCGCGGCGGTGCAGACGCAGAACGCGGTCAACGCCGCCACGCCGCGGCTGCCGGCCGTGGTCAACAACCTCGGCGTGACGGTACGCAAGTCGAACAACGGCTTCCTGATGGGCATCTCGCTGCAGGACAAGAGCGGCAAGCTCGACCCGGCCGCGCTCAACAACCTGATCGCAGCGCAATTGATCGACCCCATTTCGCGCCTCGAAGGCGTCGGCAGCGTCAACCAGTTCGGCGCACCGTACGCGATGCGCATCTGGCTGAACCCACTCAAGCTGGAAGGCTACGGCCTGACCGCGACCGACGTGCTGGACGCGGTGCGCGCGCAGAACGTGATGTTCGCGGCCGGTGCGGTCGGTGCCGAGCCCGCGGTCGGCGGGCAAGGCATCACCGCGACCGTTTCGGCGGAGTCGAGCTTCGCCACGCCCGCGGAATTTCGCCACATCATCCTGCGCACCAACACCGACGGCACCACGGTAACGCTGGGTGACGTTGCGCGCGTGGAGCTCGGCTCCGACAACTACGGCAACTTCTCGCGCCTCAACGGCGTACCGGTGGCGTCGTTCGGCATTTCCCTGCTGCCTGGCGCCAACGCGCTGTCGGTCGCGAATGCGGTGCAGGCGAAAATGCGCGAACTGGCCAAGAACCTGCCGCCCGGCGTCAGCTGGACCATCCCGTTCGAGAGCTACACCTTCGTGCGGGTATCGATCGTCGAGGTGGTGAAGACCCTCGGCGAAGCGATCGTGCTGGTGTTCTTCGTGATGCTGCTGTTCCTGCAGAACTTCCGCGCCACCCTGATCCCGACGCTGGTGGTTCCGGTCGCGCTGACGGGCGCGTTCCTGGGCCTGTACGCGCTCGGATTCTCGATCAACGTGTTGAGCCTGTTCGGCATGGTGCTGGCGATCGGCATCGTGGTGGACGACGCGATCGTGGTGGTCGAGAACGTCGAACGCATCATGCGCGAGGAAGGCCTGCCGCCGAAGGAGGCAACGCGCAAGGGCATGACCCAGATCACCGGCGCGATCATTGCCGTGACCACGGTGCTGGCTTCGGTGTTCGTGCCGGCCGCATTGATGCCGGGCAGCGTCGGCGCGATCTACCGCCAGTTTTCGGCGACCATCGCGATCTCGATGTTGCTGTCCGCATTGATGGCGCTGACCTTCACCCCGGCGCTGTGCGCCAGCCTGCTGCGTCCGGAACACGAGCACGCCAACCGCCTGCTGCGCGCCTTCAACAACGGCTACGAACGCATGGCGCACGCCTACCTCGTCCGTCTTGGCAAGGCGGTGCGGCACACGCCGCGTTGGCTGCTGGGTTATGGGCTGGCGATCGTGGTTGCGGTGGTGCTGTTGTGGCAACTGCCGTCCAGCTTCGTGCCGCAGGAGGACCAGGGCGAAGTGGTCGCGACCATCCAGCTGCCGCCGGGCGCCACCGTTGAACGCACCCGCGCGGTGATGCAGGAAGTCGAGGCCATCGTCAGGAAGAATCCGGCGGTCGCCAACATCTTCACCATCGGCGGCTTCAGCTTCATCGGCCACGGCGAGAACGTCGGCATGGCCTTCATCCACCTGAAGGACTGGAGTGACCGCTCACAGACCGCGGACCAGCTCATCAACGAATTCAACCAGCAGTTCGTGAAGATCCGCAACGCCCAGGTGTTCGCGATGAACCAGGCGGTGATCCGCGGCCTGGGCCGCTTCGCCGGGTTCGATTTCCAACTGGAGGACCGTGGCGGCCTCGGCCACCAGGCGCTGGTCGACGCCAAGGACAAGCTGCTCGCCGCGGCCGCCAAGGACAAGCGCCTCGCCAACGTGCACGTCAACGGCATGGAGGATGCGCCCACCGTGGACATGCAGGTCGACCGCGTGCAGGCGCAGTCGATGGGATTGTCCGTCACCGACGTGTACAACGCGATCCAGTTGATGCTCTCGCAGGTGTACGCCAACGACTTCTATTACCAGGGTCGCGTGCTGCGCGTGGAAGTGCAGGCCGACGCGCCGTTCCGGATGAATCCTTCCGACATCTCGAACTTCTACACGCGCTCTTCGACGGGCACGATGGTGCCGTTGTCCAGCGTGGTCAGCACGAAGTGGTCGCTGGCTTCGCCGGAACTCGACCGCTACAACGGCGTGGGCGCGATCGCGTTGACCGGCACCGCCGCGCCGGGCTACAGCTCGGGCGACGCGATCACGGCCATGCAGGAACTGGTCGCCAAATACCTTCCATCCAGCTTCGGCTACGAATGGTCCGGCCAGTCGCTGCAGGAAATCCTGTCCGGTGCGCAGGCGCCGATGCTGTTCGGACTCTCGATCTTCGTGGTGTTCCTGTGCCTTGCTGCGCTGTACGAAAGCTGGTCGATCCCGCTGGCAGTGATGCTGGTGATCCCGCTCGGCGTGCTCGGGTCGGTGGCGCTGACCAGCATTCGCGGCCTCGAAGATGACGTGTACTTCAAGGTCGGCCTGATCGCGATCATCGGCCTGTCGGTGAAGAACGCGATCCTGATCGTGCAGTTCGCGGTGGAGCTGCAGCAGGAAGGCAAGGGCCTGCTCGCGGCCACGCTGGAAGCCTGCCGCATCCGCCTGCGCCCGATCCTGATGACCTCGATCGCCTTCATCCTCGGCGTATTGCCGCTGGCCATCTCCTCCGGCGCGGGCGCCAACAGCCGCCACGCGATCGGCACCGGCGTGATCGGCGGCATGCTGGGCGCCACCGCGCTGGGCGTGATGCTGGTGCCAGTGTTCTTCGTGGTGGTGCGGCGCTTGCTCGGCGACAAGAGCGACGGCACCGAAGTCGCCACGCATCCTGATGACGGCGAAGAAATCCGTCCTTTCGATTGACTGCCGTAGGTTGGGCTCAGCGTCGCGAAGCCCGACATCGTCGTGCCTTTGCGTTGGGCTTCCCCGATGAAACGCGGGTCAGTCCAACCTACGCGCTGCGGATCGTGAGGCCGCCAAGCGCATCGAACTCGTCGTCGGTCAACGCGATGTCCGCTGCCGCCACGTTTTCCTCGAGGTGTGCCCGCTGCGACGTACCCGGGATCGGAATCATCGCCGGGCTGCGTTTCAGCAACCAGGCGAGCGCGATCTGGGTAGGGCTGGCCTGATGCCGGCGCGCGATTTCCGCGAGTGGTGAATCGATTTTCGTGAGTGCCCCGCCCGACAACGGATACCAGGGGATGAATCCGATGCCGCGCGTTTCGCAGTAATCGAGCACCTCGTCGTAACGGCGGAAGGTCGCGCTGTAGCGGTTCTGCACGGTCGCGACTTTGAACACCTTTTCGGCGGCCTGGATTTCCTCGACCGTCACTTCGCTCAGTCCCGCGAAACGGATCAGGCCCTGGTCCTGCATGGCCTTGATCGCGCCGAACTGTTCGTCGCGCGGCACGTGTGGATCGATTCGGTGCAGTTGCCACAGATCGATCCGCTCGACGCACAGCCAGCGCAGGCTCATCTTCACCTGCTGCAACAGGTATTCGGGCCGCCCCAGCGGAATCCATTCACCCGGATTGGGACGGATCTGGCCACCCTTGGTGGCGATCACCAAGCCCTGTGGGTACGGGTGCAGCGCCTCACGCAGCATCGGTTCGGACACCGCCGGCCCGTAGGAATCAGCGGTGTCGATGAAATTGATCCCGAGTTCCGGCACGCGTCGCAAGGTTTCCAGACAGCGCTTGCGATCCATGGGCTCGCCCCACACGCCGGCACCGGTGACGCGCATCGCGCCGTAACCGAGGCGATGGATCGGCAATTCGCCGCCGATCCGGAAGGTTCCGGCACGCGCCGCATTCAACTCCGCCATTTCGAATCCTCCGCAATCCAAGGCTTGCAGCATACGCCGCGCATCAGTCAGTCTTTGACCAGGCCGCCATCCACCACCAGGTTCTGCCCGGTCACCGCACGCGCCCACGGCGAGGCAAAGAACAGCACCGCGTCAGCAAATTCGGCCGGCGTAGTGACACGCCGCAACGGCGTGCTGGCCGCGATCAGGTCGAACACCGCTTCAGGCGTCGCCGCGCTGGCATCGGTGGTGCGCAACAGTCCGCCCGACACCATGTTGACGGTGATGCCCTCGGGCCCGAGGTCGGCAGCCATGGTGCGGGTCAACGACAGCAGCGCCGCCTTGCCGGCGGTGTAATCGTGGTACGGCACCACCGGGTACTGGAACAGGTTGCTGCCGATGTTGATGATCCGTCCGAAGCGTGCCTCCCGCATCGCCGGCGCCGCCGACTGGATGGTGTTCAGCGCGCCGCGCACGCTGCCTTCGAGCTGTGCGGCAAACACTTCCCAGCCGATGTCGAGCGCCTTGGCACGCGCATCGCCATTGAAGGAAAAATCCGCCAGGGCATTGTTGACCACGGTGGTCACCGTGGTGCCGAAATGCACGCGGGCAGCCGCAAGCATCGCTGCAACCTGCGCCTGATCGGTCACGTCCGCCTGCACCGCCAGCGCCTGCTCCCGGCCAAGCTCGTCCGCCAGCGCCTCCGCGGCTTCGCAGCTGCGTCGGTAATTGACCACGACCCGCGCGCCCGCACCGGCGAACGCACGCGCGATGGCGTTGCCAAGACCTCGCCCTGCGCCGGTCACCAATACCACCTGTTCAGCCAACTGCATGAGGCCCTCCTTTGGGATGCGCGAGTGCCAGAGAGCCAATCTAGCAATGTCGACGACGCGTGCGGCTGCGCTGGATCAACGCCGCGCCGCCTTGCCTTCCAGTCCGCGCGGGTAGTACAGCTTGGCGCCGCATACCTTGCCGTGGCGCTTCACTTCGATCGAATCGATCACCGGGCCGAGCGTGGCTACCGCGGCGCGGCCAGCCACGCTACGAGGCGCTGATCAAACGATACGGCGGCGCCTTCAACCCGCGCCGCCGCTGAACGCCACGTTCTTCTCTCTCTTCGGGGGTTGGCTTGAAACGCATCTGGCGTCAAGCCCCGTATCCCCACGCGCGCCCCCCCAACGCTATGATGCTGGCACCTGCGGGGGCTGACACATGCCCGAACAAGGTTTCTTCCGGGAACTGAGACGCCGCAACGTATTGCGCGCGGCGGTGCTGTACATCGGCGCGGTGTGGGCGCTGGCGCAGGGCATCTCGCAATTGACCCCGGCGCTTGGCCTGCCCGATCCGGCGGCCCGCTGGTTCCTGATTGCCTGCGCGGTCGGCCTGCCGTTCTGGCTTGCATTCGCGTGGTTCTACGAATTCACGCCGCAGGGCTTCAAGCGCGATCGCGAGGTCCCGGCGGATGCTCCAGCCCGCCAGTCGAATGCGCGCAAGCTGGATTTCGCGATCATCGGCGTGATGGCGCTCGCGATCCTGCTGCTGGTTTCCGGTTATTTCCTCCGCGGCAAGGCGCCTGCCGCGGCAACCGCTGCCTTCAACCCGCCCGCCGCGTCGATCGTGGTGTTGCCATTCACCAATCTGTCCGGTGGTCCCGGACAAGCGTATTTCAGCAACGGCATCACCGAGGAACTCACCGATGCGCTGGGCCAGAATACCGGCCTGACCGTGATTGCATGGGAAACCGCGTCCAGATACGGCGGCGGCAAGCAGACGCCGGAACAAATCGGCAAGGCGCTGAACGTCGCGCACGTGCTGGGCGGCAGCATCGAGCACGAAGGCGATGCGGTGCGCGTGTCGGCGGAACTGGTCAGCACCGTCAACGGCCGGCAACTATGGTCGGCGCAATACGATGATACGTTCCGGAACATCTTCACGGTACAGGACCAGATCACCGCGGCGATCGCCGGGGCGCTCAACGTCAAGTTCGCCGGTGCGCAGGCGGCGCCGACGCTGAATCCGCAGGCACACGAGCTTTATCTCAAGGGACTGGCGGCGCTGGAGCGCTTCACTGCGGCGGATGCACAGGCCGCGCAACAGTATTTCCAGCAGGCTTTGAAGCTGGACCCGAACTACGCCGACGCCTGGGCCGAGTTGGCCTACAGCTACCTGCAGTTGTCGGAAGTCTCGACGCTGCCGATCGCCACGGCGATGACGAATGCCCGTGCGGCAGCCCGCAAGGCGCTGGCCCTCGATCCGCGCAACGTCAGGGCCCAGATGGAATCGGGCAGGGTCGACGACAATGAAGGGCATGTTGCACAGGCGCGGGCTGAATTCGAACTCGCCGTCGCGCTGGACCCGAACAACGCGCGCGCACACAACTGGTATGCCTCCGTACTGCCGCTGAAACAGGCGTTGGCCCAGGACCAGGAGGCCGCACGGCTCAACCCGGACAGCTCGCTCGCGCAATTCAGCCTCGGCTACGATTATCTGGACCTGCGCGACTGGCGGAATGCGGCGACGGCGGCACGGCGTGCGGCCACACTCTCGCCGCACGAGATCAATGGCGTGTTTGAACTTGCCTATGCCTACGCGCAGATGCAGCAAGGCAAGGATGCGGTGAGAGCTTTCGATCTCGCGGAACCGAACTCGGCACTGGACAAACAATTGATAGGGGCGGGTCGGCTGACCTATCAGGCACGGCTCGACCCGGTCCGACGTCCTGACGCGCTGTCCGCGTTGGACAAGTTGCGCCACGCGGGGATCAGTCCCGATGCGCAATTTCAACTAATGTCGCTTTATGCGGTGCTGGGCGAAAAGGAACCCGTGATCCGGATGCTGCCTGGCGTCTGCACTAGTTTCCCGGATGCCTGCGGCGATCTTGCCATCAATCCCATGTTCGCGGCACTGCACGGCGACCCACGCTTTGAGAAATTAGCGCAGCAATACACCACCATCACGCCCGATTCTGCGCCCGCTTCCGCGTCGACCCGCTGACGCCGCTCGACAGGCCACTTCATTCGCCACGCCGACGTGGTCTCAGGCCAAACCCGAAGTCATGTTTCCCACACTCCCTGGATGGGAGCTGGATTCCGGGTTCTGCCCGCAACAACGCTTGCAGCCCCGGAATGACGGGATTGAAAGGATCCTGGCCCTCGCGCGCAAGTTGCCGCAAAAACAAAAACCGCGCGGATCGCTCCGCACGGTTCGCTGCCGGTGCAACGAAATGCAGTCGCTTACTTGACGCGCGATTCCGCGTCCTTGCCGCGAGCGGCCAGGTCTTCGGTGATGCGCGCAGCCTTGCCTTCCAGTCCACGCAGGTAGTACAGCTTGGCGCCGCGCACCTTGCCGTGGCGCTTCACTTCGATCGAGTCGATGGCCGGGCTGTAGGCCTGGAACACGCGCTCGACGCCGGTGCCGTGCGACATCTTGCGTACGGTGAAGGCGGAGTGCAGACCGCGGTTGCGGCGCGCGATGCACACGCCCTCGAACGCCTGCACGCGCTCGCGGTTGCCTTCGGTGACCTTGACGTTGACGACGATGGTGTCGCCGGCCGCGAACGGCGGCAGCTTGCGGCCCATCTGCGCGGCTTCGAATTGTTCAATGATCTTGTTCATGGGTGTTGCCCTTGTGTTCGCGTTTGAATTCTTCCAGCAGGCGTTGGTCTTGCGCGTCCAACGTCACATTTTCCAGCAGATCCGGCCGCCTGAGCCAGGTTCGCCCCAGCGACTGCATGCGGCGCCAGCGCGCGATGGCCGCATGGTCCCCCGACAACAACACCGCCGGCACGTCGCCAAACTCGTGGCTGACCGGCCGCGTGTAGTGCGGGCAATCCAGCAGGCCGTCCGAAAACGAATCCTGCGCTGCGGATTGCGTGTCGCCCAGCGCGCCTTCCTGCATCCTGCCAACCGCATCGATCAGCACCGCCGCGGCCAACTCACCGCCCGACAGCACGTAATCGCCAATCGACAGTTCCTCGTCGATCTCGTGTTCCAGCAGGCGCTCGTCGATCCCTTCGTAGCGTCCGCACAACAGAATTACACGCGGCAATCCCGCCAATTCCCGCACCTTGTCCTGCGTGAGCCGCCGTCCCTGCGGACTCAGGTAAATCACCGGCGCCGACTGTTCCGTCGCCTGCCGTACCGCCGCCAGGGTGTGGCGCAACGGCTCGATCAGCATCACCATTCCCGGACCACCGCCACACACGGTGTCGTCGACCCGGCGGTAACCGCCTTCGGCGTGGTCGCGCGGATTCCACGTCGCCACGTCCAGCAATCCGCGTTCAACCGCGCGTCCGATCACCCCGAAGCCGGTGCATTGCTGCACGAACTCCGGGAACAGCGTGACGACATCAATCCGCATGCCGCTAGTCGTCCCTGTTTCAATCGTTGACGTCCCAATCGACCGTGATGCACCCGGCATCCAGATCGACGGATTTCACGAACCGCCCTGCCACGTACGGAACCAGCCACTGCCTGCCCGTCTCGTCGCGCGTTACCAGTACATCGTGCGCGCCGTTGTCGAACAGGTGGCTGACCCGACCCAGCGGTTCACCCGCAAGGTTCACCACCCGCAGGCCTTCCAGATCCGTCTGGTAACACTCGCCGTCGGCAGGTTTCGGCATGGCAGCTCGCGGAACATGGATGTTCGCTCCGATCAACCCTGCCGCTGCGTCGCGGTCGCCAATGCCAGCCAGCGTCGCCACGATGCCCTTGCCTTGTGCGTGTCCCTGCACGTCGGCGATTTCCTCGAACCTGCCCGGCTCGCGTTCCAGCAACCAGGGCTTGTACGCGAAGATCGCCAACCGCGGTTCGGTGAACGACTCCAGCTTCACCGCTCCGCGCACACCATGCACACCCACGATGCGCCCGAGCAGCACGCGCCGCCCGTCGCTCATCGCATCAGGCAGCGGCAGCTTGCTTGCCTGCTTCCTTGGCCAGCGCCGCGACCTTGTCCGAGCACTGCGCGCCCTTGGCAACCCAGGCGTTCAGCTTCTCGACGTCCAGCACCAGGCGCTTGTCGTGCGCACCGGCAGCACCCGGATTGAAGTAACCCAGACGCTCGATGTTGCGGCCATCGCGGGCGCTGCGCTGGTCGGTCACCACCACGTGGTAAAACGGCCTGCCCTTGGCGCCGGCGCGCGAAAGACGAATACGTACCATGACTCTTGACTCCACAGGGTCGATTGCGACCGTCGGGATCGGACGATCCGGGTCGCGGAAACCGGGCATTGTAGCGGACTTTCCCGGGATTTTCAGCAGGTTTTCGGCATCCGCCCCGCCATGGCCATCGCCGGCACCCCGGGCAGGCAACGACGATCGTCAGCGCAAGCCGGTCTCGTTGCGCGCGATCACCATGCGCTGGATTTCCGAAGTCCCTTCGTAGATCTCGGTGATCTTGGCGTCGCGGAAATAGCGTTCCAGCGGCATTTCCTTGGAATAACCCATGCCGCCATGGATCTGCACGGCCTGATGCGTGATCCACATCGCGGCTTCCGACGCCGTGAGCTTGGCCACCGCGGCTTCGGTGGAAAAACGCGCGCCGGTTTTCGCCGCTTCCTGCTTCAGCCACGCCGCGCGCAGGGTCAGCAGGCGCGCCGCGTCCAGCTTGCACTTCATGTCGGCGATCTTGGCCTGGGTCATCTGGAACGAGCCTATGGACTGGCCAAACGCCTTGCGGTCGCGTGAGTACTCCAGCGTTGCCTCGTAAGCCGCGCGCGCAAGGCCGACCGCCTGCGAAGCGATGCCGATGCGGCCCGCATCCAGCACGCCCATCGCGATCTTGAAGCCGTGGCCTTCCTCGCCGACCACGTCGCCGGGTTCGGCACGGTAATCGTCGAACTCGATTTCGCAGGTCGCCGAGGCGCGGATGCCGAGCTTGGGCTCGGTCTTGCCGCGGCCGAAGCCCTTGCGCGAGGCATCGATCATGAACGCGGTGATCCCGCGCGAGTGCTTTTCCGGATCGGTCATCGCGAACAACAGGATGTACTTCGCAACCGGACCCGAGGTGATCCAGCTCTTCTTGCCGTTGATGACGAACGATCCATCGGCCTGCTTCGTCGCACGGCAACGCATCGCGGTCGCGTCCGAGCCCGATTGCGGCTCGGTCAGCGCAAACGCGCCGATGGCCTCGCCCGACGCGATCGGCGTGACGTACTTGTGCTTCTGCTCTTCGGTACCGAATTTCAGCAACCCATTGCAATAGAGCGTGTTGTTGACGCTCATGATGGTCGAATGCGCGCAATCAGCGGCCGCGATCTCGATCATCGCCAGCACATAGCTGATCGAATCCATGCCCGCGCCGCCATATTCGGTCGGCACTTCAATGCCCATCAGCCCGAGCTTGCCCATCTCGAGGATGTTCTCAAGCGGGAACTCGCCGGACTTGTCGTGCTCCGCCGCCACCGGGGCAATGCGTTTTTGCGCAAACTCACGCGCGATCGACTGGATCTGCAACTGCTCTTCGGAAAAATGAAAATCCATCGCCGCACCTCGATCGGTCATGTTCGTGCTGGGTCGCTGTCGCGACGGCGCGCGACAATCGAACTTTGCATGATAACTGCTCGCGCCGATCCCCGGCCGAACGCCGCCTCGACGCTTTAACTTATCTCTCCATCCTGATATAAAGATGGAATGCTGGATCTGGTTTCCGCCACCGCCCTGTTGCGGGTGCTGTCCGACCCTACCCGCGTGCGTCTGCTCGCACTGCTGCGGCGCGAGGAATTGACCGTCGCCGAACTGTCGTCGGTGTTGCGCCTTGCGCAGCCGCGCGTCTCCACGCACCTCGCCAAGCTCAAGGAATCCGGACTGGTGCGCGATCGTCGTGCCGGCGTATCGGCCTATTACCGCTTCAATGAAACCGGCTTCGAAAACGCCGGCGACCTGCTGCGCGCACTGGAAGACGGCGTAGACGATGCCCTGCTCGACGCCGACGCGCAACGCCTGCCGACCGTGCTGGCCGCGCGCGCACGCGACCGCGGCTGGGCCGACAGCGTGGCCGGCGACATGGAACGCCATTACTCGCCTGGCCGCACCTGGGAAACCCTGGCGCGCACCCTGTTGCAACTGCTCGAGACCGGCGATGTGCTGGACATTGCTTCCGGCGATGGCGTGCTGGCCGAATTGCTGGCCCCGCACGCGCACGCAATCGTGTGCGTCGATTCCAGTCCCAACGTGGTTTCCGCTGCGCACAAGCGGCTGAAGGCGTTCCGCAATGTGGAAGTGATCGAGGGCGACATGCACGCGCTCGATCTCGGCCAACGCCAATTCGACCTGGTGCTGATGATGCACGCGCTGACCTACAGCGAGCATCCGCAGCAGGCCATCGCCGAAGCCGCGCGCGTGCTGAAACCGGGTGGACGCTTGCTGGCCGCGACGCTCGCGAAGCACGCGCACCGTGCATCGGTTTCGCCCTTCGATCACAAGAACCTC
This sequence comes from Pseudomonadota bacterium, assembly GCA_018241365.1. Classification (GTDB taxonomy): domain Bacteria; phylum Pseudomonadota; class Gammaproteobacteria; order Xanthomonadales; family Rhodanobacteraceae; genus 66-474. The sequence goes on from JAFEDX010000032.1 coordinate 13,282, forward strand.
GGTTTCAGGCGTGAGGATCTCACCGGTTTTGCCCGCAAGGCCGGGCTTGAAGTGCTGCACTGCGAACGCATCTCGCGGGAGGCACGCCCGCCGCATTTCGAGGTGCTGAGCTTGCTGGCCAGAAAACCCACATAGCAATGAATGTAGGAGCGGCGGAAGCCGCGACCGATTCACGCGTCACGCCGGAAAACGGTTCGGGCCTTCCGGCCCTCCTACAACAGGAGATCACCATGACCCACCTTTCCTGGCTGCATCCCGATCGCGTCGCAAAACTGCACGACGCACTGGCACGGCGCATCCTCGTGCTCGACGGCGCGATGGGCACGATGCTGCAGGCACATCGCCTGGACGAGGCCGGCTACCGCGGCCAGCGTTTCGCACAGGGCTGCGACGGCGCGCACGGCCACACACATTCCGGCGAGCACGCTGACGACCACGGCTGCCAGCACGACCTCAAAGGCGACAACGATCTCCTGTCGCTGACCCACCCCGAGATCATCCACGACATTCACGCTGCCTATCTCGACGCCGGCGCGGATTTCGTCGAAACCAACACCTTCAACTCGACTTCGATCAGCCAGGCCGACTACGCGTTGCAGCACCTGGTGCGCGAGTTGAACCGCGAGGGCGCCAGACTCGCGCGCGCGGCTTGCGACGCTGCGGAAGCAAGGACGCCGGATCAGCCCCGCTTCGCGATCGGGGTGCTGGGGCCGACCAGCCGTACCGCTTCGCTCTCGCCCGACGTCAACAATCCCGGTTTTCGCAACGTCGATTTCGACGAACTGGAAAACGCCTATGCCGACGCCACGCACGGGCTCATCGAAGGCGGCGCCGACATCGTGATGGTGGAAACCATTTTTGACACGCTCAATGCCAAAGCCGCGTTGTCCGGCATCGCGCGCGCGTTCGACGAAGTCGGCGGACGGCTCCCGATCATGATCTCCGGCACCATCACCGACCGTTCCGGACGCACGCTCTCGGGCCAGACCGCCGAAGCGTTCTGGTACTCGGTCGCGCACGCACGCCCGTTGAGCATCGGCCTGAACTGCGCGTTGGGCGCAAAAGACCTGCGCGAACACATCGAAGCGCTTTCGCGCGTCGCCGACTGTTGCATCAGCGCGCATCCGAACGCGGGCTTGCCGAACGCAATGGGCGGCTACGACGAGACCCCGGAAGAGATGGCCACAACGCTGGGCGAATTCGCACGCGCCGGCCTGCTCAACATTGTCGGTGGTTGCTGCGGCACCACGCCTGCGCACATCGCCGCGATCGCTGAAGCCGTACGCGACGTGCCACCGCGTGCATTGCCCGATATCGCCAACGCAGCATGAGTTGAATCTGGGAACGAGAGCACTTGACGCGGATCAACGCGGATGACCGCGGATAAAGCCAGAAAGGTCGGCGACAAATCCGCTCCTTCCGCATTCATCCGCGTAAATCCGCGTCTGAAATTCTTTATGAAGCCATGAACGATCAACCCCGCTACACCCGTCTGTCCGGTCTCGAGCCGCTGGTCATCACGCCCGATTCGCTGTTCATCAATATCGGCGAACGCACCAACGTCACCGGCTCGGCCAAGTTCAAGAAACTGATCAAGGAAGACCGCTACGACGAGGCGGTGGAAGTCGCGCGTCAGCAAGTGGAGAACGGCGCGCAGATCCTTGACGTCAACATGGACGAGGGTCTGATCGATTCCGAAGCCGCGATGGTGCGGTTCCTGCGCCTGATCGCAGCCGAACCCGACATCGCGAAGATTCCGGTGATGGTCGATTCCTCGAAGTGGACGGTGATCGAGGCCGGCCTGAAATGCCTGCAGGGCAAGGGCGTGGTCAATTCGATCTCACTGAAGGAAGGCGAGGAAAAATTCCTCGACGAGGCCAGGAAGATCCTGCGCTACGGCGCCGCCACCGTGGTGATGGCGTTCGACGAGCAGGGGCAGGCCGACTCGGTCGCGCGCCGCATCGAGATTTGCGAACGTTCGTACAAGTTGCTCACGGAAAAGGTCGGCTTTCCGCCCGAAGACATCATCTTCGACTCCAACATCTTCCCGATCGCAACCGGCATCGAAGAACACGCCAACAACGCGGTCAATTTCATCGAGGCGGCGAAGGAACTGAAGAAACGCTTCCCGCATTCGCACCTTTCGGGCGGCGTCAGCAACGTGTCGTTCTCGTTCCGCGGCAACGACAAGGTGCGCGAGGCCATCCATTGCGTATTCCTGTACCACGCGATCAAGGCCGGCATGGACATGGGCATCGTCAACGCCGGGCAGCTTGCGATCTACGATGAGCTGGAGCCGGAGTTACGCGAACGCGTCGAGGACGTGGTATTGAATCGGCGCCCTGACGCCACCGAACGCCTGATGGAAATCGCCGAACGCCACAAGGGCGGCGCGCAGGACAAGGACGACGGCAGCAAGCTGGCGTGGCGCGAACTGCCGGTGGCGAAGCGGTTGGAACACGCACTGGTGCACGGCATCGACCAGTTCGTGGTCGAGGACACCGAGGAAGTCCGCAAGACCGTCACGCGCACGCTGGACGTGATCGAAGGCCCGCTGATGGACGGCATGAATGTTGTCGGCGACCTGTTCGGCGCCGGCAAGATGTTCCTGC
>JAFEDX010000033.1 GCA_018241365.1 Pseudomonadota bacterium
CGCCGCCGAGGCGCGCGAAGATCGAGATCAGCGAGGAACCGAAGGCGAGCCCGACCAGTGCGTGCAGCGAATCCTCGAGCGGGAAGTTGAAGCCGAGGTGCAGGATCGCGAAGTAGCCGGTGACGCCCAGCAGCGCCAGCCCGACCACCAGCATGCCGGTGATCGCGCCGCCGCGGAAGGCGACGCCCAGTGCTTTCGAGATACCGCCGCGCGCGGCTTCGGCGGTGCGCACGTTGCTGCGCACCGACACGTTCATGCCGATGTAACCGGCCGCGCCGGAAAGGATCGCGCCGATCGCGAAGCCGATCGCCGCGGCCCAGCTGAGCGCGAAGCCGATGATGAGGAACAGGATCACGCCGGCGATCGCGATGGTGCTGTACTGGCGATTCAGGTAGGCCTTGGCGCCTTCCTGCACCGCCCGCGCGATCTCGCGCATGCGATCGTTGCCGGCCGGCTGCTTCATGATCCAGCCGGTCGAAAAGACCCCGTAGAGAATCGCGATGATCGCGCAGACGATCGCGAACCACACCCCGTACTGTTGCAACATCTGACAACCCCTTTGACATGAACCCGCAACGGGCATTCCGCCCAGTATATAGCGATCACCCCGTGCGGCCATACGGGTTCCCGGTGCCAAGGCCGCGCCGCAGCGGCCTAGAATGCAGGGTTGTCGCGCAGGCTGCGCGCCCTTGGAGCTCGTGATGAACCAGACGGTTTATGCTGCGCGTCGTGCCGCTTTCCGCAAACTGCACAAGCACGGCTGCTTCCTGATTCCGAACCCGTGGGACGCGGGTTCCGCGCACGCGCTGGCTTCGCTCGGCTTCAAGGCATTGGCGACCACCAGTTCCGGTTACGCGTGGTCGCAGGCCCAACCCGACCATGCCCCGGACGTCGAGATGGTGCTTGCGCATTATCGCGAGATCGTCGCTGCCACCGATCTGCCGGTGAACGCCGATTTCGAAGACGGCCATGCGCGTGACCTGGACGGCTTGCAGGACAACGTGCGCCGCTGCATCGATACCGGCGTGGCAGGGTTGTCGATCGAGGACTCGACGGGTGATGCGGCGCAACCGTTGTACGACTTCGACGAAGCCGTCGCGCGCATGCGCGCCGCGCGCGCGGCCATCGATGCCTCGGGCGAGGACGTGATGCTGATCGGCCGCGCCGAGTGTTTCCTGGTCGGTCATGCCGACCCGCTGCAAGAATCACTGAAGCGCCTCAAGGCCTACGCGAAAGCCGGCGCGGATTGCCTGTACGCGCCGGGCGTTGGCGATCCCGAGCAGATCGCGGCGATCGTGAAAGCCGTCGCGCCCAAGCCTGTCAACGTGCTGGTCGGACGGCCCGTGCCCTACGCCCTGGCCGATTTCGCCAAGCTCGGCGTGCGCCGCGTCAGCGTCGGCGGGGCACTGGCGGGTGCCGCGTGGGGCGGGTTCCTGCGCGCCGCGCATGAACTTGTCGAAGGCCGGTTCGACGGTTTCGCCGGCAACGCATCCCACGGGGAACTGGACGCGCTGGCAAGAGCAGGATCCGGACCGTAGGCGATGACTCCCGCCGGGTGGAGGCAGTTGCGCGGGGTGGGGGATTGTGCTTGTATGCGCCGATCCGGCTGTGCCGATACACCTGCTTGCCTGGGTTTCGCGCAGCCAGCCGACGCACGCAGCAAGTGCGCCGGAGCGGACACATGTAGTCCATTAGCGATGGGGAAAGCCGATGGAATGTCCGAAGTGCGGGCGCGTTGCGCCCGAAGGTGTGAAGTTCTGCCCGGGGTGCGGTGCGCGGCTTGACGCTGCGGTGCCGCCTGCGGCGGCGGGTTCCGAAAAATGCCCTGCGTGCGGGGCGGTGCATCCGCCGGGCGCGAAGTTCTGCAAACACTGCGGGACGTCGTTCGCAGCAGCGCCGGCTGCCGCCGCGCCGCCGCCTTCACCGCCCGCAGCCGCGGCGCCGCCCGCGGCTCCACCGCCGGTCGCGTCGCCCCCACCATCGCCGAAGCCCGTGGCCGCGGCGCCTCCTGCGGCTCCACCGCCGGCTGCATCGCCGTCTCCACCGCCGAAACCTGTGGCCGCGCCGCCCGCGGCTCCACCGCCGGTTGCATCGTCCCCACCACCGCCGAAGCCCGTGGTTGCGGCGCCTCCTGCGCCCACGCTGCCTGCTGCACCTCCCTCGGAGTCCATGACCGCTGTGCCACCACCGCCCGCCCCATCACGCGCGGTGGCAGCAGCGGGCACCGGTCGTCCCGGCTGGATCACCGGCGTCGCGGTGGCCGTGATCGTCGTGGTGCTGGCCGGCATCGCCGCATTCGCCTACTTCAAGTTCCTGAAGCCGTCGCCGGAAACCGTGGCAAGCACCGTGGCGGCTGCGCCCGCCAGCACGGTGGCCGTCGCGTCACCAGTAGCTACTCCTGTACCGGCGGCGAGCGCGGCCACGGTGGCGCTGTCTTCCGCGGCAGCAACGGATCTCGCGGTCACGATGGCGCCGTCGTCCGCATCGTCCGTTGCCTCCGCCGCGAGCAACGCGGAGGCCGTGGCCAACGTACCGACGGCGCCGGCGCCAACCGTGGAGGCGCCCGTTGCCCAGCCTGCGGCAACGCCTCCGCCGGTGGACCACACGTTGCAGATGGCGCAAGACCTGGTACACCGTGGCGAGCGCGCCTATGCGCGCGGCGATTACGAAAACGCCTACCGGCACGCGCGTTCCGCGCTCGACGTGCGTCCGGGTTATGCGCCGGCAGAAAGGCTGCTGCATCGCGCCGAGGCCACGCAGCAGCAGGTCGCCACGGAACAGGCGCAAGCGCAGCAGGCCCAGGAGACTGCGGCGAGCGGGGGCAGGCAGGCTGCGGCCGCTGCCGTCGCGGCGCCACCCAAATCGACGCCGGACCAGCTCTACAACCAGCGTGCCCACGATGAATGCGCGCGCGGCATGTTCGGCAAATCGTGCCGGCACAAGGTTCGCGTGGAAGTTTGCCAAGGCGTGGAGGCCGGGTCGCCGGGCGCCACGGTTTGCCAGGACTTGAAGGATTGACCTGAGACGCAGTCGGAGGGAATGGCCATGGCCGAAGTGAAGGTTGCCAATCTGGGCTTGTTGTTGCGTTGCTACGAGGGACTGCGCAACTGGCGGGCGCTGGCGATGCTGGTCGCGGGGTTCGTGATCGCGGCGTTGTTGATTGCGCTGAACGGCGTGATGTTCACGCATCTCGTGTCCCACAGTTTCACGCTGGCCAAGCTGTTGGGCGGGTTGCTCGCGATCATCGCGGTGCTGGTGCTGCTGGCCGGCATCAACGGCGCCGGATTGCTGCTGGTCGACGAGGCGGACAACGCGCCGCCGCGTTCGTTCACGGCGGCGTTTTTCGGCGGACTCGGTGTCACGCTGCAGGCGATCGCCTGCCTGATCATCCTGGGCGTGGGCTTCCTGCTGGTGGTGCTGGTGTTGTGGGCGCTGTCGTTCCTGTCGAGGATCCCGGGCATTGGCCCGTTGTTCGCCTTCCTGCTGGCCGGGCCGACGATGCTGGTGCTGGCGTTCTGCTACGCGCTGCTGGTGTTCGGCGTGGCGCTGATGTTCGTGGCGCTGTGGCGGGGCAATGGCATGGTCGGCTCGATCGGACGCGCCATCGACATCGTCGTCAAGCGGCCGCTGGACGTGGTGCTGCACTTCATCGTGCTGTGGCTGCTGATCGTGCCGATCGAGATTTTCGTGGTGGCCGTGCTGTTCGGCGGCTCGGCGCTGACCGGTGCGATGTACGGTTCGGCGAGCGCACTCGGCGGCGGCATGCTGGGTGACGGGATGATGGGTGGCGGAGGGATGATGTCGATGCTGGCAGGCGCCGGCGCCGGAATGGGTGCGGCGGCCATCTCCATCGGCATCGTGCTGGCGGCGATCTGGGCGGGGTTCGTGCTGATCGCGATGCTCGGCAACATCCTGATCTTCGATTCGCTGGCGGCGGAAACCAGCGCCACCTCGGCCGGATTCCTGGCCGCCAAGGTCAGGCAGCTCAAGGACAAGGTGGAAGAGCATCGGCCACAGGCCACCGCAGCGCCGCGCGCGGCCGCGCCCGCGGCTGCGAGTTGCGGACAGTGCGGCGCGGCGCTCACGCCGGGTGACCGTTTCTGCGGGGAATGCGGCGCCCCTACTGCGTGAGACGCGCGGCGGGCCTGAGGGACTCGCCGCTGTCCTGCCTGCTCGGGTCAGTCCCGGAAAGCCGGCAAGCATTTCCTGACCGGCACGTTCTTGAGTGTGACGTAGCTCGGCATGCCGTCGCGGCCGAAGGGTGGCGGCGCTTCGCCGCGGATCAGCGGCGACAGATAACGGCGCGCCGCGGCGGTGATGTGGAGGCCGTCCTTCGAGATGAACGAACGCGGCAGTTTCTTTTCGCGGTTGGCGACCTGGTCGAGCCTCGCCATTTCGATCTTCCAGCGATACGGCGCGTCGGAAACCCGCTTGATCACCGGCATCACGGCATTCCTGCCGGCCAGTGCGTATGCGACCGCTGCGCGCCCGACCGCCTGCGCCTGTTCGAGATCGGTTTTCGATGCGATGTGGCGTGCCGAGCGTTGCAGGTAATCCGGCAGCGCCCAATGCGTTTTCAGTTTCAGTTTGGCACGGACGATTCCGGCGAGCGCGGGCGCGACGCCGCCAAGCTGGGTATGTCCGAAAGCGTCGGTGCCGGCGTGCGCATCGGCAACGAAGCGGCCGTCGGCGTACCGGATGCCTTCACTGGCGGCGATGACGCAGCAGCCGACGCGATCCACGGTTTCGCGCACCCGGGCCAGGAATCCTGCTTCGTCGAAGGCGAGCTCCGGGAACAGGATGATGTGCGGTGCCTCGTCGCGGCCTGCTCCCGCCAGCCCGGCCGAGGCAGCGATCCAGCCGGCGTGGCGTCCCATCACTTCCATCACGAAGACCCTGGTCGAGGTATCCATCATCGACATCACGTCCAGCGCGCATTCGCGCAGGGACACCGCGGTGTACTTGGCGACCGAACCGAACCCGGGGCAGCAATCGGTGACGGCGAGATCGTTGTCCACGGTCTTGGGCACGCCGATGCAGCGGATGTCGTAACCGGCGGCCTTGCCAAGCTGCGACAGCTTCAGCGCGGTATCGGCCGAATCGTTGCCGCCGTTGTAGAGGAACCAGCGGATGTCGTGGGCGCGGAAGACCTCGATCAGGCGTGCGTATCTCGCGCGGTCGGCGTCCAGCGATTTCAACTTCACGCGGCACGAGCCGAACGCGCCGCCCGGCGTGTGCGCCAGCGCGCGGATGGCGGCCGGCGATTCCTTCGAGGTATCGATCAAGTCCTCGCGCAGCGCGCCGAGGATGCCGTTGCGCGCGGCATAAGCCGTGATCCCGTGCTTGCGGCAGGCCTCGATAACGGCGCCCGCACTGGCGTTGATCACCGCCGTGACGCCACCGGACTGCGCGTACAATAATTTGCCTGTTGAAGATGGGCCGGAGGCTTTCGGGGTCGCGTGCATGCGGGTTTCCGTGGTGGGCGCGGCGTTGACGGGGCGGTTGCGCAGCCGCTAGCGTAATCCCTCGTGGTTGATTTGCAACGAAGGCGCCGCCCCGCGGGCCAAAGGAAAACGCATGCGCATCGTACTGCTGGGCGCGCCCGGTTCGGGCAAGGGCACCCAGGCCAAGCGGCTGAAGGCGGAACTCGGCATCGCACACATTTCGACGGGTGATTTGCTGCGCGCCGCGGTCAAGGCGGGCACGCCGCTCGGGCTGAAGGCGAAAGCCGTGATGGAAGCGGGCCAGCTGGTGTCCGACGACATCGTGCTGGGCCTGCTGGAAGAACGTCTCGCCGAGGCCGACACGAAGCCTGGATTCATCCTCGATGGCTACCCGCGCAACCTCGCGCAGGCGAATGCGCTAGACGGGTTGCTTGCGCGCATCGGCCAACCGCTGGGTGCGGTGCTGAAACTCAACGTGCCGGATGCCGCCATCATCAAGCGCTGCGAGATCCGTTTCGAACAGGAACATCGCGCCGATGACAACCCGGACACGGTGCGCAAACGGTTGGCGGTATATGCCGAGCAGACCGCACCGGTCGCGGACTTCTATGCGAAACGCGGCCTGTTGACCGAGATCGACGGCGTGGGCGCAATCGACGCCATCGGCGATCGCCTGCTCGCCGCGTTGCGAGCGCGCGCCGCGGCCAGCGCGTGATCTTGCACCCGTTCTTCACCAGCCTGCGCGACATTTGCCGGTTCCGTCGTGGGCCGGAAGACATGCCTTATTCGCCGCGCCTGCTGATCGGGTTGCTGGTTGCCTGCGCGGCGGTGCAACTGGCATTCGATCTGCACAACGGTGCGACGCCCGGCATGGCCGGTGCGGCGCTGGTGGGCGGGCTCGTCGTGGTCGGCATGCTGTTCGTGTTGCTGCGTGGGCGCGGCAAGCCGGAGCGTTTCGTGCAGACGGCTACCGCCTTCACGGCGGTGAAGCTGCTGTTCGACATCGTCGTGTACCCGCTGGCCCTGCTGCTTCCCCTGAAACAGATCCTCACGCGTTTCGATCCGGCGGACCTGAGCGGCAGCCAGACGCTCGTGATGCTGGCGGTTGCGGTGTTGGGCATCTGGGAGCTGTGCGTGTGGATCGGCCTGCTCAGGCGTTCGCTGGACATACCGGTGGCAGGCGGCGTGCTGGTGTTCCTGCTGCTGTTCTTCGTCAATTCGATCGTGCTGGGCATCGGCGCCGGTCTCACCGGCGCGAGCTGAGGTTTCGCGAAGGCCATGCGTATCCACATTCTGGGCATCTGCGGAACCTTCATGGGCGGTGTCGCCGCGCTGGCGCGTGAACTCGGCATCACGGTGGAAGGTTCCGACGCCAACGTGTACCCGCCGATGAGCGACCAGTTGCGTGCGCTTGGCATCACTTTGCAGGAAGGCTGGTCGGCCGAACACCTGCAGCCCGCGCCCGACCTGGTCGTGGTCGGCAACGCGTTGTCGCGCGGGAATCCTTCCATCGAATACATGCTGGATGCCCAACTCCCTTATGTGTCCGGGCCGCAGTGGCTGGGCGAGCACGTGCTGCGCGGACGCGAGGTGCTGGCGATCGCCGGCACCCACGGCAAGACCACCACCACCAGCTTGCTCGCGCACCTGCTTGATTCGGCGGGGCTGGCGCCAGGATTCCTGATCGGCGGCGTGCCGGAGAATTTCGGCGTGTCTGCGCGCAACGGGGGCGGCAGGGCATTCGTGATCGAGGCCGACGAATACGACACCGCGTTCTTCGACAAACGCTCGAAGTTCGTGCACTACCGTCCGCGCATCGCGATCCTCAACAACCTGGAGTACGACCACGCCGACATCTTCCCGGATGTCGCGGCGATCCAGCGTCAGTTCCACCACCTGGTGCGTACCGTGCCCGGCAACGGGCGGCTGATCGTCAACGCCGAGGATGCGCGCCTCGCCGAAGTGCTGGCGATGGGCTGCTGGACGCCGGTGGAAACGTTCGGCATCGATGCGGGAAATTGGCGTGTGCGCCTGCTCGCCGCGGACGGCTCGGCATTCGCGATCACGCACAACGGGGCCACGGTCGGCGATGTGCACTGGAACCTCACCGGCCGCCACAATGTGATGAACGCGCTGGCGGCGCTGGCTGCGGCGCATGCCGCAGGTGTCGATCCGCAGTCGTTGTTGCCGGCGTTTGCCACGTTCCAGAGCGTCAAGCGCCGGATGGAGCCGCTGGGCGAGGTGGCTGGCGTGCACGTGTATGACGACTTCGCCCACCACCCGACCGCAATCGCCACCACGCTGGCCGGATTGCGTGCGAAGGTCGGCAAGGCACGCATCCTGGTGGCGCTGGAGCCGCGCTCCAATTCCATGCGCGCGGGGGCGCATGCCGCACTGCTGGCGCCTTCGCTGGCCGATGCCGACAGGGTGGTGCTGCTGCAGCGCCCGCAACTGCCATGGGATGCGCATCGCGTCACCGATGCCTTGTCAGGGCGTGGCACCACGGCGGCGTCGGTACCAGGTCTGGTCGAAGCCTTGGCCGCCGAAGCGCGCCCCGGCGACCACGTGGTGTTCATGTCCAATGGTGGCTTCGAGAACGCGCCGCGACGGTTTCTGGAGGCGCTGCGCGCCCACTAGACTTGGCGCGTGAGACGCCGCGAGCTTCCGTTGTTCCCGCTGAATGCCGTGCTGTTCCCCGGCAGCACGCTGGGCCTGCGCATCTTCGAGGCGCGCTATCTCGACATGCTGCGCGAATGCGCGCGTGGTGATGGCGTATTCGGCGTCTGCCTGATCATGGAAGGGAATGAGACGGGCGAACCCGCATCGCCTGCCGCGGTCGGCACGCTAGCGCGCATCGTCGATTTCGACACCATGCCCGATGGCCTGCTTGGAATCAGCGTCACGGGTGGCGCGCGTTTCCGGGTGCAAAAGTCGCGCATCCGCAACAACGGACTCGTCATCGGCGATGTGCGGGAATGGCCGGATGAACCCGGCGTGCCGGTGCCGGTCGAGTTTTCCCTGCTGCCCACGATCCTGGAAAGGCTGGCTGAACAGGCCGGTCTGGCGTGGCGCAACGGTCCACGCGAACGTTACGACGATGCCAGCTGGGTGGGGTTTCGCCTGGCCGAGCTGCTGCCGCTGGGCGACCTGGAGCGCCAGCATCTGCTGGAGTTGACCGATCCGATGGAACGCCTGGCGGCCTTGCGCGACGCCGTGCCGCGCTTCCAGAAACCATAATTTTTGCCATCCACGGTCCGGCACGCCACGTCGGCGGTGGAATCTTTCTTTTTCCTAGGGCTTTACACATAAATACATTTACTATATGTATTAAAACTCCACAATGGACAAGTCGCCAATAGGCGACCAACCATCAGGAGAACATCATGAAACCGCTTACGATTGCCTGTGCGCTTGCGCTGGGCATTGCCATGGCCGCTACTGCACCTGTCGCATTGGCTAATGCGCCACAATCCGCGCCCGCCGCTTCCGCGCCGGCAGCAGCCCCCGCCGCACCGAAACTGCACGCCGCGATGCGTTCGCTGTTGCACGGCCACATCGTGGCCACGCGTGATTACGCGTTGGCCGTGCACGCCAACAACAAGGCTGGCGAGAAGAAAGCCGCGGATGCGGTCGTGGCCAATGCCAAGGACATTGCCAACGCCGTGGCCGGCTTTTACGGCAAGGCCGGTGGCGATGCGTTCCTCAAGCTGCTGGCCGGACACTGGGGTGGCGTCAAGGCGTTGACCGATGCCGCGCATGCGCATGATGCCGCGGCCGAGCAGAAGGCGATGCAGGACCTGACCACCAACGGTGGCGAGATCGCGAAGTTCCTTGCCAGCGCGAATCCGAACCTGCCGGAACAGACCGTCGATGGCTTGTGGCTGGAACACGTCAACGACCACAAGATGCAGGTCGATGAAATGATGTCGAATGCGCCCAAGGCCGAACAGGCGCAGACCTGGGCACACATGGAAGAACACGCCAATACCATCGCCGATGCGTTGGCAGGCGGGATAGCCAAGCAGTTCCCGAACAAGGCCGACTGACACCATGAAGCACGCGAACGCCCTGCGGCAGTTGGGCAGTACCCAACGGAAATTGTTGCGACGCTTGTTGCTGTCGCCGCAGGGTGTGACCGTGGAGGATTTGTGTCATGCACTGGGCGTCACCCACAACGCGGTCAGGCAACACCTGGCCGCGTTGATGGCGCAGGGCTTCGTCGCGCATGGCGAGTCGATCGCGAGCGGCGGGCGTCCGCGCGCCTGCTTCGTGCTGCTGCCGGCGGGCCGTGAATTGTTTCCACGCAACTACGCGCTGATCGCGGATGGCATGCTGGAATACCTGTACGAACACGCTGGAGTCGGCGCCGTGCAGGACATGCTGACCGAGATGGGCAACCGGCTCGGCAAGAATGCCGCGGCGCGGGTCGCGACGGCGGCCGATCCGGCCGAGGCCACGCGCCTGCTGGCCGAGCAACTGGATACGCTGGGTTACGAAGCGCAGGTCGTCGAGACCGATGGCCACACCGAGGTGGAAGCGTGGAATTGCGTATTCCATTCGCTGGCGCGCACGCATCCCGACGTGTGCAAGTTCGATCTCGCTTTCATGAGCGCTGCCACGGGCAGGCCGGTGCAACGCACCCAATGCATGCTGCATGGCGCACCTGCGTGTCGGTTCAGGATTGGGCCAAAATAACCTGCTGCATTACTGGCCACATCCATGTGGCCAGCCCTGCGGGCCGCCTGCGGCGTTCAACTCGGCAGTCCTTGCCGAGTTGGTCGCGACAGTTCCTGGGGCGAAATGATCAGCGCGGGGCAGTCGTGCTCAGCGCCTGTTGCAGATCCTCGATCAGGTCGTCGGCGTCCTCCAATCCAATCGACATCCGTACCAGCCCTGGCGGCGAGTGGGTGTGTGCGCCTTCACTGGAAGCGCGGTGTTCGATCAGCGATTCGCAGCCGCCCAGCGAAGTCGCGTTGGTGAAGATGGTTGTCCTGCGGGCGAATGCGAACGCCGCATCGTAACCACCGCGCACCTCCACGCTGAGCATCGCGCCGAAGTCGCGCATTTGCCTTGCCGCGACCGCATGGCCCGGATGATCGGGCAAGCCGGGGTAATGCACGCGCTCGACGGCCGGATGTATTGCAAGGAAGGACGCGAGCTTGCGCGCATTGGCGCAATGCAGCGCCATCCGCGCCGGCAACGAGCGGCAGCCGCGCAGGGTCAGCCAGGCGCTGAACGGTGACAGGATCGCGCCGGTCAGAAGCCTGCGTGCCGCGACGCGTTGCGCGAATTCGTCGTTGCGCGCGAACACCAGCGCACCACCCAGCACGTCGCTGTGGCCACCGAAATATTTGGTGGTGGAATGCATCACCACGTCCGCGCCAAGCGCCAACGGGCGTTGCAGCACCGGCGTTGCAAAGGTGTTGTCGCACACGAAGCGGGCGCCGCTTGCGTGGGCAATTTCCGCAAGCGCGGCGAGATCGCTTACCTGCATGCGCGGGTTGGAGGGGGATTCCGTCCACAGCAAGGTGGCACCGTTGCGACAGGCTGCACGTACCGCGTCAAGGTCGGTCGTGTCCACCGTCGTGACTTCCACGCCGCGCTCGGGCAGGACGTCCGTGGCGTAGCCGCGCGTGCCGACATAGCAGTCTTCGGGCATGACCAGGCGTTGCCCGCGTTGCAGGGTGTCCAGCATCGCGGCAACCGCCGCCATGCCCGAAGCGAATGCCAGCGCACGCTCGCCGCCTTCCAGCGCTGCCAGTGCGGTTTCGAGGCGCTGCTGGGTCGGGTGCTCGTCGCGCTGGTAGCTGAACCCCGCCGCGTTGTCGTGCACGAACGTGGTCGAAAGCTGGATCGGTGGCGCGACCGCGCCGGTTGTGGGATCAGGTTCCGCGCCGGCGTGCACCGCCAGCGTGTCGAACTTGTGCGTCATCGTTGTCTCCGGGCTTGCATGTGGCCATGGGAGCCGTCCACGATAGCCGATACCGCAATGCGTGGCGCGACCACGAGGAGGAATCATGCAATACCTGCACAGCATGGTGCGCGTGCGTGACCTGGCTGCCTCGCTGCGTTTCTACTGCGACGGATTGGGTCTGCGTGAAGTGCGTCGCAAGGACGTGCCCGAAGGCAGGTTCACGCTCGTATTCCTGTCGGCGCCGGACAGCCCGGAGGCGGAAGTCGAGCTGACACACAACTGGGATTCCAGCGAGGATTACGGCTCGGCGCGCAATTTCGGGCATCTCGCGTTCCGCGTGGACGACATCTACGCGACCTGCGCGCACCTGCAGGCGTTGGGCGTGACCATCAACCGCCCACCGCGCGATGGCCACATGGCGTTCGTGCGCTCGCCCGACCTGATCTCGATCGAACTGTTGCAGCAGGGCGAGCGGTTGCCGCCTGCGGAGCCGTGGGCCTCGATGCCGAACGTCGGGATCTGGTAGGGCGTTGCTTCAGGCTCGTGCCGTGGTGAACGCCGCGCGCGCGGCATCCAGGGTGTCGGCGATGTCCTGGTCCGTGTGCGCCGTCGACATGAAGCCGGCCTCGAACGGACTGGGTGCGAAGTACACGCCGCGCTCCAGCATCGCGTGGAAGAACCGGCGGAACGCCGCGCCGTTGCAGTCAGTCGCCTGCGCGAAAGATTCCACCTTGTCCGCGGTGAAGAAGATCCCGAACATCCCGCCCACGCGGTTGACGGAAAACGGCACTCCGGTTTCGCGGGCGCAGGCGGCCAGACCGTCGCACAGTGCCTGGGTCTTGAGCGCGAGTCGCTCGTGGAAGCCCGGTTCACGCACCAGATCCAGCATCGCAAGTCCCGCCGCCATCGCCACCGGATTGCCGGACAGCGTACCCGCCTGGTAGATCGGGCCGGCCGGTGCGATTTGCTCCATCAAATCCCGGCGACCGCCGTACGCGCCGACCGGCATGCCGCCGCCGATGACCTTGCCGAGCGTGGTCAAGTCGGGCGTGATCGCGTACAGCGATTGCGCACCGCCGAGTGCGACGCGGAAACCGGTCATCACTTCATCGAAGATCAGCAGCGCGCCGTCCCGCGTGCATAGCTCGCGCAGCGTTTGCAGGAATCCCGGGCGCGGCGGTACGCAGTTCATGTTGCCGGCGACGGGTTCCACGATCACGCAGGCGATGGTCTTGCCCATTTCGTCGAACAACGCGCGTGCGGCGTCGATGTCGTTGTAGGGCAGGGTGATCGTGAGGTCGGCGAGCGCCTTGGGGACGCCCGGGGAATCAGGCACGCCCAGGGTGAGCGCACCCGAGCCCGCCTTCACGAGGAACGAATCGCCGTGGCCGTGATAGCAGCCTTCGAACTTCACGAACCGATCGCGGCCGGTCGCGCCGCGTGCAAGGCGCAGCGCCGACATCGTGGCTTCGGTGCCCGAGTTCACGAAGCGCAGCATTTCCATTGATGGCATCAATGCATGGATTGCCTCGGCCAGCTCGCCCTCGGCGGCGCAGGGCACGCCGTAGGACAGCCCATTGCGCACCGCGCGTTCCACCGCTTCGCGCACGTACGGGTGGTTGTGTCCCGCGATCATCGGGCCCCATGAACCGACGTAATCGATGTAGCGCTTGCCCTCGACGTCCCACAGGTGCGGGCCGTCCGCGCGCGCGGCGATGAACGGATCGCCGCCGACCGACTTGAAGGCCCGCACCGGGGAATCGACGCCGCCGGGAAGGATGTTCAAGGCGCGTTGGAAGAGTTCGTGATTGCTTGGCATGGGGAACTCATGAAAGAGCGAAAAGCATGACCGCGGATTTTCACTGATGCGCACGGATCAAGCAAAATTTGCAGCACCCTTGTCGGTGCCAATCCGCGTCAATCCGTGGCAAAGAGCTTTGTATAGCGCCGCGCAGCGTCGCTGATGTCGCGCGCACCGAACACGCCCGAGACGATTGCGAGGAAATCCGCGCCGGCTGCGACGAGCGAACCGCCATTGTCGGGGGTGATGCCGCCAATCGCCACCAGCGGCAGGCCAAACTGGCGTGCATCGTGCAGCAGTGATGGCGGTGCGTGGCGGGTCACCCGCTTGGTGGCGGTCGGAAAGAACGCTCCGAAGGCCAGATAATCCGCCCCCGCCCTGGCGGCATCGCGAGCGCGCTGCAAGGAGTCGTAGCACGATACGCCGATGATTGCCTGGTCGCCCAGGATCTTGCGTGCTTCGGCGATCCCGGCGTCGTCTTCACCGAGATGCACGCCGGCCGCGTGGCTGGCGCGGGCGAGTTCCACGTCGTCGTTGATGATCAGCGGCGCGCCGAATTCTTTGCTCAATGCGGCCAGCGCCTGCACCTCGCCCGTGCGGCGGTGGTAGTCGCGGGTCTTGTCGCGATACTGGAGCAGTCTTGCGCCACCTTCCAGTGCGGCGCGCACGGCTTCGCGCAGGTCTTCACGCGGTCCGTCGGTGATGGCGTACAGGCCGCGATCCGGCATGGGATTGCGGCGAAGGGGGGTCGGGTTCATCGGAGGCAGGGCTTGATGCAGGTCAAGGTGTCGCTTTCATGCAGGCGCGCAACTTGCGACAATACGCGACAACTTCGTTTGCGTCACTCCCATGAATGCTTCCATTGAATCCGTCGTCGTCTACCGCAAATTCATGTGCGTGGTGTGCGGCTTCATCTACGACGAGGAAGCCGGCCTGCCTGAAGAGGGCATCGCGCCTGGCACGCGCTGGGAGGACCTTCCCGATACCTGGACGTGCCCCGACTGTGGCGTCACCAAGGATGATTTCGAAATGATCGAGATCGGCCGTTGATCGCCATGGCATTGCCCGATTTGGGTCATGCGGGATTCACGCGCGCGTGCTTGGATGGCAGCGTGATCAGGGCAAGGAAACCAGGTGCGCGAGTTCGTTCCGTTCGATGATCGCTGGTTCGACGAGGGATTGCCGGGAGCGCTGGTGCCGCTGCCTGGCAATTTCGTGTGCATGCACGGCGACGATGGCGCGTTTCACTGGGTCGCCGAAGACGACAGGTTGGAAAAGTCGATGATGTCGCCCTTGCGCACGCCAAGTTTCGCTGCAGTGCCTGCATTGAGCTCAAGCACGTAACGCGCGGGCACGTTGCTCGGATACAGCTTGCACGGATCGGCCTTGCAGGGTTGCGCGTTGGCCTGGATCGCTACCAGCTTGTGTGCGTCGTCGAAGAACAGCATGTCCAGCGGGATCAGCGTGTTCTTCATCCAGAACGTCAGTGGCTGTGCGCTCGGGAACACGAACAGCATCCCGTGATCGGCCGGCATCGAGGAACGGTCCATCAGGCCGTGCTCCTGCTCTGCGGGAGTCGTGGCCACCTCCACACTGAAGTGCTGGCCGCGCAGCGTGATGCCGGGAGCGTCGTTCACCGGCGCGACAGGCGCCGCCGAGCACGCTGCGCAGGTCAGCGCCAACGCCAATGCGGGTGCAAGGAACCACGAAGCAGCGTGCATACGGTCGGTCCCGGATCGCGGAAAGCCGCAGTCTAGCGCGGTTCCGGCGTGGCCACTTCCCAACGTGGGCGGATCTCGCTATCCTTGTCGGCCCGCGTGACAGAAAGCGTCAAGGCGGGAGTCCCGGGCAGCCAAAACTTTTCCTGAAGGTTGTTGACAGGCACGGAAACCTAGCTACAATGGGCGGCTCGCGAGACGAAATGTCGCGCGACGCGCAGCGAGAAGGCTGCGCACCGCGAAGCTCCTTGACAGTGTGCACAGGTGACTTGTGTGGGCGGCTTGCAGGTGGACGAAAGTTCATCGATGCAAGACGTCCAACCTTTGAACCTTAGTGATTCAGCGATGAATTATTGGAGTTCAGGGTTCGGACTCTCTCAAAATTGACAGCCTTCGGGTTGTCGGAAACTTCAAGTGAAGAGTTTGATCCTGGCTCAGATTGAACGCTGGCGGCATGCCTAACACATGCAAGTCGAACGGCAGCATGAGGTGTAGCAATACATCTTGATGGCGAGTGGCGGACGGGTGAGGAATGCATCGGAATTTGCCCAGTCGTGGGGGATAACCCGGGGAAACCCGGACTAATACCGCATACGACCGAGAGGTGAAAGCGGGGGACCGTAAGGCCTCGCGCGATTGGATGAGCCGATGCCGGATTAGCTAGTTGGCGGGGTAAAAGCCCACCAAGGCGACGATCCGTAGCTGGTCTGAGAGGATGATCAGCCACACTGGGACTGAGACACGGCCCAGACTCCTACGGGAGGCAGCAGTGGGGAATATTGGACAATGGG
>JAFEDX010000034.1 GCA_018241365.1 Pseudomonadota bacterium
TAGATGACACAACAGGCAATTGCCCCTCTTCCTGACAGTTTTGAATCCGGCCAATTCCAGTTTCACTCAATAAAAAAGTGAGTACGCCATGCGTAAAGTAACCCTATCTCTGCTCTTAGCATTGGCCATATCGGGCATTGGCATTTCTCATGGGTATGCGCAGATCACATGGGAGAAATATACGGGCGGTTGGTCTTGGGAACAAAATCAAACATTTATGAGTGAACTAATCCAGTCAGTACACCAGTTTTTCGGAAATACCGTGGGTGCTTACGTTTCGCAGTCAAATACTCCGTTACCCCATCAGGATGTGGCTGTGGCTCGCCCTACTGTGCCGCCTGAAGAGTGGGCATTGATTTCCACGCAGTTTTTCGGCGGTCCAGCTGCAGGCGAATATAGTAGAGGCACAATGCTTGAAGGGCATTTTCGGGTGTATGCGTTTTTCACGGGGGGGAGCGGGCCTGTCACAGCGTTTGTAACACCCATACACAAAACCAACATAGTTGCGGCAGCCATTGTTGGTAACAATTGTAGCGCCCTTGCACCCAAGGAAATTGGCGATGCTGCTGCTTTTAAGAAACATTTCGGCTCGAAGTGCCAGCTGTCCACCGTCACGGTCTTCTTCAAGGACAAGTTAGATTTCAACCCAAAGATCCGCGACGTGTTGAGTAAGCTCATGTCGAGTTTGCCTCTGAGTGAGTGCAGGGCCTTGCCCACGTATTCAAAAGGAACCCTTGAGAACAAGCTATATGTGTCGAAATATGGCCATGAGCCTCCACGTTGCCGGGTACCGGTAAACGTTGAGTTTCTCGACGAGCTGCCCAGTGAGTGAGCGGTGCACGATTGACTGATCCTGCGTGTCGATGACCAGCTTGCTACGAAACATGGTCGGGAGTACGAGTGCTGGTAACGGCGATCGCGAAGCGTCTGCTCCGAAAAGCGGGGTTCGGCATTTCGCTGTGACTATGTACGACAAAGAGATGGATTTCTTCACTTATCATGCGTCGCCGAGTCGGCGCTATATTCTGGCGACAATGCCGCGGTCTGGGAGTACGCTTTGTTCAACTCGATTGTGGCAATCCGGGCAATTGGGCGCACCACTGGAATACCTCAACTTCGGGCTGGCGGCAGGCTTGCTGCGGCGGTTTGGTTATGAGCCGGGCAAAGATGCTAGGCCAAAAGACTCGGCGCAGATATCATGCTATTGGAGAAACCTGCAGCAGCTTCGGACTTCGTCTAACGGTGTATTTGGTTGCAAAATATTCGTTTGCAACCTGAGAGTTTTAGCGAGCCGGTACCCGGAATTTCTTTCGAGGTTCGCCCCAACCCACGTTGTATACCTTACCCGCAAAGATTTGGTTGGGCAGGCCATTTCGTATTATCGCGCGCAACGCACCAATGCGTGGTTCGGTGGAGTCCGCGCCGCGAAAACGCCAGATTATGATTTCAAGCGTATCCAATCCTGCCTAGTGTCCATCTGCAGTCAGATGGCGGTGTGGGAACGGTTGTTCGAGAAGTGGGGCGTTACGCCTCTTCGCGTCTACTACGAGCAATTGTGTTGCACTCCGCGACAAGTGGTGAGCGCAGTCAAGACTCACTTGGACGTAAGACATGACCCTGCTGCAAAGTTGTCGATGCCGCTGATTGTCCGCCAGGCCGACCGCGTCACAGAAGAATGGCGCACCAAATTTGTCAGCGATGCCACGAACCACACCGGCTCGCGAGCTGCGTGAATAGCGCAATGGGAATTCCGCGTGACATGGTAGTAAACGGTTTCTCCGGACCAACGCACGTCATGTGCGTGTCCCGGGTGCCTCCAACAAAAAAGCGAACCCGCCATTCGGCGGGTTCGAAATTGTTTCACTGGATATACTCGCGCCATCCCTGCGCTCGCCCTTTGGGCTGTCGGCTGCGCCGACGTTCGTCCCGGCATCCTGCCTCTGCAGTTCGGCTTTCGCCGGGATGACGCATCGGCAAAAGCACGCACTGCGTGCGAAAGGAACTGGACCCCGTGTCACCGGCCATCCATGGCCTGCACGGGGTGAAGTCATCCTGACTTCACTTGATCTTGCCTTCCTTGTAGACCACGTGCTTGCGGACGACGGGGTCGTATTTCTTGACCTCCATCTTGTCCGGGGTGTTCTTCTTGTTCTTGTCGGTGGTGTAGAAATGGCCGGTGCCGGCCGAGGACACCAGGCGGATCTTGTCGCGTTTGCTTGCCATGAGGATTCTCCTTACACCTTTTGTCCGTTCTTGCGCAGGTCGGCGAGCACGGCGTCGATGCCGTTCTTGTCGATGGTGCGCAGGGCCTTGCCGGACACGCGCAGTTTCACCCAGCGGTTCTCGCTCGCGACCCAGAACTTGCGTTCGTGCAGGTTGGGCAGCCAGCGGCGGCGGGTCTTGTTGTTGGCGTGCGAGACATTGTTGCCGGTGCTCGCGGCTTTACCGGTGACTTGGCATACACGTGCCATGGCATTCTCCTCATGGTGATCCGCATGGCCTGCGGAAGTTCGGCCCGACTTTGGAACTTGCGCGAGGCGTCGGCGTGCCGCGTCGGCCCCGCATCGCGCTGCGTGGCGCCCGGAAGGCCGGGCCGGCTGGAAGACAGCCGCGTAATGTAGCAGGCACCGGGTTTCGGGGCAATCAGAAGGCGTGCATGAAGGCTTGCGGTGTGGGACAATTCCCACCCTTTGACCCTTTCCCAGTGGAGCTTGCAAGAACATGGCAGAAGAGATCCCGGCCCTGAGCAACGGCCAAGCCGCCCCCCAGATGCAGATGGCGCTGCAGAAGATCTATTCGCGCGACGTCTCGTTCGAGGTCCCGAATGCGCCCAAGGTGTTCCAGGAAGAGGGCCAGCCGCAGGTGCAGTTGAACCTCAGCCACAAGGCCAGCCCGATCGAGGGCGACAACTACGAAGTGGTGCTGACCCTGACGGTCACCTGCACCCTGAACGAGCGCACCGCCTACCTGGCCGAGGTGCATCAGGCCGGCGTGTTTTCGTTCACGGGCTTCGACCAGCAGAATCTTGCGGTGGTGCTGGCCACCTACTGCCCGAACGTGCTGTTCCCGTATGCGCGCCAAGTCATTTCCGACCTGGTCCTGAACGGCGGTTTCCCGCCGTTGCTGCTGCAGCCGATCAACTTCGACGCCCTGTACGCCGAACAGCAGCGCCAGCAGCAGGGGCAGATCGGTCTCGGCGACGCCAAGCCGGCGCTGAACGCCTAAGACGATGTCTCGCGCGACGGTTGCCGTCCTCGGCGCCGGCTCGTGGGGCACCGCGCTGGCCGCCCTGTTGTGCGGCAACGGCGTCGCGACCCGCCTGTGGGGACGTGACGCCGGCGCCTTGACGCGGATCGCGGCGGAACACCGCAACCAGCATTACCTGCCGGACGTGCCATTGCCGGCAGGGCTGGTTTGCGTGCCGGATCTGCCGGAAGCGCTGCGCGATGTCGATGTCGCACTGGTGGCCGTACCCAGCCACGCCTTCCACGCGATGCTGGATGAGGCGGCACCGCTGCTGCCGAAACATGCCGGGTATGCCTGGGCCACCAAGGGCTTCGAGCCCGGCACCGGGCGCTTCCTGCATGAACTGGTGGCCGAACGCCTGCCTGGCACACCTGCCGCGGTCGTGACCGGACCGTCGTTTGCACGCGAGGTCGCGGCCGGCATGCCAACTGCGGTCACCGTGCATTCGGATGACGACGCGTTCGCACACCGCGTGGCCGAACTCCTGCACGGCAATGCATTCCGCGCGTACACCGGCAACGACATGCTGGGCGCGGAGCTTGGCGGTGCGATGAAGAACGTGCTGGCGGTGGCGACCGGCGTTGCCGACGGCATGCAGTTGGGCTTAAACGCACGCGCCGGGCTGATCACCCGCGGCATGAACGAGATGCTGCGCCTGGGTGCCGCGCTGGGTGCGCAGCCGCAGACCCTGATGGGCTTGGCCGGCCTCGGCGATCTGGTGCTCACCTGCACCGGGCAGTTGTCGCGCAATTACCGCTTCGGATTCGCGCTGGGCCAAGGGGTGCCATTGCAGCAGGCGCTGGCCGACATCGGCCAGGTTGTCGAAGGTGCCGTCACCGCCGATGAAGTGATGCGGTTGGCCAACCGCCACGCTCTCGACCTGCCCATTTCGCACCATGTCCAGAAAGTGCTGCATGGCGAAATGACACCGACCGCGGCGCTGCAGTCCCTGCTCGCGCGCGAGCGCAAGCCGGAGTATCCGGCAAACCTGTTCGCCTGAAAGCTCGCGGCGCCTGCCCGGGCGTTCGCCTGCGCGCAGGCTCCTACCACATTGGCCGTTGTAGGAGCGACCGTGGTCGCGACCAAAATGTGAAAAATCGTTCTGGTGTTCTGGCGGGCGAATACCTTGCAGTGCCCTGAAGACCACGTGGTGCAGCGCTCAGGGGCGAGCGTACAGATACTTGCAAGTCAGCCATGGATGGCCGTCCTGGAGCGTGATGCTCCTTGCCATGGATGCTTGCCTTGTGCTTCAGAACACGGCGCCCCGGGACGATCGCACGACATGCGCTATGCTTGAGCCTTTTAAGCGCAGGATCGGACGCGCATGCAACACCGCAGCAGCCAGGACGAAGCACCGGTTCCGCGCGCCACGGCGAAGGCAGTTGCCACGCCGTTGCCGGCCGAGTGGGCGCGCCTGCTGACGGCAAACGCCAACGGCACCAGCGACGCCCACGCGGCGACGCTGGGCTTCCTGCTGGAACTGGTGCACGACGAATTGCCGCTGGCGCGCATCGAAGTCGCGCCCGTGCTGCTGGAAACCGTGGCCAAGGGTCGCTTGGGTCGTGCCGTGCCGCTGGATTCGAAGCAGCTGTTGCACGTCGCGTTGCCCGAGGCCGAAGTGCGCCTCGCGGCGAGCGTGCTGGGGCTGCCGCAGACCCAGCGCAAGGGCCGCAGTTACGCCCACCTGTGCGGAGCGTTCGGCGACGTCCTGTTGCGCGAGTTGCTCGAACATGTGCCCAGCCTCTTGGGTGGCGTCGCCGGCCTGCGTCTCGGCCTCGGCAAGCCGCGTCCGCTGGAGTGGGACTGGCAGCTCGAACGGGATGGCCGCCAGCGCCTGTTGCCCCGGCTTCCCGCCAACCAGCGCCTGCTGCGGGTCGGCGGGTTGTGGTACCTCGACCCGGAAAGCGCCGAGTTGGGACCGCTGGACGGCGAGGCCGCCGAAATGGCGCTGATCGACGCGCCGCCGCTGGCGCCCGAGCACGCGACTGCGCTGGCCGAGCGCGTCGCCGCGTCGCCCTGGGCCGCGCACATCCCGGTGCCGCAGGCATTCGCGCCGGTGCAGCGTTCCGGTTTCGCCCCCAAGCCGGTGATGATTTTCCAGGCCCTCACCCGGCACGCGCGCATCGGCGCGGGTACGCCGCCGCTCGCCTATGCGCGGCTGGCGTTCGACTACGGCGGTGAGCGCCTGCCCGGCCGTGGCGGCGAGGCCACGGTGCGGCGCGTGCGCAACGGCAAGCTGATCGAGATCGTGCGCAAGCGCGCCGAGGAACTGGCGATGATGGAGCGCATGGAGGCCTTCGGACTCGCGCCCGCGGTCGATTGCGAAGGCCTGCCGTGGGACATGGCCGACGCGTTGCCGGAAGACGCCTGGGTGTTTCCCGGCAAGGGTTACGCCGGCGCATTGGAGGTCAACACGCCGGCGCGCTGGCTGGGCCTGCGCGAAAAGCTCGAGCACGACGGCATCGTGGTCGAATACGCGTCCAGCTTCCCGTTCGAGGTGCTGGAAGGACCGCCGCGCTGGTACGGCGTGGCCAAGGCTGATGAGGGCGGTGAGGCGTTCGAGTTCGAAATGGGTATCGAGGTCGAGGGCAAGCGCGTCAACCTGCTGCCGACGGTGGCGCGGGCCCTGGCCGAACACACGCTGTCGCTGGTGCCGCCCGAGAACGAAACGGCCGACGCGGTCTGGTACGCGCCGGTGGATGACCGCCGCCGCGTCGCGGTGCCGTTGGCGACACTCAGGAAATTGCTGGCGCCGCTGGCCGAATACCTCGCGCATCCGCGTGCCACGTTGCGCCTGCCGCGCGTGCAGGCAGGGCGGCTGGAGGAATTCGAAGGTGCGCTGCCCAAGAACGGCAAGCTGGATGCGCCGAAGGATCTCACCGGATTCACCACGCGTCTGCGCGAAGCGGCGGCGAAGGCGTCCGATGCGGTGCCTGAGGGTCTGGTGGGTGAATTGCGTCCGTACCAGCGCGAAGGCCTGCGCTGGCTGAACGCGCTGGCTGATGCCGGTTTGGGCGGCGTGCTGGCCGACGACATGGGTCTCGGCAAAACGGTGCAGATGCTTGCGCACATTCTTGCGCTGAAACAGAACTCGGCCTTGACGCAGCCCGCGTTGATCGTTGCGCCTACCAGCCTGATTCCGAACTGGCAGTCGGAAACCGCGCGCTTCGCACCGTCGCTGAAGGTGCTGACCCTGCACGGGCCCGAACGCGTCAAGAGTTTCGACCGGCTGGCCGGCCACGACGTGATCCTCACCAGTTATGCGTTGCTGCCGCGCGATCTCGCGGTGCTGCGCGAGCAGCCGTTCGCGCTGGTGGTGCTGGACGAGGCGCAGCAGGTCAAGAATCCGCGCACCCAGGCGCGGCGTGCGCTGCTGTCGATCGCATCACGCCGCCGCATCTGCATGACCGGCACGCCGCTGGAAAACCACCTTGGCGAATTGTGGTCGCAGGTCGACCTCGCGGTGCCGGGGCTGCTGGGCGACGAAGGTTCGTTCCGCCGCCACTACCGCATTCCAATCGAGCGCCAGGCCGATGCCGATTGCCAGGCGCGACTCAATCACCGGATCGCGCCGTTCATCCTGCGTCGCACCAAGGCGCAGGTGGTCACGGAATTGCCGGCCAAGACGGAGATTGCGCGCCGCGTGGTGCTGTCGGGCAAGCAGCGCGAGCTGTATGACGCGCTGCGCATTTCGCTGGGCGAGGAAGTGCGCGAAGTGGTGCGCCAGCGCGGCATCGAGCACAGCGGCATCATCGTGCTGGATGCGTTGCTGAAACTGCGCCAGACCTGCTGCGATCCGCGCCTCGTGAAGCTCGAGTCCGCGCGCGGCGTGCGCGAGTCGGCGAAGATGGAACTGCTGATGGACATGCTGCCGGATCTCCTGAGCGAAGGCCGGCGCGTGCTGCTGTTCTCGCAGTTCACCGAAATGCTGGCGTTGATCGCGCGCGAGTTGAACCGCCGGCACCTGAAATACGTCACGCTGACCGGCGACACCCGCGACCGCGCCGAACCGGTGCGCAAGTTCCAGGATGGCGAAGTGCCGTTGTTCCTGCTGTCGCTGAAGGCCGGCGGCGTGGGCTTGAACCTCACCGCGGCCGACACCGTGATCCACTACGACCCGTGGTGGAATCCGGCGGCGGAAACCCAGGCCGCCGATCGCGCGCACCGCATCGGCCAGGACAAGCCGGTGTTCGTGTATCGACTGATCTGCGCCGACACCGTCGAGGAACGCATTGAAGACCTGAAGGCACGCAAAGCCGAACTTGCGCAGGCCGTGCTGGAAGGCGGCGGGACGCGCGACAAGCTGGCCTTCGACGAGGATGATCTCAACGCGCTGTTTGCCGCCACGTAGGAGCCTGCGTGCAGGCGATTCGTTTTTCCCTTCTCCCCGTGGGCGAGCCGCCGTCCATGGCCAAGAGCTCCGTGGTGGCGCGAAGCGCCGGATGAGGCTACGCACTCGTACTTGGATAGTCGAACCATGACCACGCAACCCGAAACCTTCGAAGGCGGCTGCGATTGCCGCTGCATCCGCTACCGGCTCACCCGCAGGCCAATGTTCGTGCACTGCTGCCATTGCCGCTGGTGCCAGCGCGAGACAGGCAGCGCGTTCGTGCTGAATGCACTGATCGAAACCGAATGCGTCGAGTTGCTGCAAGGCGAGCCCGGGATGGTGATGACGCCCTCCGCCAGCGGCAAGGGCCAGAACATCGCGCGTTGCCCGCATTGCCGCATCGCGCTCTGGAGCCACTACCCGGGCGCAGGTCCAAGGTTCGCCTTCGTGCGTGTCGGCACGCTGGATGACCCCGACCGTTTTCCGCCCGACATCCACATCTTCACGATGTCCAGGCAACCGTGGGTGATCCTGCCTGAAGGCGTGCCCTCGATGCACGAATATTACGATCGGGAGAAATACTGGCCGCAGGAGAGCCTGGCACGGCGGGCGGCAGTGCTGGCAAGCACGACTACCTCCTGATGCCAAGGAGCGTGTCGAGTCAGCGAGTGGCTTCCAGTTTCGCCACGCAATCGCGATTGGCGATCACCCATTGGTGGAGCTCGGTCCACCGCTTGAGCTCGGCTGACAGGACTTGCGGGGTCTGTTTGATGGGGCCGTCGGGCCTTGCGACGGGTGCGATGGGCTCGGCACCGGGTTCCAGCACCCAGTCGGGGATCGAGGCGAACAAGGTGGTGTCCGTGTCGACACGTATGACTCCCGGATTCGCCGACTCGCGTGAACACAGCACCATGAGTCGCGCCAGCAGTGCGGTATTGCCGCGTGGGCTGCGGTCGGCGCGCAGCGTGGAGCTTTGATTCATGCGGGCGAATTGCCGCAACACCATGGCTTGATGCGACTTCGTCATGCTGCCGAACAAGCCCGCGGCGAGCTCCGAGTTTTGCTGCGCCAGCCAGATGACCGTGGTCGTGAGCTTTTCAGGGGACTTGTCCGCTGCGGCCAGCAGCGAGTTGTTCAGGGTCAGCTCCCCAATGATGTGGGCCTGCGTGGCGCCCCAATTTTGCCGAGCCTGCCAGACGACGAGCCCCGAGCTCAGCCCGATGGCAACAATGAAACCGACAACAAAAAAACCGCTGCCGATCAGGATCGACCGTTTCGAAGGGCGTTGCATCGCGGTCATCCTTGCGTGATGGGATGCCCCGAGTGTAATTTGCCGCGCCGCTTCAGCGCGGTCGCGGCCCCCGCATCGGCACCTGGTGTCCATACAGCGACGCTGCATCGCGCGAGAGGTTGTTCTTGGCCAGCGCCTCGACGTAGGATTGCCAGTTCGCTTCCTGCTTGATTCCCAGGTCATGCAGGATGTCCCACGAATAGATGCCGGTGGCGTGGCCGTCGGTGAACTTGAGCAGCACCGCGTAATTGCCGACCGGTTCGATTTCCATGATCCCGACTTCGCGCTTGCCCGCCACCAGCACCTGTTGGCCCGGGCCGTGGCCCTGTACTTCGGCAGACGGCGAATACACCCGCAGGTATTCGGCGGGCAGCACGAAGTGCTCGCCGGAATCGAACGCGACTTCCAGCGTGCGCGATTTCTTGTGCAAGGTGATGTCGGTGGGCTTGGGCGTACTCATGCGCCAATCTTAGCGATGCCGGATTGCGGGCAGGCTGACATCAATCAGTCGCGGCGGGCCGCAAGGTTTGCGGTTGCGCGGTCACGTGCTGACGGGAAGTTTCCGTGGCGGCCGTGGCGCCGGCCGGCAGTCCTTCGATCATTTGCGTGGCCAATGCCTGGTAGCCCTCGTCGAAATGGTGACCGCCCGGCATGCCGTACACCTTGATCCACGCGGGCAGGCCGGCTTCGGTGCACAGGCTGTCGTCCTTGTCATCCAGTCCGTAGTAGCAGACCACCGGGAACTGGTGGCCCAGCGCGACCACGGGCGGCAGCGCCGGGTAGTGCGGCACCTTGTTGAATTTCTCGGAAAGGGTTTTCACGAAGGCCTTGAAGCGCCCCTGCGCGACCATGTAGCCCTCGAACTGGATCTCGAAGCTGGTGTCACGGCTGGGCGAGAGAAGCACCAGTTGGGTGATGCGCGCGCGGTTGTCGGGACTGAGCTTGTCGATGATGGTGGGCAGCACGTCGGCACCGAACGAGAAACCCACCAGCCACACGCGTTGCTTGTGCCACTGGTCGACGTACTTCGTCATCAGCGCATCGAGCTGTGCCGCCGCCACCCCCGGATCGCGGCTGCGCCAGAAATACTTGAAGGTATTGATGCCCAGCACCGGGATGCCGCGCGCCACGAAGGCGTTGCCGAGCTGCTTGTCCAGATCCGCCCAGCCACCATCGCCCGAATACAGGATGGTGAGCACGTCGCCATCGCCGGCAGGCGCCGCCACGCCCGGTGCAGGCGTGAGCACGATGGTGGATTGTTCGAGGCCGGGTCGTGCGAACGGATTCCAGAACGTCGCACAGCCGCCCAACATGAGCATGCAGACTCCGATCGACAAGGCGAACCCGGCGCGTTTCAACAAGCTCATCGACGCACGACTCCGGCCAGACCTCCCGAAATGAGACTGGCCACATTGGCAAGGATCATGGGCAGCGCGATGCCGCCCGGCACGGCCATGTAGCGCGGTTCCCATTCGGGATCGAACTTGTCCTTGTAGCGCTTCAGGCCCTGGAAATTGTAGAAGCGCTCACCGCGGCCGAATACCAGTGCGCCGAAACGGCTCCACAGTGGCGCCATGCGGCGGGCGGTGAGCCCCGCCAGCGGAGCCATGCCGAGGTTGAACCAGCGATAGCCTTCCTGCCGGGCCCACTGCATCAGTTCGACGAACAGGAAATCCATGATGCCCGCGGGCGCGGATGGTGCGTGGCGCATCAGGTCGACCGACGCCTCTTCCTTCGCTTCAGTCAGAAAGAGGTTGGCGAACGCCAGCAGGGTGTCGCCCTGCCATACCAGCGCCATTGGCGTGCGCTTGAGGTATTCCGGATCGAAAGCGCCCAGCGAGAAGCGTTTCTCGCGCACGTGCTTGTCCGCCAGCCAGGCATCGGAGATGGCCTTGAGCCGCGGCAGCAGGGGCATCACCGCATCGGCGGGGATGATTTCGAGACGCAAACCCTCGCGGGCGAGTTTGTTGACGGTGTTGCGCAGGTTTTTCTTCGGCTTGCCGTCGAGGTTGAACGTCGCCATTTGCACCCGGGCTTCCTCGCCAATCTTCAGGAGGTTCATCCCGACTTCGAGGTACAGGTCGAGGTCGGCCGGACTCACTTGGTAGAACACCGGCCAGCCGCCGGCGCGCTCGCACTGTTCCATGAAGTTCCACACCAGTTCGCGGCGCGCATCTTCGTCTTCGCCGATCGGGTCGCCCATGCTGACCCAGCTGCGGCCCTCGATGTCGTACATCACGAACGCCTTGCCGGCCGGGCCGAACAACAGGTGCTTGTCGCCCATCAGCGCCAGGTGCGCCTGGGCGGAGCGATAGCGGCGGATCAATGGGCGTGCGCGTTCGAGTTCCGCGGCACTGGGTGGTTCATGGCGTGGCGTTTGCGGCCGGATCAGGCTGGCCAGCGCGAACAGCAGTCCCGCCGCCGCCGCTGCGACCAGGGCGCGCAAGGCGGTGGGCGCGCCGCCGTGGCGAAAACTGAATTCCCACCACAGGCTGTGGCTGTATTCGACGTGCTTGTGGCTGAACACGACCAGCCATGCGGCGCAGCCGAAGATCGCGAGGATGGCCACGATCCAGCCGGGCGAAAAGTTCGTGCTGAACAGTGAAGCGCGCCGATAGAACAGTTTGTGCGCAGGCAGCAACGCGAGGGCCAGCAAACCCAGGAAGGTGGCTTCCTCGAAGTCGATGCCCTTGAGCAGCGAGAACACCGCGCCGGCCACCAGCAACAACAGGGTCAACCAGTACGCGGCGTCCAGCCGGCGTTGCAGGCCGCGCGCCAGGATCAGCAGCAGCATGCCGATCACGCTGGCGAGCAGGTGCGAAACTTCCAGCACCGACAGCGGCAGGATGTTGCGCAGGATCGCCATGCGCTCGGGCAGCGCCCTGGTCGCACCTGAGAACAGCAGCACCGCGCCGGACACCAGGGTCAGGCCGGCGAAAAACGATGGCAGCAGGCCGGTGAACCAGGGTGACCACAGCGACGCCTGGCGCAGGCTGCGCGTTTCACGCTGCAGCACCAATACGGTCGCCGCGCCCAGCGGCATCAGGTAATACACGATGCGGAACATCGCCAGCGAGCCGAGGATGGGCGCGGCGAGATGCGCGTTGCCGGTCGCGCCGAAGCCGGCCAGCATCACCGCCTCGAACACGCCGAGGCCGCCCGGCACATGGCTGATCAGGCCGGCAATCTGCGCCACCACGAAAATCGCGAGGAAGCGGCCGAAACCCGCGTTCAGGCTGTCGGGCATCAGCACGTACATCACCAGCGCCGCGAGCCACCAGTCCACCGCCCCCACGGCCACCTGCCGGATCGCATGTTTGGGCGAAGGCAGGCGCAAGTGCCAGCGCCACACTTTCAGCGGGCGCTGGACGAAACTGGCGGCGATCCACGCCAGCGGGATCGCCAGCATCACGCAGGCGATCGCGACGCGCCAGTTGCTGATCGGCAGCCCGGACGGCAGTGGCACCACCAGCAAGGTCACGCCGGTCAGGGCCAGCAGGCCCAGCCAGAAGCTCAGCGTGCAATACAGGATCAGCCTGGCGATCTCGCTGGTGGAGAGGCCGTTCTGCAAATAGAAGCGGTAGCGGATCGATCCGGATACCAGCAACGACATGCCGACCGCGTTGCTGAACGCGTAGCTGATGAAGGAAATCAGGGTGACCTGCTTCCACGGCAACGACTTGCCGATCGCGGCCAGGCCGAAGCGGTCGTAGAACGACATCACCCCGAAGCCGAGCGTGGTCAGGGCGATCGCCAGCACCAGGCGCGGGCGCGACACACTTTCGACGTACTGGCGGATCTCGTGGTAGGTGACGTTGCGCGCCAGCAGGTGCAGCGCCCACAGCGCGAGCGCCAGCATGCCCAGCGACACCAGTGGCCCGGCAATCCGGCGCAACCACACGCTCCGCGGGCTGGGCGGGTTCAGTTCTTCGTCCGCGCGTGGCTCCGGCTCGAGTTTTTCCACCCGACGGTCACATCCCCTGGAAAGCCGTCAGTGTACGGCACGCGCAGGCAGCGCCCGTGAACCCCCGTCAAGCGATCAGTGTCGGCGGTGATGGTGGACCCAAGCGGGGTGGCAAGCCGGATCGTGAAACCCATTCAGGCCTTCGGTGGTCCGACAAGGTCACGCCTGACGTAGCTTCAAGCGGCGCTGCGATCACCACATCAAGGTGCGCTGCCGAACCCGGAACCCGTGAAATCGATCCGCGGCGGTTGGCCGGCGACGTCCACCAGCACTTGTGCGTAGGGTTCGTCGAAGCTCACCGTGGAGATCTCGTCCCAGCCGAAAAACGAGGGCTCGCGCAGCCATTCGGCGTCAGGGGTGATTTCCTGCAGGGTGAAGCCGTCGTCCTCGATGCCGAGCGGTCGGCCGATATAGCAGACTTCGTGTTCTTCCTCGGTGTCGACATGCACGCACATCACTGCGGCGTACTCCGCGGTCGCACGTACCACCTGCGTGATGTCGTCGAGCGGAAAATTGCGCGGCAGGCGCGGATGGATGTTGCGCACCGCCAGGGCTTTTCCGATGAACTTGGCGTGGCTGTCCGGCACTTCGACTTCGGTGATGTCGGCCAGCCGCATCGCATACAAACCGTCGAAGCTGATCTGGTCGCCCACCACCCACAACAGCAGCCATTCCTTGCCGATACCGGCAAGGTAGCCGCAGAAGCTGCCTTCCTCGAGGTCGCCTCGCCAGATGCGGACCAGCTCACCGCGCTGCATCGCTTCACGCAGCTTCGGGCGGGGGCTCGCGGATTGGAATTTCAGAACCTTGCCCATGGCTTCATTCTAGCCGAGCCGGACAAGCCTTGCCCGGCCCACACCACTCACAGGATATAACGCGACAGATCTTCGTTGGATGCCAGATCTTTGAGGTTTTTATCCACGTATTCGGCGTCGATCACGTACTTTTCGCCGTTTTTATCTGCAGCCTCGAACGAGATCGTTTCCAGCAGACGCTCCATCACGGTCTGCAGGCGGCGGGCCCCGATGTTCTCGGTGCTCTCGTTGACCTTGAACGCGACCTCGGCCAGCTTGGCGATGCCGTCCTCGGTAAATGACAGGGTTACGCCTTCGGTATTCAGCATTGCGGCGTACTGCTTGGTCAGCGCGTTGTGGGGCTCCTTCAGGATCCGCTCGAAGTCCCTGACCGACAACGCAGACAGTTCCACCCGGATCGGCAGGCGGCCCTGCAGCTCCGGGATCAGGTCGGAAGGCTTGGCCATCGAGAACGCGCCCGAGGCGATGAACAGCACGTGGTCGGTCTTGACCTGGCCGTACTTGGTCGAGACGGTCGAGCCTTCGACCAGCGGCAGCAGGTCGCGCTGCACGCCTTCACGCGACACGCCCGCACCACCCCAGTCACTGCGCTGCGCGACCTTGTCGATCTCGTCGATGAAGACGATGCCGTTCTGCTCGCAGTTCTCGATCGCCTGCGTGCGCAGCTCGTCATCGTTCAGCAATTTGCCGGCTTCTTCGTCAACCAGCAGCGGGCGCGCGACCTTGATCTTCAGCTTGCGTTTTTGAGATTTGCTGCCGCCCATGCTCTGGAACATCGAGCGCAACTGTTGCGACATTTCCTCCATGCCGGGCGGCGCCATGATTTCGACGCCCACGTTCATCGCGAATTCCAACTCGATTTCACGCTCATCCAGTGCGCCTTCGTGCAACTGCTTGCGCAGCTTCTGGCGCGTGCCGGAGTCGCTTTCGATCTGGTTGTCGCCTTGCTGGTCCCAGCCGCCGCTGTGCTCACGACGCGGCAGCAGGGCATCGAGGATGCGTTCGTCGGCGTGTTCCTCGGCCTGTGATTTCACGCGCTCCTTGGCCTGGTCACGGGTCAGCTTGTAAGCCACGTCGGCGAGGTCGCGCACGATCGAATCGACGTCCTTGCCGACGTAGCCGACTTCGGTGAACTTGGTCGCTTCGACTTTCACGAACGGCGCCTTGGCAAGCGTGGCGAGGCGGCGTGCGATTTCG
Source organism: Pseudomonadota bacterium (assembly GCA_018241365.1). Lineage (GTDB taxonomy): Bacteria > Pseudomonadota > Gammaproteobacteria > Xanthomonadales > Rhodanobacteraceae > 66-474. The sequence continues at coordinate 14,844 of JAFEDX010000034.1, forward strand.
GTCTTGCCGACGCCCGTCGGCCCGATCATCAGGATGTTCTTGGGCGTGACTTCGTTGCGGAATGCGGGATCCAGCTGCATCCGGCGCCAGCGGTCGCGCAGCGCGATCGCGACCGCGCGCTTGGCGTTGTGCTGGCCGATGATGAAACGGTCCAGTTCGTTGACGATTTCGCGAGGGGTCAATTCGGACATGGTGGGCTTTCCAGTATGCAGATGCTTGCGCGTAGGAGCCTGCGTGCAGGCGACATGCATGACCTGTCGCGCGCACGCGCGCTCCTACAGCTCTTCGATGGTGACGTTGTGGTTGGTATAGATGCAGATGTCGCCGGCGATGCCCAGCGCCTTTTCGACGATGGTGCGCGCGTCCATGTCGGTGTTTTCCATCAGCGCGCGAGCAGCGGATTG
>JAFEDX010000035.1 GCA_018241365.1 Pseudomonadota bacterium
GCGCGTGGCTGGCGCCGCAGGCCGAGGCGCTGGGCGTGGACATCTTCCCCGGCTTCGCCGCGGCCGATGCGGTGTTCGACGATGCCGGCGCGGTCAAGGGCGTGCGGATCGGCGACATGGGCGTCGCGAAGGATGGTTCGCACAAACCCGGCTACACGCAGGGCATCGACATCCTCGCGAAACTCACCGTGCTGGCCGAAGGCTGCCGCGGCAGCGTCACGAAAACGCTGATCGCAAAGTACGGGCTGGACAAGGATTGCGATCCGCAAACCTATGGCATCGGCCTCAAAGAACTCTGGCAACTGCCGCCGGGGCGCGTGCAGGCGGGCCACATTACCCACACGATCGGCTGGCCGCTGGACACGAAGACCTACGGCGGCAGCTTCCTCTACCAGATCGACAAGGACCGGATCGCGATCGGCTTCGTCGCCGGCCTCGACTATTCCGATCCGCTGTTCCGGCCGTGGGAAGCTTTCCAGCAACTGAAAGCCCACGCGCGGATCGCGCCGCTGCTGGACGGCGGCAGCATCGTTTCCGCCGGCGCGCGCGCCCTGATCGAAGGCGGCATCCAGTCGCTGCCGAAAGTTGAAATGCCGGGCGCGCTGCTGATCGGCGACGCCGCGGGCCTGATGAACGTGCCCAAGATCAAGGGCACGCATCAGGCGATCCGCTCGGGGATGCTGGCGGCGGAACACTTCGCGGAAAAGCAATCCGGCGAGGGTTTCGATGCGCGCCTGCGCGCGTCGCCGATCGCGAAGGAATTGCGCAAGGTGCGCAACATCCGGCCGGGCTTCCACGGCGGCCTGTGGCGCGGTCTCGTCAACGCCGCGTGGGAAACCGTGACCGTCGGCCTGTCGCCATGGACGCTTGCGAACCACGCCGATTGGTCGTCGCTGGACAAACTCGATCCGCCAGCGACGAAGGAGAATCGCCCCGGCCCGAACGCAACGTCGCCGCGCGAACCCGGCTGGATCGAACGCACGCTGCCGCCGCGCGACCGCCTTGCCTCGGTGTACTTCGCCGCGACCGAACACGACGAGGACCAGCCGGTGCACCTGCACGTGCTGGACACCGACCTCTGCGTCGAACGCTGCACCATCGAGTACGGCAATCCGTGCACGCGCTTCTGTCCCGCCAGCGTGTACGAAATGGTCGAGGACACCGCCACCGACGGCAGCAAGGCTCTGCGCCTGCAGATCAATTCCGCCAACTGCGTGCACTGCAAGACCTGCGACATCAAGGACCCGTACGAGAACATCACCTGGGTCACGCCGGAAGGCGGGTCCGGCCCCAACTACCAGAACCTCTAGTTTTCCCCGACAGCGCGGTTAGACTCCTCCGACATTCCCTGGGAGGGGTTCATCATGCACACGATTGCTCGCGTCGTCCTGACGTGTTCCATGCTTTCGCTCGCACTCGCGGTTGTCGGCCCGGCGTTCGCCGCGACCGATCCGCTCGCGCCCACCGGCACCGGCGCGCCGCCGCCCGCCGCGCCCGTCAAACCCGTGACCGAAACGCTGTGGGGCGTCAAGGTCACCGACAACTACCGTTACATGGAGAAGCTCGATCCCACGACCATCGCGTGGATGAAGGCCGAGGGCGCGTACACCCGCCGGGTGCTGGACGCGATCGGCCCGCTGGCCGCGCTGCGGAAGCGCGTGTCGGCCTTCACCGGCAGCTTCGGCTTCGTGCAGGGCTTCGTGTCCTACGGCGGGCGCGCCTTCTACGAGGAACGCCCGCCGGGCGCCGACGACTTCGACCTGATGGTGCGCGACCAGGCCGGTACCCGCAAGCTGATCGACATCGCCGCGTTGCGCGCGCAACGCGGCGACAAGCCTTACGCGATCAACTGGTTCCTCGCGTCACCCGACGGCAGCAAGGTCGCGGTCGGCGTGTCGGAAGGCGGTTCCGAAAACGCGTCGATGACGGTGTACGACGCGGCGACCGGCAAGGCCATCGCCGGGCCGCTCGACCGCGTGCGCTTCGGTGCCACGGCATGGAGTGATGATTCGAAGACGGTGTACTTCAACCGCCTCGCCAAGCTGAAATCCGGCGCGCCCGAAACCGACACCTACAAGAACTCCACGCTGGACGCGTGGAACCTGCAAGGCAAGCCGATCACGCTGCTGGGCACCAGCGCCGGCCATGGCCCGAAGTTCGCGCCGGAGGAGTTCCCGGTCCTGATGCTGATGCCGGGCGCCCGTGACGCGCTCGCGATGTCGATCAACGGCGTACAGAACGAGTGGAAGGCCTGGATCGCGCCGGCCCATGATGCGGCGAATCCGAAAACCACATGGGAGCCTCTGGTCGATCGCAACGACGGCGTGACGCTGATCGGCATGCGTGGAGACGCAGTCTTCCTGCTGTCGCACAAGGACGCGCCGACGTTCAAGGTGCTGCAACTCACGGCCGGCGAACCGTTGGCATCAGCGAAGACATTGGTGCCTGCGCAGCCCGACCGCGTCATAGAATCCTTCTACGCGGCGTCGGATGCGTTGTACGTACTGGCGCGCAAGGGCGCGTACTCGCAACTGCTGCGCGTGCCAGCGGGCAGCGACAGGATCGAACCGGTCGCGCTTCCATTCGAAGGCCACATCGGCGAAGCGTTCACCGACCCGCGCACGCCCGGGATCGCGCTCGAACTTTCGGGCTGGGTTGCACAACCGACGTATCTCCATTACGAGCCGTCCACGCGGAAATTCACCACGCTCGACATCGGACACCCGGGCGATATGGACGCCGCAGCGTTCAAGGTGAGCGACCTCGAGGCCAAGGCACGCGACGGCGTGCTGGTGCCGCTCAGCCTGATCCGGCCGAAAGATGCCAAGGGGCCGCAAATCACGCTCATCGAAGCCTACGGGTCCTACGGCATTTCCAACCTCGCCGATTTCAGTCCGCGGCGTGCGGCAGTAATGCGTGAAGGCATCAATTATGCGATCTGCCACGTGCGCGGCGGCGGCGAGAAGGGCGAGGCGTGGCGGCTCGGCGGCAAGGACGTCAACAAGCACAACACCTGGCAAGACCTGATCGCCTGCGGCGAGGACTTGATCGCGCGCGGCGTCACAACCAAGGGCAAGCTGTTCATCATCGGCGGTTCGGCGGGCGGCATCACCATGGGGCGCGCGTTGACCGAACGCCCGGACCTGTTCGCCGGCGTGCTCGACATGGTGCCGGCGGCCAACACGCTGCGCGCGGAATTCTCGCCCAACGGACCGCCCAACATCCCCGAGTTCGGCAGCGTGAAGACCAGGCAAGGTTTCGAGAACCTGTACGCGATGGATTCCGTCCAGCACGTGGAGAAAGGCGTCGGCTATCCGGCCGTGATGATCACGACGGGCTTGAACGATCCACGCGTCTCGCCGTGGGAGCCGGCCAAGTTCGCCGCCGCACTGCAGGCATCAGGCACACCCAACCCGGTGCTGCTGCGGATCGACGCCGAGGCCGGGCACGGCATCGGCTCCAACCGTTCGCAGACGGACGCGCTGACCGCGGACACCATCGCCTTCATGAAGTGGCGCGCAGGTGAGGCCGGCTGGCGCCCCGGCCGCGCGAACTGATCCCGGACGCTGCATTGCGGCACCAATCGAAGGCTGCGGGCCCCTCTCCCGCCGGGAGAGGGGCCCAGGCGACGGTTGGGCATGGGCCAATGCATCGGCCGGCACCCGCCGTCGTGTTAGCCTGCAGCGCTTCTCCATGGGTGCAGCACCAGGATGACCCGCCCCTGCATTGCCCTTGTCACCGCACGCGTCGCGCGCGGCACGGACCACGACATGCCGCTGCTGCTGGCGGCGCTGCGCGACGCAGGTGTCGAGGCGCGCGAAACGGATTGGGACGATGACGCAGCGGACTGGTCGCGTTTCGATCTCGTGTTGCTGCGTTCGACCTGGGATTACTTCGATCGCTTGCCGGAATTCCTTGCGTGGGCAGAGCGCGTGTCGCGGCATACGCACCTGCTGAATCCGCTGGACGTGATCCGCTGGAACACCGACAAGCATTACCTCACGGATCTCGAACGCGCGGGCGTACCGGTGGTGCCCAGCACGTTCATCGAGCCCGGCACAGACGTCACGACAACCATCAATGCCGCATTCGCCGCGCACCCGCAGGCGCACGACTTCGTGGTCAAACCTGCAGTCGGTGCGGGTTCCCGCGATGCGCAGCGGCACACACGCGCGCAACGCAATGCGGCCATCGCGCACGCGCGGCGGCTGCTCGACGTCGAGCGCAGCGTGCTGCTGCAACCCTACCTCGAACGCGTGGACGCACACGGCGAAACCGCGCTGCTGTTCTTCGAGGGCGGGTTCTCACACGCGATCCGCAAGGGTCCGTTGCTGCGGCGCAACGAAGGACCGACCCAAGGGCTGTATGCAGAAGAAACCATCGAGCCGCGCATGCCTTCCACTGATGAGCTCGACGTCGCACGGCGCGCACTCGCGGCGATTCCGTTCGACCAGCCGCTGCTGTACGCGCGCGTGGACCTGATCCGCGACGACGACGGTTCACCGCGCCTGCTGGAACTGGAACTGGTGGAACCGTCGGTGTTTCTTGGCCATGCCGACGGCGTGGCCGAACGTTTCGCCAAGGCGATCGTGCAGCGCGCGAACGCTGGCTGACATCCCCGCACCCACGCGGTGTTCCTTGCGGCGAGGCAGCCGCATCGGGCCTGCCGGCCCTCCTACGGTTGCTTCTGTAGGAGCGGTGGCAGCCGCGACCATGGTGTCTCGAAGCGTTTCGCAAAGCCACGCGTGTCGCGGCATCATGGCAGCCTGATGGATCGTGCATTGAAGAGACCCGCTCGTCCACCCCTGCCCCGCAACGTGCGCCTGTTGATCGGCATGCGCGCGGTGCGCAGCGTCGGTCAGGGCGCGATGGTGGCGGCATTCACGCTGTACCTGCACGCGCTCGGCTGGAGCGGCACGGCGATCGGCGCGGTGCTGATGGGCGCGCTGCTGTTCGGCACCCTGCTGACGATCATCGTTGGACCGTTGAGTGATCACGGCGGGCGCCGAACGTTCCTGCTCGGCTACGACCTGGTGCAGGCACTGGTTGCGCTGATCGCGATGACGACCACGACCCCGTGGCTGCTGGTCGTCGCCGCCGTGATAGGCGGGTTCGGCCGCGGCGCCAACGGCTCGGCTGGACCGTTCTCGCCGGTCGAACAGGCGTGGCTGGCGATAGAGTTGCCCATGCTTCGGCGCGGCAGCGTGTTCAGCGTCAACAGCGCGGTGGGGTTCCTCGGCATGGGCATCGGCGCCCTGCTGGCCGCGCTGCCGGCCTTGTGGCTGGGTCATTCGCTGACGGCCGACGACTACCGCCTGTTGTTCGTGTTGCCGCTGGCGGGTTCGCTCGCGAGCTTCACGCTGATGTGGCTGGCGCGTGAACCGGCCGTGCACGCGCCGCCACGCCCACGCGACGACAGTGCACCGAAAATACGCCGCGAGGAAAACCGGCTGCTCGCCAAACTGGTGCTGGCCAATTCCCTCAACGGCCTCGGCATCGGGCTGATCGGGCCGCTGATCGCCTACTGGTTCGCGATCAAGTTCCAACGCGGCCTGGTCGATATCGGTCCCGGCCTTGCGCTGGCCTTCATCGTGGGCGCGATGGGTTCGTTCATCGCGGGCGCGGCTTCTCGCCGGTACGGCATCATGAACACGGTGTTGTGGATGCGCGGCCTCGGCATCGTGCTACTGGTCGCGATGCCGTTGCTGCCGTGGTTCTGGCCGGCGATGGCGCTGTACATCGCACGCGGCGCCACCAACCGCGGCACCGGTGGCGTGCGCCAGGCACTGGCCGCGGGACTGACGCGGGTCGAACGCCGTGGCCTCGCCAGCAGCCTGCAGAACATCTCGATCCAGTTGCCGCGCGCAATCGGCCCCGCGATTGGCGGCTGGCTGTTCCATGCGGGGTATCTGACCTTACCCTTCCTGCTGGGCGCGGCGCTGCAACTGGGTTACCTGGTGTTGTACGCGCACTTCTTCGGCCACATGGACGTCGCGCAGGCCCGCGAATCGTAGTCGGCTATAATTTCCGGTTGATTGTTTCGATGTGCCGTACTGGCCGAACGCAAGGGATTCCCGATGAAGATTCTGGTCGCATACAAGCGCGTGGTCGATTACAACGTGCGCATCCAGGTGAAGCCGGACGGCTCCGGCGTCGTGACCGATGGCGTGAAGCTGTCGCCCAATCCGTTCGACGACATCGCGCTGGAAGAAGCGCTGCGCCTGCGCGAAAAAGGCATCGCCGAGGAAGTCGTGATCGCCACGATCGCGCCCGCCGATGCGCAGCCGCACCTGCGTAACGGGCTTGCGATGGGCGCCAACCGCGCAATCCACGTGGTCACGCCGGATCCGGTGCAACCGCTGGCCGCTGCGCGGGTGTTCCTGAAGCTCATCGAGAAAGTTCAGCCGGGCCTCGTGATCCTCGGCAAGCAGGCCATCGACGACGACTGCAACCAGACCGGCCAGATGCTGGCGGCGCTGTGGGATCGCCCGCAGGCGACGTTCGCCTCGAAACTCGAAGTTGCAGGCGACAAGGCCACGGTCACGCGCGAGGTCGACGCCGGCCTCGAAACCATCGAAGTGGACCTGCCCGCGGTCGTCACCACCGACCTGCGCCTCAACGAGCCGCGCTTCATCAAGCTGCCGGACATCATGAAGGCCAAGGCCAAACCGATCGAGACGATCGAACTGGCGTCACTCGGCATCGAGCATGGCGGCGAAATCAAGACCACACAGTACGCCCCACCCGCCAAGCGCTCGCGCGGCGTGATGGTGAAGGATGTGGCCGAGCTGGTTTCGCTGCTCAAACAGAAGGGGCTGGTGTAGGAGCGGCGGAAGCCGCGACCATGGAGCTCTTGGCCATGGACGGCAGCCGGCAGCGTCCAAGCAGTCCCCATCGGGCCTTCCGGCCCTCCTACGAAAAGCAAGCAACGGGACACTGAACCCATGAGCAAGATCCTTATCGTCGCCGAACACCTCAACGGCCAACTCAACAGCGCGACCGCACGCTGCGTCACCTGTGCGCGCGAGATCAAGCCTGAAGCCATCGATGTGCTGGTGCTGGCCGATGCACCTGACGCGATCGCTGCGCAAGCCGCAAAGCTGACTGGCGTCTCGAAAGTGCTGACCGTTGCACGTGCCGAAAACGCGCACGCGCTGGCCGCGGTGCTGGCGCCGCAGATCGCGGCTGCCGCGAAGAACGGTTACACGCACGTGCTGTTGCCTTCGACCACCTTCGGCAAGGATCTTGCGCCACGTGTCGCCGCTCTGCTCGGCGTCGGCCAGGTCAGCGACATCATGTCGGTGACCGGTGCGCACGCGTTCACGCGTCCCATCTATGCAGGCAATGCCATCGTTACCGTCGAGGCACCTGAGAATGCCGTCGTGGTCGGGACCGTGCGTACCGCGTCATGGCCGGCGGCCGGCGACGGCGCGAGTGCCGCAGCGATCGAAGCACTGTCACTCGACGTGGCATTGCCCGCGCATACGCGCTTCGTCGAACTGAAACAGGCCTCCAGCGAACGCCCAGACTTGCAGAGCGCGTCCAAGGTCGTGTCGGGCGGGCGCGGCGTAGGGTCGAAGGAAAACTTCGAGATCATCTACAAGCTCGCCGACAAACTGCACGCCGCGGCCGGCGCCTCGCGCGCCGCAGTCGACGCGGGCTACTGTCCGAATGACATGCAGGTCGGCCAGACCGGCAAGATCATCGCGCCTGAGCTGTACATGGCAATCGGCATTTCCGGCGCGATCCAGCACCTCACCGGCATCAAGGATGCCGGCACCATCGTTGCGATCAACAAGGACGCCGAAGCGCCGATCTTCGAAATCGCCGACATCGGCCTCGTCGGCGACCTGTTCAAGCTGGTGCCGGAGTTGCAAGCCGCGTTGTAATCCGCAGCAGCGGGGATGGCCATTGGCCACGGAGAGCGCCCTTTGGGCCCTGCTTGACGCGCCCCAGTGCACGCTTGTCGCATGCACACAAGCGCCACCGGAGGAACCGTCCGGCCGGCACGCCAATCAACGAGCGCGCCAGCCAGCGTCCGCGCGGATCATTGCGGCGGGTAGCGATACGCCGCCATCAATTGGCTCGGGATCACGCTCCAGCCCGCAGGGTAGGTACCGACGAAGCTTGCGTTGAATGTCGAACCGTTGCTGCTCCACAGATACAGGTCATTGGCAGCGCTGGTCCACATCACGTCGGTCTTGCCGTCACCGTTGAAGTCGCCGATGGCTGCGATGCTGTAGTTGCTGGCCGCGGGGAAAGTCGCTCCCGAGATTTCGCTGGCGCCATTCATGAGCCAATAGCCGAACAGACCCGCACTCTGGTTGCGCCACAGCAGGTCGTCCTTGCCGTCACCGTTGACATCACCCGCGCCGACCAGTGTCCAGCCTGCCGGGTACGTTCCCATGTAGGTACTGCTGAAGCCGTTGCCCTTGCCGTTGGGCACCCACATGTACAAATCGTTGCTGGCGCTGGTCCAGACCAGGTCGGTCTGGCCGTTGCCGTAGAAATCGCCCATGGCCGCGATCCGATACCCGGGGGCTACCGTGGTCGACCACAATTGATTGGTCTTTGCGCCTTGCATGGCCCGGTAACCCACGGTATTGGAACCGGGGTTCACGAAAATCAGGTCCGCCGGATCGCAGCCGCAAACGTCTCCAGCACCCACGATCTGCGTACCGGCAGGAAGCGTACCGATCGACTTGCTCGTGAAACCGGTGCCCGTGCTGACCCACAGGTACAGATCGTTGTTGGGGCCTTGCCACACGAGGTCGACCTTGCCGTCGCCGTTGAAATCACCGGTGGCGACAACCTGGTATCCCGGCGCCACCGCGGCCGACCATATGCTGGCTATCTGGGAACCGTTCATTTCCCAGTAACCGAAGGCATTCGACCCCGGATTGGTCCACAGGAGGTCGGAGGTTCCCGCACCAGCCACGTCGTTGCGCAGATAGTAGTAATAACTGTAGTTCCAGCCCCCCGGCCCCGTGGCACCCGGCATGAATTGCGCGATGAGTGGCGCGGTATTGTTCATGCTGTGCGCGTTGTCGGCCGATTGCGGCGAGCTGTCCGCGACCCCGCACGGCGCGTTCATGCAATACGTGATGTCCGGATTGGAAAACACCTGCATCGGCGTTTCGCTGGAGGTGCCATACGCCATGATGGTGAAGAAACCGAGCGTCGAATTGACGTAGCCATAGGAATAGGGATACGCGCCGCCCCCGGCGACTGAACCGTTGCCGCTGCCGGAAGACGTTGCGCGATCGTGTGCGTTGCCCATGTTGTGGCCAAGCTCATGCGCAAACGTGCCGGTCAAGCAATACATGCCATTGGTCACCGTGCTGTCGGCCTTGTCGCTGACGACGGAATACCCATAGGCCGGGCTCATCGCCGTCTGACCCTGTCCATTCAACCACCCGATGCCGCACTCGCCACCCGCCGCGGCCGCCTGGTCGAATGGACGCACCAAGGCCACGAGGTCGGCGCCGTATTGCACCCGCAGCGGCGCCACTTGGCTGTACAGCGCCGGCGCCGGCGTGACCACGTTGCCGCTGCTGTCCACGCCGGTCAGGTCGTCGAGGGCTGCCGAGTCGCTGTTGGTGTCGGTGTAGTTGACCTCGACCGTGTTCACCAGATTGAGGGTCTGATAGACGTTGCTGTTGACGTAGGCCTGGTTGGTCCAGTCCACCAGGTACTGGATGCGGGCCACCGCCGCACTTTGGCTGCCGTAGACCGTCACCAGCCCAGGCGTGTAGGCCACCATGACCGTGATCGTGACCGGCGACGATGCCGATGCTGCCGGTGGCGGGTTGGCCTTCTGCGCCGCAGCGGCGGCACGCTCCTTGGCGGTCTTCGGTGGTGGGGGAATCCGGAAATCAGGCTGCGAGTGCATCTGCAGCCACGCCGGCGATCGCATCAGCGCTGCGCCATCGGTGGCGATGATCTCCGTTTCCCCAGCGGTGGTCGTGATCCGCAACGGCCAGCCCGACACCTGCGGAATGGAACCGAACATCGCGTCCTTGCCAAAGGTCAGCACCACCGACTGGTCGCCATGCTCGGTCGCAACCGAGCCGATCCACGTCCACGTGCCATTGGCGTGCAGGATGTGCCGCTGGTATTTCGCGTAGATCTGGCCGCCCTCGGGATTGGGCAGCCACATGCCGCCCTGGAACACTGCGGCCATGGCCGATTCCTGGCTGAACTTGATGGGCCAGGCCTTCTCCGCGCCTTGCATGAGCACCTTGGGTTGCGCAGCGCTCAGCGTGAACAGGGTGAGCGCGGGGGAGGATGCCGCGAACGCGATTCCGCCACCCAGCCACAATACCCCTGCAAGGACAAATCCAAGTTCGAACCGAGCTAGACGGTACATGCGATGCCCCCTTTCAGAGAATCAACGACGCACGGATTGCCCCAACGCTTGAACAGACTTCTTCATGTTTACACCGCGAAATGTCATGCGCGGGTGAAAAGTAGCGTGCTCCGGTTTGTTCCAACTCGCTTGCATCGCGTTGCGTCCATCGCTTGATCGCCGGTGCTTCACGCAGCGGTACCCTGGCACCATGAACTACAACGCTTCACGAACCATCCCGATGTACGGGATGGTTCTGTGTACGTCACGGGTTCCCGGCGGCCATCAATTGGCTCGGGATGATGCTCCAGCCGGCCGGGTAGGTGCCGACGTAGTGGCCGTTGAAACCCACCCCCGTGCTGTTCCACAGGTACAGGTCGTTGGCGGAGCTGGTCCACATCACGTCGATCCTGCCATCACCGTTGAAGTCACCGATGGCCGCCACGCTGTAATTGCTGGCCGCGGGGAAGGTCTGCAGGCCGGTCACGGTTGCGCCGTTCATGAGCCAGTAGCCGAACAGGCCGGCACCCTGGTTGCGCCACAACAGATCGTCGGTGCCGCTGCCGGTGATGTCGCCCGCTCCGATCAACTGCCAGCCCGCGGGGTAAGTGCCGACGTAGGACGACGCGAATCCGTAGCCGGTGCTGATCCACATGTACAAGTCGTTGTTGGCGCTGGTCCAGACGAGGTCGGCCATCCCGTCGCCGGTGAAATCGCCGATCGCCGCAATGGTGTAACCCGGTGCCACCTGCTGGGTTGATTGGGAAGTGATATTCGCGCCATTCATCAACCAATAGGTGAAAGCGCCGGTCTTGGAATTCAGGAACAGCAGGTCGGACATGCCGTCGCCATTGACATCGCCTGCCCCGACGACGGACGCCCCGGCCGGCACGTTGCCAATCGACTTGTTGGTGAAGGTCGAACCATTGCCGATCCACATGTACAGGTTGCCCGTCGGGCCTTGCCACACGATGTCGGTCCAGCCGTTGCCGGTGAAATCCCCGGTTGCCACGACCTGGTAACCCGCGGCGACCGTGGTCGTCCAGGCACTTATCGACTGGGCGCCGCTCATCAACCAATACCCGAACGCATTGATGCCCTTGTTCATCCACAACAGGTCGGACTTGCCGTCGCCGTTGACGTCGTTGCGCACGTAGGCGCTGATCTGCGCCGGCGGGGTCACCGTTGCCGGCGGTTCGAACTGGGCAATCAACGGCGCGGTGTTGTTCAGGCTGTGCGCGTTGTCGGCAGAACTCGATGTGTTGCTGTCCGGCACGCCGCAGGGTGTGTTCTGGCAGGTGGAAATGTTCGGGTTGGAAAACACGGCCAGTGGTGTGGTGGTCGTCGTGCCATAGGCCATGATGGTCGAAAACCCGTTGGTACCGTTGCCGACGTAGCCGTACGAATACGGATAGGCGCCCGGGTTGCTGGCATTGGCGCGATCGTGCGCACTGCCCATGTTGTGGCCGAGTTCGTGTGCGAAGGTGGTGTCGAGGCAGTAATACCCGCCATTGCTGCCGTCACTCACCACGCTGTACCCGTAGGCGTTCGACTGGTTGGGCACGATGGGCGTCTCGTCGCCGCCAACCAGCCAGCCAATGCCGCAATTGCCCTGCGTGGCGTTCTGGTAACTGCGCACCAGCGCCACCAGGTCGGCGCCGTACTTGACGCGCAATGAGGCGATGTTCCGCAGCGAAACCGGAACGCTCACCGGATTGCCGTTGGTGTCGAGACCGGTCAGGTCATCCAGCGCGCTCTGGTTGGAAGTGTTGTCGGGATAATTCACCCGCAGTGAATACACCAGCTGGATCTGCACATTGACGCCGCTGGCGATATAGGCCTGGTTGGTGATGTCGACCAGGTTCTGGATGCGGGTCAGCGCAAGGTTCTGGCTACCGATCTGGCTTATGTAACCCGACGTATAGGCCACCATCACGCTGATGATCGTGGGGCCACCTGCGGCGGCCGCCGAATGCGTGGCGGGAGCCGCGGCGCCCACTCCGGGCGCCACGCTGGCCAAGCCACCGACCTTCGAATTCGCCCTGGGCGGAATCACATAATCGGGCGCGCTATGCAGGCGCAGCGCTTCGGCCGACTGCGCCATGGCCGTGGCCGAAGTTGCAACCACCTGCGTACCCTTGGCATTCGACACGATGCGCAGCGGATAACCCGATGCCTGCGGGACCAGGCCGAACACACCGCCCTTGCCGAAGGTCAGCACCACCGGCTGTTCGCCATGCACGGTGTCGACCGTGCCGACCCAGGTCCAGGTGCCATTCGAATGCAGGATGTGGCGCTGGTACCTGGCGTAGATCTGGCCACCCGCAGGATTGGGCAACCACATGCCGCCCTGGAACACCGCGTCGAAAGCGCTGGTTTCGCTGACCTTGATCGGCCAGGATTTCTGCGCCCCCTGGGCCAGCACGGTCGGCGCTCCCGCATTGACCGTGAACAGCGTGGGCGGCGCCGCCGCGAACACCGCGACGGAAAACACGGACAACAAGACCGCCAACGCGGGGGCCAGAAAACGCAAGGACAAGCGCGGCATGGGGCAATTCGCAAGATGAACGAATGGGTCTTTATACCAGCGGCCTGTTGCATCCACACCCTGGCTCGACGTGCAATTCAGGCGAGGTTGTTTTTGTCCCATCGGGCATGCGGAAAATTCATCGAACGCGGCGGATGCACCTGGCGTCGACAAGGGCTGCGTCAATCCAGGCCAGGCGGCGTGGTCCATTCCGTTACAATTCCCGGGACTCCTGATCCGGATCCGGCATGTCGATCGACGCACCCTTGTGGACCCCCAGCCCCGAACGCCGGGACGCCGCCAACCTGCATCGCTTCGTGCGCTTCGTGCATGACGCGACCGGCAACAACGACATCAACCGTTACGCACCGCTGTACGACTTTTCGATCCGCCATCCGGAAAAGTTCTGGCCACTGGTCTGGGAGTTCTGCGGCATCCGCGCCAGCGGGGAGTTCGAACCCGTGCTGGTGGACGGCGACAGGATGCCCGGCGCCCACTGGTACCCCAACGTCAAGCTGAACTTCGCCCAGAACCTGCTGCGCTTCAAGGACGACAAGCTGGCGTTGCTGTTCCGCAACGAATGGGGCCACCGGCGCGAATTCACCTACGCGCAGCTGCACGCGATCGTCGGCCGCGTTGCGCACGCATTGCGAGCCGCAGGCGTGGGACAGGGCGACCGCGTCGCGGGTTTCCTGCCCAATCTGCCCGAAACCATCATCGCGATGCTGGCAACCACCTCGCTGGGCGCCATCTGGTCGTCGGCCTCGCCCGATTTCGGCGTCAACGGCATGGTTGACCGCTTCGGCCAGATCGAACCGAAGGTGCTGTTCTGCGCCGATGCCTACGCTTACGGCGGCAAGCGCCACGACTGCCTGGCCAAGGTGCGCGAAGCGCTCGAGGAGATTCCGTCGATCGAGCACTGCGTGGTGATCCCCTATTCGGGCGAACCGCTGCGGCTGGACGGCATGCGCGGCGCCGTGTCGTGGGACGCTTTCGCGGGCGACGCGGACCACCCGCTGGAATTCGTGCCGACGCCGTTCGGGCATCCGGTATACATCATGTATTCCTCGGGCACCACCGGCAAACCCAAGTGCATCGTGCACGGCGCCGGCGGCACGCTGCTGCAGCACCTGAAGGAACTGGTGCTGCACACCGACCTGAAGCGCGAAGACCACATCTTCTACTACACCACCTGCGGCTGGATGATGTGGAACTGGCTGGTGTCCTCGCTGGCGGTGGGCGCCACCGTGGTGCTGTACGACGGCTCGCCGACCTGGCCCAACGGCAACGCGCTGTGGGACCTGGCCGACGAAGCCGGCATCAGCATCTTCGGCACCAGCGCCAAGTGGATCGACGCGACCGCCAAGATGGGCGTGAAGCCGCGCGAGACCCACAAGCTGCATGCGCTGAAAACCATCCTCTCGACCGGCTCGCCGTTGATGCCGGAGAGCTTCGACTACGTCTATCGCGACGTGAAGGAGCGCGTGCTGCTGGCCTCGATCTCGGGCGGCACCGACATCGTGTCGTGCTTCGCGCTGGGCAATCCGCTGCTGCCGGTGTATCGCGGCGAACTGCAATGCCGCGGACTCGGCATGAAGGTCGAAATCCTCGACGATGCCGGCCACCCGGTGCGCGAGCAGCCGGGCGAGCTGGCCTGCACGGCGCCGTTCCCCGCGATGCCCGTGTATTTCTGGAACGATCCTGACGGCGAGCGTTACCACGCCGCGTATTTCTCCAAGGTACCGGGCGTGTGGTGCCACGGCGATCGCGCCGAACTCACCGCGCACAACGGCATCATCATCTACGGACGCTCCGACGCCACCCTCAACCCGGGCGGTGTGCGCATCGGCACCGCCGAAATCTACCGCCAGGTGGAACAGCTGCCGGAAGTGCTGGAATCGGTCGCGGTGGGCCAGCATTGGCAGGGCAGCGAACGCATCGTGCTGTTCGTGCGCCTGCGCGAGGGCCTGCAGCTCGACGACGCACTACGCAACCGGATCAAGCAGCAGATCCGTGACAACGCGTCGCCCCACCACGTACCGGCGAAGATCCTGCAGGTTGCCGATATCCCGCGCACCATCTCCGGCAAGATTTCCGAACTCGCCGTGCGTGCGGTGATCCACGGCGAAACGGTGAAGAACACCGACGCGCTGGCGAATCCT
>JAFEDX010000036.1 GCA_018241365.1 Pseudomonadota bacterium
GGCCACGCCGTCTGTCCGGCGGCCAACGGCAGCGCGTCGCGCTGGGCCGCGCGCTGGTGCGCGAACCCAAGGTATTCCTGCTCGACGAACCGCTGTCCAACCTCGACGCGAAACTGCGCGTGGCGATGCGGGTGGAGATCGCCCGCCTGCACCATCGGCTGAACGCAACGATGATCTACGTGACCCACGACCAGATCGAGGCGATGACGCTGGGTCAGCGCATCGTGGTGCTGAAGGATGGCGAGATCCAGCAGATCGATACACCCATGCAACTGTACGAGCGTCCCGCCAATCTGTTCGTCGCGGGTTTCCTGGGCAGCCCGGCGATGAACTTCTTTCGCGGCCGATTGCGCGAGGGCGCAAGCGCACTGGCGATGGACGGCGGCAGCCAGACCATCCCCGGACTCGCGGCGTCGGGCCTGCCGCTGGATACCATGCGCGAACGCGACATCGTGCTGGGTCTGCGGCCCGAACACCTGCAGCTCGCGGGATCGGCACCGAATCCGGTGCAGGCACGTTTCGATGCCACACTGGAAGTGGTCGAACCTGTTGGCAACGAAGTGTTCCTCAACCTGCGCTTCGGCAGGACGGAGTTGGTCACACGCGTGCTGCCGCAAAACCTGCCTGCACCCGGGGCTACCTTGCACATGCAATTCGATCCCGCGCGATTGCACGTTTTCGATGCTGCAGATGGCCATCGCATCGAACGCCTGCCCGCATGAACGTGGCGTGCATGCACGACGCAAGTTCATGAATTGCATGAACCGCGCCTGATTTCATAGCGAAACCTTAACGAACGTTGCCGTTTGCCTCCAGTCTCAGTGGCCAAGCGCATGCAATGCGTGCGTGAACAACCACAAGCTGGAGACAATAATGCGCAACACTGCAATCGTCCTCGCCATGGCCGCGGTTTTCGCGGCTGCACCCGCTTTCGCGCAGGACAACACCAACGGCGACAGCGGCTTCTTCGTCAACGGCTCGGTCGGCCACAGCTATTTCGGCAGCGGCCGGAACAGCGGCAACGACGTCGGCTATGCGCTCAACGGCGGCTATCGCTGGGCGGTGGCGCCGAACTTCGCGATCGGCCCCGAAGTCGGCTACAACGACCTCGGCAACGTGACCCTGAGCAACCTCGTCAGCACGAATCCCGTCGTGGCGCCAGGCAAGGCTTCGCTGCACGGCTGGACGCTCGGTGGCAACGCGAAGTACAGCTTCGCGCAGAACTGGTACGCCTCGGCCCGCGTGGGCCTGTATGCATGGCGTGGCCAAGGCATGACCAACGACCTCAGCCCCTTGAACGTGCACCGCAACTCGGATGGTTACTACGGCGGCGTCGGCGTCGGTTACGACTTCAGCCACAGCTTCGGCGTGGGCCTGGGTTACGACTACTACCGCGCCAAGAAGAACGACATCAACCTGTCGACGGGCGTGCTCGGCGTGAACGCCGAAGTGCGCTTCTGACCCATCCGCAACACGCGGCAACACGCAAGCCCGGGCGTCGTGCCCGGGCTTGCAACATCAGGATCAGTTGCCGCTGGTGGAGCCGGTGGCGGCGTCGATCGCCCGGGCCTGCTTGGCGGCCTGCTCGTTGACGATGTTCTGGACGTTCTTCGCCTTGTTGAGATCGTGACCGTACGCGGCCATGGGCGTGCCGGCCAGGACGTTGGTGGCAGCCGACGCCGGCGTGGCGGAAGCCGTGGCGGCGGATGGCGTCGGATGCGACGAACACGCGGCGAGGACCGCACACACCAGCACCATGGCAATCAGGCGTTGCATGCGGCGCAGTCTCGCGCGAACGGCAGCGCCATGCAAGCTGCGTTAAGCTCTCCGCGGTACCCCACGGAGCGCGCGCGTGAACGCATCTCCCGGCCGCTGGCGGCTCGATGGCCAGACCTGCCTCGTCACCGGCGCCAGCCGCGGTATCGGCCTCGCCTGCGCGCGCGAGCTCGCCGGCTTCGGTGCGCAACCGCTGCTGGTCGCGCGCGATGAAGCCGCGTTGCAACAGGCCGCCGACGAATTGCGCGAGGATTTCCCGGACAGCGATCCGCGCATCTTCGCGGCCGATGTCGGCGATGCCGAAGATCGCCTGGCGATCTTCGACTGGATCGCCGACCTCGACGTGCCGTTGTCGCTGCTGATCAACAACGCCGGCGGCAACATCAAGCGCCCGACGCTCGAACTCGAACCTGCCGACCTCGAAGAAGTGTTCCGCCTCAACAGCGTGGCCGCGTTCGATTTGTGCCGGCTCGCCTATGCACGTCTCGCGCAGCACGGCCACGCCGCAATCGTGAACATCGGCTCGGTGTCCGGCGCCATCCACGTGCGCACCGGCGCGCCGTACGGCATGAGCAAGGCCGCGCTGCACCAGATGACCCGCAACCTCGCCTGCGAATGGGGCGACGACGGCATCCGCGTGAATGCGGTGGCGCCGTGGTACATCCGCACGCGCCGCACCGACGAGGCGCTGTCGGATCCCGATTACCTCGACGAAGTGCTGCTGCGCACGCCGATGGCGCGCATCGGCGAACCCGAGGAAGTCGCCGCGGCGGTGGCGTTCCTGTGCCTGCCCGCCGCCAGCTACATCACCGGCCAGGTGCTGGCGGTGGACGGCGGGTTCCTGAATTACGGTTTCTGAGCGGCGCGATGCTTTATTACGACCACCTCGACACGCCCATCGGGCCGCTGCTGCTGGTCAGCGACGGCGCGGGACTGGTCGAGATCGGGCTTCCACACGCGGGCGCCGCGCCGGCAGCGCCTGCAGATGCCAAGGCCAGCAAGTCGAAGCTGCACGCAGCGGCGCGCGAGCTGGGCGAATACTTCGCGGGAACACGCCGGCAATTCGACGTGCCGCTGCGTCCGTCGGGCACGCCGTTCCAGCTCGAAGTCTGGGGCGCGCTGCTGTCGATTCCCTACGGCGAAACCGTCAGCTACGCCGACATCGCGCGCCGCATCAAGCGTCCGCGCGCGGTGCGTGCGGTGGGCGCGGCCAACGGCGCCAATCCCCTTTCGATCATCGTGCCCTGCCACCGCGTGATCGGCAGCCACGGCGACCTGGTCGGTTACGGCGGCGGCCTGCCGGCCAAGCGCTGGCTGCTCGCGCACGAACGCCGCCACGCGCCGGTGCCGACCTTTACGCTAAGCGCGTGACACGCATTCCGGCTGCCGCCGCTCCTACCGGCAATTGCGCAACTGATCCTGCAATTGCAGCTCGCGCTGCTGCAAGGGTTTCCGGTCACTCGCCAGCAGCGCCGCATGCAGCTTCTGGCGGTTGTCGTCGTATTCGTGTTGCACGAACGTACACACCTCGACGTGCGTTGCGGGCATGCAGGCATCCTCCACTTCGGTCATGCCCGCCGCAACCGACGGACCAATGATGCGCGGCCTGGGCGCCGCCTCCGGCGCCGAGACGCCCGCGCCACCCGGCGCTCCGTAAGCCTGCGACAGGCTTTGCGGTGGATAGCCCAGCGCGCCCAGCGGGGCGAAATACGGCGGCGGTGGATGGTACGCCAGATAGTGTTTGCCGTTGACCGCGCCGACGCACGCGTACATCACCGGCAATGGCGCTGGCGGTGGTGGGGTATACACCGGTGCCGGCGAGGAAGCGCTCGGCGCCACGGGCTGCGGCGCGGTGGCCGGCGGTGGCGGCACGTAACCCGGAGGAGGCCGGCTCGGCACATCGAGCAACTGCTGGTGCTGGCCGCGCGCACACGGATGATCCTGATAGGCAACGCTGCCGCCCGGCGCCGTGCAGCGATACACCTGCGCCTGCGCGAGGACCGGCACACACGCCGTGAACCACAGCGTTGCAAGCGCAAGCAGGTTGGCAAGGACAGGCGCGCGCATGCGGCCATCTTACGCGCCACACGCCAGCGCAGGAACTCGTCCAATTCCCGCGTATTGCTCCTGCAGGAGCGGCGGCATCCTCGCTGAAAGCATGCCGTGGCTACGTGTCGCGGCTGCCGCCGCTCCTGCAGGCCTCCAAGGCGCCCACGCATGACGTCAAGAACGCAGCCCCACGCCGCGATTCAGCAGCCACAATGCGAACCCGCCCAGCACCACCACGAATGCCAGCATCACCACGTAGGCGATCCACACCGGCACGTCGCCGACGCCCAGGATGCCGAAGCGGAAAGCGTTCACCATGTACAGGATCGGGTTGACCAGCGAGACCTCGCGCCACGGCGAGCCCAGCATGTTGACCGAATAGAACACGCCGCCGAGGTAGGTGAGCGGCGCCAGCACGAAGGTCGGCACGATCGCGATGTCGTCGAAACGCTTGGCGAACATCGCGTTGATGAAGCCCGCCAGCGAGAAGATCGTCGCACCCAGGATCACCGTGGTCAGCGCGATGAACGGATGCGCGACGTGCAGGGACGTGAAGAACAACGCGATGCCCAGCACGATGATGCCGACCAGCAATCCGCGCAGCACCGCGCCGGCGACGTATCCCGTCAGCACCACCCAGCTCGGCATCGGCGAGGCCAGCATTTCCTCGACGTAGTGCCCGAACTTGGAACCGAAGAAGCTGGACGTGATGTTGGAATAGCAGTTGTTGATGATGCTCATCATCACCAGGCCGGGCACGATGTACGGCATGTAGGGAATGCCATCGACCGTGCCCACGCGGCTGCCGATCACCTTGCCGAAGATCACGAAATACAGCGTCATCGTGATCGCCGGCGGCACCAGCGTCTGCGTCCAGATGCGCAGGACCCGGTGGACTTCGCGGCGGGTGATCGTGTACAGCGCGACCAGGTTGGCGCGCGCGATCGAACCCGTCGCGGGCACCGCGAGCGACGCCGTCCGCGTGGCGTGCAGGTCGTTCATGCCGCCACCCTGCCCTTGCCGCCCTGGCCGTTGCCGCGCTCGACCAGGCGCACGAACAACTCTTCCAGCCGGTTGGTCTTGTTGCGCATCGAGGTCACCGTGATGCCGTGCTCGGTCAGCGCCGCGAACAGCGAATTGAGGTTGTGGCTGCCCGGCAT
The DNA here is from genome assembly GCA_018241365.1 of Pseudomonadota bacterium. Taxonomy (GTDB): domain Bacteria; phylum Pseudomonadota; class Gammaproteobacteria; order Xanthomonadales; family Rhodanobacteraceae; genus 66-474. Next base: position 4,986 of record JAFEDX010000036.1, read on the forward strand.
TTCCGCTTCCAGCGTTTGCCCGTCGATCCGGGTCAGCTTGACGCCCGCCAGCGCCGGCACGCTGCCGTCGAGGCCCGTCACGTCCAGCACCAGCGTCTGCACGTCCAGCGTGCCGAGCAGTTTGCGCATGGACGTGTCCTCGATGATCTCGCCGTGGTCGATGATGGCGATGTTGCGGCACAACTGCTCGGCTTCCTCGAGGTAATGCGTGGTCAGGATCACCGTGGTGCCGGCACGGTTGATGCCGGTGATGAAGTGCCACATCGAGCGGCGGATCTCGATGTCCACGCCCGCGGTCGGTTCGTCCAGGATCAGCAGGCGCGGCTCGTTCATCATCGCCCGCGCGATCATCAGCCGCCGTTTCATGCCGCCCGACATCATCCGGGTCGCCTGGAAGGCCTTGTCCCAGAGGCGCAGTTCGTTGAGGTACTTCTCCGCGCGGCCCTTCGCGATCGCACGCGGGATGCCGTAAAACCCGGCCACGTTCACGCAGATCTCGAACGGCGTCTCGAACTGGTTGAAGTTGATTTCCTGCGGCACCAGCCCGATCTGGCGCATCACGCCGCCGCGATCGGCGTGGACGGAAATGCCGAAGACCCGCGCGTCTCCCGACGTCGGATTGACCAGCGACGAGAGGATTCCGATCAGGGTGGATTTGCCCGCGCCATTCGGCCCCAGCAGCGCAAAAAAATCGCCGGGCTGCACCGTCAGCGACACGCCCTTCAAGGCCTCGACGCCGCTGGAATAGGTTTTGCGCAGGTTTTCGACTGCGAGTGCCGGCGCGTCGCCGGCGGGCGTGACATGGGTCATTTCGGGACGCGGCAACGCGGCAGAAACTGCCGCAGCCCGTTATTATAAAAGGCTTCTCGACGGCGAAACGGGCCACGCCGCAAGGTCACGCCGCACCACGCCAACGACCACACCCCTGCGAAAAACACCGTGATCGAACATTTCCCCATCAGGCTGGCCGAAAGTTTCATGCTCGCGCCCACGGTGCGGCACCTCGCCTTCGAGCGCAGCGACGGGGCGCCGTTCGCGTTCATGCCCGGCCAGTTCATCCAGGTCCATTTCCACTACGACGACGGCAAGCCGACCAAGCGCAGCTACTCGGTGGGCACGCCGGTGGATGGTTCCGGCAAGGTGCAGCGCCTGGAGTTGGCGGTGTCCTATGTCGAAGGCGGCGCCGCGACCAGGCTGCTGGAAACCCTGCAGCCCGGCCAGGAAATCGAGGCCAGCGGCCCGTACGGGCGTTTCTGCCTGATGGACGACGACGCCAACCAGCGTTACCTGCTGATAGCCACCGGCACCGGCGTTGCGCCGTATCGCGCGATGCTGCCGAAGATCGAAAAACTCATCGCCGAATCCGGACGCCGCTTCGTGCTGCTGTACGGCGCGCGCAACGAGCAGGAGTTGCTGTACGACGCGGAATTCGATGCGTTCGCGGGCAAGCACCCCGAGTTCATCTACCACCCCGCACTGTCGCGCGCGGCGCGCGCCGCGCCACGCCCCGGCGACCGCCGCGGCCACGTGCAGGACACGCTGCCCGAAATCGCACCGCAGCCCGAGCACGACATCGCCTATCTCTGCGGCAACCCCGACATGGTCGACGGCACCTTCACCCAGCTGAAGGAACTCGGTCTGCCGATCAAGCACATCCGGCGCGAGAAGTACGTTTCATCCCGCTAGGTCGGCGTTCGCCGGATGTGCGCAGCTTGCGCACTCGGCATCCCTGCCTCGCTGCAAGCCCCGCCCTGCGCATCCTGCTACGGGCGCTCACCGGTGCGCGAACTGCCACTGGCAGTTCGCAAACGCACCGTATCGCCCGGCGCGAGAAGTACGTTTCATCCCGCTAAGTCGCCGCGCGCCGGATGTGCGCAGCTTGCGCACTCGGCATCCCTGCCTCGCTGCAAGCCCAGCCCTGCGCTTCGGGCTGCGAACGCCAGCGGACCGCGTACTGCAGCCACTCGTGCATGGCAAAGTGAATTCAGGCGAAATCGCCGGGCGCCGCATGATCCTCGTCATGGCTGGAGCAACGCTGCGGCGCGACATTGCTCGGGTTCAATCGACAGGAGAGCAGCATGTTTTTCCGTTTGTTCGCACTGGCAGTCCTTGGCCTGATGTCCACGCCGCTGTGGGCGGCCAACTGCGCCACCACGGTCGAAGCCAACGACGCCATGCAGTTCAACGTCAGCAACGTGAACGTGCCACGCAGTTGCAAGACCTTCACCGTCACGCTGAAGCACACCGGCAAACTGGCCCGCAACGTGATGGGCCACGACTGGGTGCTGACCGCGGCTGCGGACCAGGCCGGCGTGGATGCCGACGGTCTCAAGGCCGGCCTCGACCACAATTACCTCAAGCCCGGCGACAAGCGCGTGCTTGCGGCGACCAAGGTGATCGGCGGCGGTGAAACCACGCAGGTGAGTTTCAAGCCGTCGTTGTTGAAACCCGGCACGCCGTACGTGTTCTTCTGCTCGTTCCCGGGGCATGCGACGGTCATGCACGGCACCGTCACGTTGACCAAGTGACCATCGGGCCGTGCAGCGATGACGGCACCGCTGCACGGCCTTGTCCGCAGACCGGGGCAAGCATCACTCTCGCCATCCCGAGCTGGCCGGTCGTCCGTGTCCGGGATGTCACGGACGATGACGGTGCGATACCTTCCGATGGATGCACGCAGACTTCACTTCAAACCGCTGCCGCGCGCCTTCTACCGGCGCGATTCGCGTGCGGTGGCCGTGGAGTTGCTGAACAAGATCCTGGTCGGGCCTGACGGGCGCAGCGGGCGCATCGTCGAAACCGAAGCCTACTGCGGCTCGCTCGATCCGGCCGCGCACACCTATCGCGGCAAGACCGCGCGCAACGCCACCATGTTCGGCCCGCCGGGGCATTTGTACGTGTATTTCACCTACGGCATGCACTGGTGCTGCAACACCGTGTGCGGCGAGGAAGACGAAGGCATCGGCGTGCTGTTGCGCGCGCTGGCGCCACTGACCGGACTGGATGCGATGCGCGCCGCGCGCAGCAAGGCCAGGCGCGACCGCGACCTGTGCAGCGGCCCCGGCCGCCTGACCCAGGCGATGGGCATCACCGGCGAGCACGACGGCATCGACATCGTCACGGGGCGCGACGGCTTTCGCGTCGTGGATGACGGCACCCCGCCGCCACGCGGGCTCGCCGGCACCGGGCGCATCGGCATCCGGCACGCCGTGGACGAACCCTGGCGCTGGTACGTGCCCGGTGATCCCAACGTGTCGCGCCATTGAAGATCGTCGCGGCATCCGCGACCGCGTCCGTCACGTTGCCTGCACGGCGCGACGGATTGAATGGAGAGTGCCATGAGCGAGTTCACCCTGCCGCGGATGTCGAAGGTGACCGAGGGACGGCAGTTCCCCGCAGCACCCGGCGCCGGCAACGTGCGAACGTTTCGCGTCTATCGCTGGGATCCGGACGCCGGCGGCAATCCGCGCATGGACAGGTACGAAATCGACACCCGCCGCACGCCGATGGTTCTCGACGCGCTGTTGAAGATCAAGAACGAGGTCGACCCGACCCTCACGCTGAGGCGTTCCTGCCGGGAAGGCGTGTGCGGCTCGTGTGCGATGAACATCGACGGCGAGAACGCGCTGGCCTGCATCAAGGGCCTGGACGAATTGCAGGGCGACGTGATCAACATCTATCCGCTGCCACACATGCCGGTCGTGAAGGACCTGGTGCCCGATCTCACGCATTTCTACGCGCAGTACACCGCGATCGAGCCGTGGCTGAAATCCGACAGCAATCCGGGTTCGCGCGAGCGGCTGCAGTCACCGGAAGACCGCGCCAGACTCGACGGCCTGTACGAGTGCATCCTGTGCGCGTGTTGCACGGCATCCTGCCCGAGTTACTGGTGGAACCCGGACCGCTTCCTTGGCCCCGCCGTGCTGCTGCAGGCTTATCGCTGGATCGTGGACTCCCGCGACGAGGCCGCCAATGAGCGGCTGGATTTCCTCAACGATCCATTCCGGCTGTATCGCTGCCACACCATCGTGAACGGCACCAACGTGTGCCCGAAGGGCCTGAACCCGGCCAAGGCGATCGCGGAAATCAAGAAGCTGATGATCAATCGCGTGGTTTGATTGCACCCGGCGCGACCGCCGTACCACGCCTTTGCCATGTGCGGTGGCGGCACCGTTCGATGCGTCGGACGGCAGCCACAGGGATCGACATGACTGCCATCCGGAACGGTGGCCGGAGCAAGGCACAGCGTGCGCGACGGCGCCAAGTTGCAACGGAGACTGGCGGCACCATCGCGTTTGCCCCACCAAGTCGCATGCGTCCCCATCGAATGGAAACGCCGGATGAATGCCGTCAACGTGCGTGCGCGCGCGTTGACTTGGGGCAATCCGGCTCTTGTTGAGAATGTTTATCATTCCAGCATATTCCGATGAGGAGTCCCAGCGATGACTGAAGTCCAGAAACTGGCTGCATTCGTGCACGCCGCATGCTTCGAGCAGATCAGCGCCGCTGCGGTCGAACAACTCAAGATCCGCATCCTCGACACGTTGGGTGTCGCCATTGCCGCACTGGATGCGAAACCCACGCTCGCGATCCGCAGGCTCACCGAGTCGCTCGGCGGCAACGGCGCGTCGACCCTGATCGGTGGCGGGCGCTCGGCACCCGATCGCGCCGCGTTCCACAACACGGCGCTCAGCCGTTACCTCGACTTCATGGACAGTTATCTCGCGCCCGGCGAAACCTGCCACCCCTCCGACAACATCGCTGCAGTACTGGCGGCGGCCGAGAGCGCAGGCGCCAGCGGCAAGGATTTCCTCACTGCGGTCGCGCTGGCCTATCAGGTGCAAACGCGCCTGTCCGACGTCGCACCGGTGCGCGCGAAGGGCTTCGACCATACGGTGCAGGGCGCCTATGCCGTGCCTGCCGCCGTCGGCAAGGTCCTGGGCCTGGATGCCGCGCAAATCGCCAACGCCATCGCGATCTCCGGCACCGCCAACAATGCATTGCGCGTCACCCGCACCGGCGATCTTTCGAACTGGAAGGGCCTGGCCTATCCACAGGTCGCCAAGGAAGGCACCTACGCCGCGCTGCTGGCACGGGCCGGTATCACCGGTCCGCAGCAGGTGTTCGAAGGCAACAAGGGTTTCAAGGAAAGCATCGCCGGCCCGTTTTCAATCGACTGGCCGCACGAAAATCTGGAAAGCGTGCTGCGCACCGTGGTCAAGAAGCACGACGCCGAGGTGCATTCGCAATCCTCGATCGACGCCGCGATCACGATCGGAACCCAAACCGGCTTTCGGGCCGATGCGATCCGCAGCGTGCGCGTCAAGACCTTCCAGGTGGCCTACGACATCATTGGCGGCGGCGAAGAAGGCGACAAGCGCCAGATCCGCACCAAGGAAGCCGCCGACCATTCGCTGCCGTACATGGTCGCCGTGGCCCTGCTCGACGGCCAGGTGCTGCCACCACAGTACACACCGGAGCGCATCCTGCGTGCGGACGTGCAGACGCTGTTGCGCAAGGTCACGGTGACGCCGGAAGCCGCGTTCTCGGCGCGTTTCCCCACCGAGATGCCGACCCAGGTCGAAGTCGAGTTGTACGACGACACCCGCTTCTGCGTGTCTGCATCGTCCTTCCACGGCCACACGCTGCAACCACTCGACTGGAACGCTGCCTACGGGAAATTCCATCCGCTGGTCGAGCCGTTCACGGGCGAAGCCGCGGCTGCGCAGATCGCCCGGTGCGTGCAGGAACTGGATTCACGCAACGTGCGCGACCTGACTGCGCTGCTGGCCAAGGTGCCGTTGACGCACTGGCGCGGCGCCGCTTCGCAGGCAGCGTGAGCGCCGCCATTCCCTTCAATCCCGCCAAAGAGAGCCACCATGGCCAATACCAGTTTCGATTTCATCCCGCGTGCGTATCGCCCCGACAAACCGCGCAAGGTCGGTCTGACCGAAATCCGTGCACCGTACTACTCGACGTTCGGCACCCGGCACCTCGCCGACGTGCTGGAAGTCGCCGGCGAATGGGTCGATGGCATCAAGTGGGCCGGTGGCTCGTTCGCGCTGGTGCCGCGCGAGCAGGTGCGCGCGTTCAGCGACCTCGCGCACAAGCACAACGCCTACGTGTCGTCGGGCGGCTGGATCGAAACCGTGCTGCGCTACGGCCCGGACGCGGTGGCGAAATACCTGAAGGAAGCCAAGGAGGTCGGCTTCGACGTCATCGAGATTTCCGCCGGCTTCATCACCATGCCGACCACCGGCATGCTGCGCCTGATCGAACAGGTCAAGAAGGCCGGCTTCAAGGCCAAGCCGGAGCTCGGCATCCAGTTCGGCTCGGGCGGTGACTCGGGCGAGGCCGAGCTCGCAGCCGAAGGCCACAAGGACACCGGCGATCTGGTCAACCGCGTCAAGCGCGTACTGGACGCCGGCGCCGACATCGTGATGATCGAATCCGAGGGCATCACCGAGAACGTCGTCAAGTGGAACACCGCACCGGCCGCTGCCGTGATCAACGGCGTTGGCACCGAACACGTGATGTTCGAGGCCGCCGATCCGCCGGTGTTCGAGTGGTACATCAAGAACTACGGCAACGAGGTCAACCTGTTCTGCGACCACTCGCAGATCCTGCAACTCGAGGGCCTGCGCCAGAACATCTGGGGCAACAAGTCCACTTGGGGACGCGTGGTCAATCCTGCGCCCGCTTCAGGCAGGGCCAGAAGCCACTGACGCGCAAGAGCGCCGCCCTCGCGGGAGTGGAACGAAGCACGTGGCCAGGGCCCGCACGAAGAACCGCCCCGTCTCGGCTTGACGCTCGGCGGAGGGTGCAGGCGCCGGTCGACGGCTCGCCGCCGCCGCAGCGAGCATGCACGGAACGGTCAGACGCATCGTTTCGCAAAGTCTGTGCGCGACTGGCAAAGCGTGCGCCGCGTATCCTGCATCAGAAGCAGTCGATGGATTTCGCCTGCAGGTCGTTGCGTCCTGGCAGCCAAGCCTGCCAGTCGAACGCGGTGTCTTCCGGCACGGCGTAATCCACCCAGTACGCGGGCTCGGTGTCCACGCGCTGTTCGACCTTGGCGGCGAAGCCCAATTTTTGCAGTTGCACGAGCCTACTCTGCGCGTTTGCCTGGTCATTGAACAGGCCCAGCGAAATGGTGTTCTGCGAATCGCCGGCCGTCACCACGTAGTAATCGTTGATGCCCTTCGCGGCAAGCGCGCGCGCCGCGTCCAGCGCCGCCTCGCGGCTGGCCGCCGCAGGCAGGTATACCCAGTAGCCGTGCGAGCGCTGCACCTTTTCCTCGCGGTACTGGATGCGCGCGACGTGCGGCGACAACGCCTGCACCGCGGAGCGCATGTCCACCGCGGTCATGAACGGACCCAGCGTGCTGCAGGCGTCATGCGCGCGCGGCGGCGGTGTCGACGACGATCCGGCAACGGCAGGCTGGGCCGGCTTGTGCGTTTCCGTGATCAGTCGCAATTCGGGCACGCCGGGATCGGTGGCCGGCGGAAATGGCTGCGCAGGCACGCGCCCGAACAGCAGCCACGCAGCCGCGCCCAGGTTCAAAGCCAGCAACAGCAGGAACAGCAAGCGGACGAACATTGCACCTTCACCGACCGTGGGCAGACGATTCTACGGCCGCCCACCGCGCCAAGCCGTGCAACACCGCATGCTCGAGTACCTCGACGGCAAACCCGTCGCGCTCCAGCCACGCTGCCAACGCGGCCGCCCAGCCGCCGTGCAGCCACACGCGTACGTCACCCAGCGCTGCGCGCTGGCGAGTCGCGAACCATTCGACCGTCGCACCCGCCGCCGCCCAGCAGCCGGCCTGCAAGGCGACCGCGGTGTCGTCGCCGTCATTGGCGCGGAACGCGTCCGGGTTGCGGTCGGCGATGGACGTGGCGCCGCGCAAGGCCTCCAGCATGCGCTCGGGCGACAGCGCAATCAGCCCCGCTGCATGCCCGCCGTCGGCGGCCACGGCATCCAGCGTCAACGCAGTGCCGCAACCGATCACGATGCCCGGCCCCTGCGCATGCACCGCGACCATCGACAGGAAGCGGTCGATGCCGAGTCGCTCGGGTTTCGCATAATGGTTGCGTACGCCACACGCCTCGCGCGGCGTGCGCAGGATCCGGACTTCGCTGGACGGATCGACGGGCAGCGAACCACACAACCGCTCGACCTCCGCCGTGGGCGCCACCGATGCGACCAGCACGCGCCGTGGCCGCGGCCACGCAGCCACGCGTTCGCGTACCCGGGCATCGAAATCGGGCCGGGTCCAGTCCAGCGCGATGACATCGGCGGGCGCGCCATCGACCAGCCGCGCCAGCTTGGCGCGCGAGTTGCCAAGGTCGCACAGCCAGGTTGCATCCGCTTGCTTGCTCATGCCGGCCGCACCGTCACTTCGGCACTGTCAACGCTGCGCAATGCAGCGCCGACGCGTACTTGCAGTGCTCCACGCGCATCGACACCTTGGGCGACTCCCGCAAAAACGCCGCGGGCGCCTTCCACCCGAATCTGGCGCCCAGCCAACGCATCGCGCCCGGCCCAGGCGTTCGCGAAAGCCGCAAAACCTTCGTCATCGAACAGGTCCAGCGCCTGCACCAGCCTTGCGACC
>JAFEDX010000037.1 GCA_018241365.1 Pseudomonadota bacterium
TCGTCGTTGCCGCCGTTGGCATCACCCAGCACCACGCCCTGCGCGATCAACGCGCCGGTATCCTGCGCCGCGGCCGCGACCGCATCGACGTTTTTCGTGCGCACCATGATGGTGCCCGTGACGATGAAGCGGGTCTTGTATTGCTGGTTGCCATACATCTGCGCGGCACGGTCGGTGACCTGCACGTTGCGGAACGCGATGTCGTCCTTGCCGAGCTTGTGCTGGCCGAGGAACGCCGTGACGGCGGCATCGTCGCGCTGGACCGCGGCCTGCACGTCGGCGAGCTTGTCGCCGGTTTCGACGAAGCGGATCCGCCACAGCGCGATGTCGGCCTTGACGTCGTGCTCCGCCAGACCCTTGACGGTCACGAAACGTTCGTTGCGCGAGTGCGCGAATCCATTGCCGATGAACCAGCCACCAACAATCAAGCCGATGGCGATGAACAAACCGGCGACGAGACGGGTCATGGCGTTTTCCCGGAAGAGGGTTTGCCGCCAGTCTGCCACGACGCCGGGCCGATTGCGCCGCCGCCCGTGTTGCCGAACACGCCGGGATAACGCTCATTCGCCGGCTTGCCGTCCGGCCCAAGCCTGGGCGAGCGCGCAAAGCTGCCGGCGAAGCCGGGGAATTCGACCGGGCTCTCCCAGCCATCCTTGCTCACCGCCGAGACACCGAAAAACCAGTCATCGAGGATGATGTTTTTCAACACCATCGAATCGGCATCGCCTGCATTCTGCACGTGCTGCCACTGCGGCGCGGTGGTCTCACGCCACCAAGCGTTGTAGCTGGCCGCACCCGGCGAAGGCTTCCACGACAGCGTGGTGTCGTAGGCCACCGCACCTTTCACGCCGAGGTCCGAAGGCGGTGGCGGCGCCATCGCCAGCGACGCCATGGTGATCGCGTCGAGCCGGGTGACGTTGGCGAGGTAGTCGAAGTCCACGCCGGAAATCACGTCGCCATAGTGCACGCCGTTTTCGACGCGCACGTTCTGGTGCTGGCGATCGTAATCCTCGTTCGATTCCGACAGCCGCACCGCCGGGAAACCCTGGTCGAGGAACGGAACCTGGTCGCCCGAACGGCCCCAGCGGTCGGTGCGGTACACCATGCGCACGTGGAAATCGTCGAGGTATTGTTCGGCCAGCGCCTGCATGTAGCGCGCGATGTTGCGCGAGGGCGAATCCACGCCGCCGCCGTGGTAGCGGCGATAGGCCGCCTGCTGCAACGTCTCGTTGGATTTGGTGCCTTCGGAAAACACGCGGAGGGTATGCGGGTCGTACACGCCGTTGCCGCCGTGGTCGTTGCCGACCATGTCATTGTTGAGGTTGGCCTCGACGTTCCAGCCCTGGTCCACCGCGTACTGCGCGATGATCTTGCCGCCGTACAGGCCCTGCTCCTCGCCGGAATCGGCCGAGTACACCAGCGTCGCGGGGAACCTGTATTTCGACAGCACGCGCGCGGTTTCGATCAGCGCCGCGACGCCGGCCGCATCGTCGTTCGCACCGGGCGCGTCGATGGTGGCATCCATCACGTCGGTGGCGCGCGAATCGAGATGCGCGGTCATCACGATCACCCGATTGGGATCCGACGTGCCGCGCTGGATCGCGACCACGTCCATCACCTCGGCGCCGCCTTTGGGCATGCGCTCGCCGGTAAATACCTGCGAAGGTTTCACGATTTCGAGGCAGCCACCGCAGCCTTTGGAAATCATCTCGAACTGCGCCGCCACCCAGCGGCGCGCCGCACCGATGCCACGTGTCTTCGAAGTGGTGGTCGAGAGCGTGTGGCGGGTCCCAAAGCCGACCAGTGCGACATCCGTGGCGTGCAGGTTGGAAGCCTGCACCGCGCTCGCGATGTCACGCAATTCAGGATGCGTGTTGACGGGCGGCGGCGCCGCGAGGGCGGCGGTCATCAGCGATGCGGCGGCCAACACGGCCAGCGGACGAATGCGCAGCATGATGCTTCACTCCCATGGTAATCGCCCGAGCGTAAACCTGCCGCCGCGCGATTGCACGTGGCGAAGGTCAGTGCGCGGCTGCGTCCAGGATTTGCGAAGCGCGCCATGCCGCGATGCGGTGGCTGCCCGAGAGGAAATATGGCCAGGTTTCGAAGGGCGCAACGCCTTTCGGTTCGTCGCTGCGATCGCTGGTCAAGAGGATGCCTTCGGGATGCGCGCGGCACCACGCCTGTACCTCGTCGCCCGGAATCCATGGCAACGGCTGGTGCAGGTGCCCGGTGTAACCGAACAGGCCGTTGTGCCAGGAAATGTGCGCGATCGGCACGCGCGCCTGCATCTCATGCTTGACGAACACTGCTTCCGGACGGACATCCAGCGCTGGCAGGTACGCCAGCGCAGCCGCAAGCATCGCCGCCGAAACCAGCGCAGTGGCGGAAAGCGCCAGCGAACGCGCAGCGCGGCCCCACACGCGCCACACTCCGGCCGCGATCACCAGAGCTACCAGCGCGAGCCAAGCGATCGCCGGCTGCACGGGATAGCCAAATGTTTTCGCCGCCTGCCACGGCAATGACGCTATCCCGATTGCCGCAACCAGCGCGAGCAACCCAAACAACAGCGGCCGCAAACGCGCACCGGATTGTTGCAACAGCCACGCGCCCGCCAGCGCCCACGCCGGCAGCAGCGGCAACAGATAATGGATCTGCTTGCCGCTGATCGCGCAAAATGCGATGAACGGCACCACCCACCAACACCACAGGAACCGTCCGAAGCGGCCACGCCACAGGCCAGCCCAAGCGGCGCGCGGCGCGCGCAGGGTCAGGAGCCATGGCAACAGCAGCACCGGCACCAGCGGCAGATACCACCAGAACGGACGGTTGTGCGCGAAACTCTTGGCGAGGCGCCCGCTGACCTTGTCCAGCAGCGGTTGCCAGTAGGTCGGCCCTGCGAACCACGCGGCCGGCAGCAGCCAGCACAGCGCGATGATGATTCCGATCAGCAATCCCGCCAGCAACGCGAAATACCAGCGTGTCTTGTGGATGCGCGCAGTTTCACTCCACAACGGCGCCAGCACCGCGACCGCGACGATGTGCAGCAGCATCACCGGTCCCTTGGCGAGGATGCCAAGGCCGATCATCACGCCGAACACAATGATGCCACGCGCCCATTTGCCGGCATCGAGATCCAGCAACGCGTGCAGCGCACCCAGCACGGTGAGCGCCAGCAGCAGGTCGAACATGATCGCGGTGCTGAAAACCGTGAAGCCCAGGCAGCCCGCCAGCAGCCACATCGCGGTGTCGGCACCGCGCGCATCCATGCCCAGCCGCACAGCCAGCCGGCGCAGCGTCAGCAACATGCAAAGCGCGACGATCAGCGCCTCGATACGTGCCACCCAGGTGTGCACGCCCACGATTTTCCAGCCGCCCGCGATCAGCCAGAACAGCAGCGGCGACTTGTCCGAATACCACGCGCCGTTGACCGTCGGCACCAGCCACTGGCCGGAGTTGAACATCTCCCATGCGGCAGTGAGATAGCGCGTCTCGTCGATCGGAATGGGCGGAAACAGGACCGCGAGTGGCAACAGCAGCACGCACCACAGCGCCAGCCAGCGCCATGGGTGATCTGAATGCGTGGAAGTATTCATGCGCCGCGCAGCATAGTGGAGGAGAAGCTGCGATTACGCGATGCCGGTGGCATCGCGCGCCGTTTCGAGCAGGCGGCCAACAGCCACCGTCCATGGCGAAGAGCTCCGTGGCCGCACTGACGCCCTGCACCATGGATGGTTGCTTGCGCAGTTTTGCCTACTCGAAACAGAGGGCTCGCGAGGCATGCAACAGCACACGCCGGCCAGCTGCGGGACTTGCATCACGCCCGACAAGCCCGGACACCAACATCAATCAAGACGATGGCCGCCCGGATTACTTGCGCTTCGCGGGACGCGGCCTGGCCGGTTCGCCCTTGTGGCCCAACTCGGCCAGCATGGTGGAAAGGTCCTCGGCGTGTTCCTCTTCCATCGCGAGGATGCCTTCCATCATGCGTCGGGTGGTGGGATCGTCGGTGCCGAGATAGCGGATGATTTCGCTGTAGCTCTCGATCGCGATGCGTTCGGCCACCAGATCCTCCTTGATCATGTCCACGAGATCCGTGCCCTCGACGTATTCGGAGTGGCTGCGCGTCAACAGGCCTTCCGGCGACAGGTTGGGCTTCCCATCGAGCTGGGTGATGCGCTGGGAAATCTGGTCGGCGTGGCCTTGCTCTTCGTTGGCGTGCACGAGGAATTCGTCGGCGATGGCCTTGGCGTTGATGCCGGACGCCATGAAATAGTGGTACTTGTAGCGCAGCACGCACACGATCTCGGTGGCAAGCGCCTCGTTGAGCACCTTCAGCACCGTTTCGCGATCGGCCTTGTAACCTTGGGTCACCGCGCCACGGTGGATGTGCTCGCGCGCGCGCCGGCGGAGGGTCTTGATGTCGGTGAGGAACGGTTGTTTCGCGGTCATGGCTTCACTCCTTCATTGACGTCGCAGCGGGTGCTCTCCGCACACTAGCACGCGCCGCGATCCGCGCCAGCTGCGGCAGGATCTCGGACTCGCGCGCGCGCCATTTGCCGGGACGCGGCGCAGACACCGTGTAGCGGGCCTTGGGCAACGTCGTGCCCAGCGGGCGATCCCAACGCAGGTCAAGCCTTGCACAAAGCTTGCGAATTTCGATATCCGGATCGGCAATGAAATGGTCGTAACGCACGGCGACGCGTTGCGCCGCGGGCAGACGCTCGAGGTCGTCCAGCAGCATGCGCGTCGCCACACTCCACTGCGACGCCACGATTTCCGGCAGCGGTTTGCCGACCAGATCGCGCCAGCCCGGGATCAGCAGCATGGACCATTGCAATCCGGTCCAGCCGGGCAGGTTCGGATAGGTTCGGAAGCGCCCCGACTCCCATGCCTCCAGCATGCTGGCGAGCACTTCGCGCGGATCGCGATACAGGTACACGAAGCACGCATCGGGAAATACCCGTGCAAGGAACGGCACGCGCAAGGCGTTCTTCGGGGTCTTTTCCAGCAGCCGGACGGGGCCTGGCGGGCGCTGTCCTTCGCGGTCGAACACCGCCGCGTGGAAACGTTCGCGCAACTCATCCACGATGGCCGGCGTGGCGTCGCCGGCATCGAGCCGATTGGAGGGATAGCCGCGTGCGATGGTTCCCAGCGATCCCGACGCCAGGTCGACTTCGAGCACGAGGTGGCTTTCGCCGCCGATGGTGCAGGCGTCGGGGCTCTGTGAAAGCGCCTCGAACAACATCGTCGATCCCGAACGCGGCGGCGACACGATGAACACCGGGCGATCAAAAGCAGCGCGCGCAGACGCCGCGTGCCGCCCAGGGTGCGTTGCGGATGCTGCCGGCTTCGCTGCCACGGGGGCATCCCCGCGCAACGCGAACTTGCCGATCATCGCGCGCCAGGCCAACGGGAACTCCGTGTCGTTCTGCAGATGCAACGCGGCGGCATGGGTCTGGATCCAACCGTCGAAACGATCCAGCAGCTCCCGATAGTGCACGCGCCCCTCGGGCGCCTCGCCAAAGCGCGCCCACAACGTGCGCCAGCTCGCGGCAAACTGCGTGCCCGCCTGCTCGACGACCGCGGTTTGTGGGTCGGGGCGGATATGCGCGATCAGGAACTCCAGGTGCTCGCGCAGTTCCCACGGCGTCATCACCTCCGGCACGTTGGTCTGTTCGACCATCAGTCGGGCGCTTGCATCGGAATCGTCACCCGCGAACGGGATGGTGTACCAGCCCTCGGCACCCGGCTGGCCGGGCGCCCGTCCGTGCGCGGCGAATTGCCAAAACCTGTCGCCGCCGACGGTATCCGCCACCAGGTGAACGCGTTCGCGATCGGGTACGTTCAGCACCCGGTGCAGCCGCCAGGTGTCGAAGATCCAGCATTCGCCGGCACCCATGTGTACTTCGGCCTCGCCGCACAGGAAGCGCACGCCGGGCTGGGTCCGGATCGGCACATGCACGCGCATGTGTTCGCGCCAGTAGTAGTTGATGTCGACGTGCGGAGTGACCTCGGCGCCACCCGAGAGCTTCATCAGCCGCGTCGTGCGGCCCCACACCGCGCCGATCCGCTCCAGCACCTGCATCAGTTACGAACAACGTTCCAGCCACGCCGTCGGCCGCATCGGCCCGGCGACTTCATCGTTGTCGGGATCACCATCGACCGCGATCAACGGCAAGGAGAAATTGCCGGGATACTTGTTCGGATGTTCGCGCCATGGATCCGGACCCAACGCATCCATTTCGGCGGCCAACCTGGTGGCGTCGAACTGCAGCGGCAACTGGATGAACGGGACTTGCAGTTTCATGCGGCGAGGTTAGCCGGGCCCGCCGCCGGATGTCAGACCTTCTGCCGGATCCGGCTACCGTGATCCCGGAACTCGGAAGCCTTCTCCGCCATGCCCTCGTTCAGGGCCGCGACTTCGTCGACGCCGTGTTCGCGCGCGTAGTCGCGCACGTCCTGGGTGATCTTCATCGAGCAGAACTTCGGCCCGCACATCGAACAGAAATGCGCGGTCTTGGCGGCGTCTTTCGGCAGCGTCTCGTCGTGGAACTCCTTGGCCTTGTCCGGATCGAGGCCAAGGTTGAACTGATCTTCCCAGCGGAATTCGAAGCGGGCCTTCGAAAGCGCGTTGTCGCGCGCCTGCGCACCGGGATGGCCCTTGCCGAGATCGGCCGCGTGCGCGGCGATCTTGTAGGCGACGATGCCTTCGCGCACGTCGTTCTTGTCGGGCAGGCCCAGGTGTTCCTTGGGTGTCACGTAGCACAGCATCGCGGTGCCGTACCAGCCGATCATCGCCGCGCCGATCGCGCTGGTGATGTGGTCGTAGCCCGGCGCGATGTCGGTGGTGAGCGGCCCCAGCGTGTAGAACGGCGCTTCGTGGCACTTGTCCAGCTGGCGCTCCATGTTTTCCTTGATCAGGTGCATCGGCACGTGGCCGGGACCCTCGATCATCACCTGCACGTCGTGCTTCCATGCGATGTCGGTGAGCTCACCCAACGTATCGAGCTCGGCGAATTGCGCTTCGTCGTTGGCATCGGCGATGCAGCCGGGACGCAAACCGTCACCGAGACTGAAAGCCACGTCATAGGCCTTCATGATTTCGCACATTTCCTCGAAGTGCGTGTACAGGAACGATTCCTTGTGGTGCGCAAGGCACCACTTGGCCATGATCGAGCCGCCGCGCGAGACGATGCCGGTGACGCGTTTGGCCGTCAGCGGCACGAAGCGCAGCAGCACGCCCGCATGGATGGTGAAGTAATCGACGCCCTGTTCGGCCTGCTCGATCAAGGTGTCGCGGAACAGATCCCAGGTCAGCGCCTCGGCGTCGCCGCCGACTTTTTCCAGCGCCTGATAGATCGGCACGGTGCCGATCGGCACCGGCGAATTGCGCATGATCCATTCGCGGGTTTCGTGGATGTACTTGCCGGTGGAAAGATCCATCACGGTGTCGCCGCCCCAGCGGATCGCCCACACCATTTTTTCGACTTCTTCCGCGATGGACGAAGTGACCGCCGAGGTGCCGATGTTGGCGTTGATCTTGGTGAGGAAGTTGCGGCCGATGATCATCGGCTCGGTTTCGGGATGGTTGATGTTGCACGGGATGATTGCGCGTCCGCGCGCCACTTCGTCGCGCACGAACTCGGGCGTGATTTCACGCGGGATCGCGGCGCCGAACGACTGCCCAAGGTGTTGTTGCGCCAGTGCGCTGCCGCTGAGCGCGTCGAGCTTCTGGTTCTCGCGGATCGCGATGAACTCCATCTCGAGCGTGACGATGCCCTGCCGCGCGTAGTGCATTTGCGTGACATTCGTCCCCGCTTTCGCGCGGCGTGGTTTCGGCAGGTTCGGGAAACGCACATCGGCGAGCAACGCCGCTTCGGCATGGCGGCGGCCGAATTCGGAGGTGCGATTTGGCAGTTCTTCGGTGTCGCCACGTTCGGCGATCCAGCGCGCGCGCAGCTTCGGCAGTCCGGCCACGAGATCGGCGGTGAACGACGCGTCGGTATAAGGGCCCGAGGTGTCGTACACCGCGAACGGCGCGTTGGGTTCGGCACCGAACATCGCCGGTGTGTCGGTCAACACGATCTCGCGCATCGGCACGCGCAGAGCCTGCCCCGGACCTGATCCGGGGCCGGAGCGGCTGCTTTCGACGTAAATCTTGCGCGAGCCGCGGATCGGCGAGGTGACGGTCTCGGAAAGGGTCTGCGCCTGGCGCAGCAATTCGGAAGGTTGGGCGTTCATCGGCGTCGGTCCGCTGCATGGAAGAGCCGCGCGTTTGCGCGGAACGTGAGCGGTGGCGCCTGGCGCACGAACAGCAACGGTCGTGCGGCGAAGCTCCCTACACCGGTGCGAACCGGATCAGGTTCCAAGGGTATGTCTCAGCCGGCGCGATCCTTCGCCTGCGGCACCCCCGCTTCAAGCCGCCATTGAAACACGTTTGGGTGGTGATGGCGAACAAACACCCTGCAAGCCGCCGTGAACGAAGCGGTTACCGGGGTGAGCAGGAGAGGGACGTCGGCTTTGGCGTGTCAAGACACGGAGCACGCGGGCTCGTAACGCCACGCGGCAGGGCAGCAATCAGGGATGATTGCGCGCATACGCCCGCAAGAACATGTCCACCGTCGCTTCAAGGTGCGCCTCGGTTTCCGCGGCGCTCGGCTGGCCACAACCGAACAGCATCCGTGCATGGTGCTCGCCCTTGAGCAAGGCGAAGAATTGCGTGGCGGCGAGACGCGCATCGGCAATGTCGAGCTGGTGCGCATCGACTTCCTTCTGCAACATCCCGGCCAGGGCCGCCTGGACCTGCATGGGGCCGGCCTCCCAGAACAGCCTGGCGAGTTTGGGCGATTGCCGGGAACTGGCCACCAGCGTGCGATGCATGCCCAGCGCCTCGTCACTCATCATCAGGCCGAAGAATGCACGCGCCACACCGAGCAGCTGACCACGTATCGGCGCCTTCACGTCCACCTTGAACAGGGTCAGCGGCAGCAGGTCGCCGCATTTGCACCGCACCGTTTCTATGAACAGGGCTTCCTTGCTGCCGAAGTGGCTGTACACGGTGAGCTTGGAAACACCTGCGTCGGCGGCCACCGCGTCCATGCTGGTGCCCTCGAAGCCCTGTTGGGGAAACAGGCGTTTGGCCGCCGCCAGGATTGCGGCGCGCTTCTCCAGGTCCTTGGGCCTTCCAGGTCCGTTGCAGCGTTCGGGCGCGGCGTTCATGGTTTTGCCAATATTTCGGGTGGTGATTGCAAAATTCGGGACGTTATTATACGCATCAGTTCATATATGGGCGGCTGACGCGGATCACAAACCGTGTCCACCGTGTCCACCGTGTCCGCAGACTGTCCGCGGACACGCTGCGGACCCGCCGCCTATTTCCAAATCATTGAAACGAAAAGCGTTATCGGGCGGACGCGGTTGGCCCGGAACATGCTGATACCAGCCTATACGGATGCATGACCGCTGTCAGGGTAGCGTGGTGACTTCCGGCACTTCGTCGCTGCCGGAGTGAGCGGCACCCTGCGTGCATTGCCCGCGTTGTGCCGCCAGCCTTAAGCTTGGGCGGATTTGATCCACGCAGGAACAGGATGGACATGAACACCAACCCCCAACTCGCGACCGCGCGCCAGAACATGGTCGAAAACCAGGTGCGTCCGTGGGAAGTGCTGGATGCCCGCGTGCTCAATGTGCTGGCGACGCTGCCCCGCGAGCACTTCGTGCAGCCGGCCTACCGTTCGGTGGCGTACGCCGACGTGGCACTGCCGATCGGACACGAAGAGGTGATGCTGAAACCGGTCGTCGAAGGCCGCATCCTGCAGGCATTGTTGCCGCAGCCGGGCGAGCGCGTGCTCGAAATCGGCACGGGCTCCGGCTATTTCGCGGCCTGCCTCGCGAAGCTCGGCGGGCACGTCACCAGCATCGACCGGCGCGCCGATTTCGTGGATGCCGCGCGCCAGCGCCTGCGGGCGCTGGCGATCGACAACGTCGAGTGCCTTGTCGCCGACGCACTCGCCGGCTTCGCGCCTGCCGCACCGTTCGATGCGATCGCCGTGACCGGCGCGGTGGCCGAGTTGCCGGCACGTTTCGGTGAATGGCTGAAGCCGGCCGGTCGGATGTTCCTGATACGAGGTGTCGAACCGGCGATGCAGGCCGTTCTGCTGCAACGCGCGGCGGACGCCGGCTGGATCGAAGACCGCCTGTTCGAGACCGACGCCCCCTATCTCGCCGGCGCGGAACCCGTGCCGCAATTCCACCTCTAACTGCACCATGACGCATCGTTCAAGGATGGTTACCCGCATGAGTCCAAGCCCGCAGTCCCGCCGCCGCCTTGTGCGCCGCGCATCCGCCATTGCCATCGTCGCGGCACTGGGCCTGGCCGGCGCCAGTTCGGCGCACGCCGAGGACCTGATGGACGCCTACCGCCAAGCCCTGCAATCCGATCCCGTGCTGATGCAGGCCGAAGCCGGCAACCGGATCGGCCATGAAGGCATGGTGCAGTCGCGCGCGGCCTTGCTGCCGCAGATCAACGGCAGCATCAGCTTCAACGACAGTCACGGCACCCAATCCGGTGCGCAGGTGTTTCAGACGCCCAGCGGCCCCGTGCTCGAAGACACGATCACCCATTCCGCCGGACGCTCACGCTCGGATTCGGTCGGCCTCACCCAGGTGCTGTTCGATCTCGGCCGGTTCTCGCAGCTGCGCGCCAGCCAGGCCAGCGCGGCCGCGGCCAGCGCGCAATACGTCGCCGCCGAACAGAACCTGATCCTGCGCGTGGCCAGCGCGTACTTCCTGGTGCTGACCGACGAAGACCAGTTGCGCTACGCCCAGGCCAACCAGAAGGCTTTGCAGAAGCAACTGGATGCGGCACAGGCCAAGTACGCCGTCGGCCTGGCGGCGATCACCGACGCCGATTCCGCACGCGCCCAGGAAGCCGCGGCAGCGGCGGCCGTGATCCAGGCCCAGACGACGCTCTACAACGACCGCGAAGCGCTGGCGCAGATCACCGGCCAGTCGCCCACCGACCTGAAAGCCCTGACCGACAACCTGCCGCTGGATCGTCCGCAACCCGACAACGTCGAGGACTGGGTGAAGACCGCGCTGGCCAGCAACCCCACCCTGCAGGCGCAACGCGACCAGGTCCAAGCCTCGCAACACGACATCACCGCCGCGCGTGCAGGCCATCTGCCGACGCTGGATGCCTCGGTCAGTTATTCGCGCAATCCGTCGTGGGGAGGCGCGGGCCTCGACTCCTCCGGTCTGCCGCGAGGAGACAGCCGGACGACAGGCACCACGCTCGGATTGGTACTGTCCGTACCATTGTTCGCCGGCGGCGCCACCCAATCGCGCGTGCGGCAAGCCGTTGCCCAGCGCGACCAGGCCCACGACGTGATGGTGCAGGACCAGCGCCAGATCGTCGCCACCACCCGCAACGCGTTCAATTCGATCACCGCCGGCATCAGCGAAGTCGAGGCGCAAAAGGCGGCGCTGGAATCCGCCCAGAAGGCGCTGCAATCCACCGAGGCCGGTTACGAGGTCGGCACCCAGAACATCGTGAACGTATTGCTGGCGCAGCAGACCCTGTTCCAGGCGCAAAGCGCGTACTCGCAGGCGCGCCACGCCTACGTGATCAACCAGCTCGACCTGAAATACGCGGCCGGCACGCTGTCGGTGAAGGACATGCAGGCGGTCAACGCGCTTTTGCAGTAAGCAGGTCGCTTTCACTGGCATACCGCGCGCGGGCAAAGATGCGTCCGAGCAATGCCATGGTGCGGCGTGCGGCACCCCGCTCGCGCGCGCACACCGAACGCGCCGCCGCCCCCATCCGCGCAAGCTCGGCAGGATTGCGCAACAACTCGAGCACCTGCTGGCCCAGGTCTGCCGCAGACGCGACCCGGCGTGCGCCGCCCGCCGCGATCATGCTGCGGGTGATCTCCTCGAAATTGAAGGTGTACGGCCCGACCAGCACCGGCTTGGACAGTGCGGCGGGCTCGAGTACGTTGTGTCCGCCGATCGGCACCAGCGAACCCGCCACGAAGGCGAGGTCGCAGGCGGCGAAGTAGGGCATCATCACGCCCATCGCGTCGATCACGAGGCATTGGGTTTCGGCATTGACGTTGCCGGCGGAGTGGGTCGCCACGGAGAACCCGAGGTTGGTTGCCGCGTGCTCGACCAGCCGGAAGCGCTCCGGGTGCCGTGCTGCAATCAGCAGCAACGCATCCGGCATCCGTGCCAGCACCCTGAGGTGCGCCTCGAATGCGGCCAGTTCCTCGCCCTCATGGGTGCTCGCCGCGAACCACACCGGCCGTGTTGCGCCCCAATCGGCGCGCAATTCCTTGCCGCGCGCCCGCGCCCCCTTGGGCAGCGGCATGTCGTATTTGAGGTTGCCGGAAACATGCACGCGCTCGGGCAATGCACCCAACGCACGATAGCGGCGCGCATCCGCGTGCGACTGTGCGGCCACCAGTGCCACGTTGCCAAGCGCCTGACGCACCAGCGCGCGGATCGGCCGATAACCGCGCAGCGAACGTTCCGACAGGCGCGCGTTGACCACCGCCAGCGGAATCCCGCGCCGCCCGCACTGGTGGAAAAGGTTCGGCCAGATTTCCGTCTCCATCACCACTGCCAGCGTGGGACGCAGGCGGTCGAGGAAGCGCTTCACCGAGCGCGGCAGGTCATAGGGCAAATAGACATGGAACACCGTGTCGCCGAACAGTTTGCGCACGCGCTCGGAGCCGGTCGGCGTCACCGTGGTCACCACCAGCGGGCGCGGCGCGTAACGGCGCTGCAGCGCCTGGATCAGCGGCAACGCGGCATTGACCTCGCCCACCGACACCGCGTGCACCCAGATGCAATCGCTCAGGCCCGGATCGGGAAACAGCCCGAAGCGCTCGCGCCAGCGCCGGAAGTAGCCGCGATAACGCAAGCCACGCACCGCCAGCCGCCACACGATGACCGGCGTGGCGAGATACATCGCAGCGGTGTAGAGCAATCGCAGCATGGCCCGGATCGGTGCGGAACGCGGGCGAGTATAACTTTCGCGCGGCGCCTGGCTGGCTTTAGTACAGCGACGTCCGCGTGATCGCGCCGCTTTTGCTCGTCATCCCGGCGCAGGCCGGGATCCATTTTTGCTTTTGACGAGTCCGAAGCGCTTTCGTTTTGGTTTCGCTCGCCTCAACGGCGAGCGAGCTACTTTCGTTACGGCGAAAGTAGCCAAAGCCATGCGCCCGGCACGACGGTTTTGCCGACATCATGTCGGCAAAACTCCCCTGCGCTTCGCGCGCCAAGCGGGCCGGCGCGAACTCCTACATCCATGTAGTCGAACATGCGCGCCTTGCTCGCGCGATCGCCTGCGCGGCTGCGGCACCGCCAACGGCGCC
>JAFEDX010000038.1 GCA_018241365.1 Pseudomonadota bacterium
GCCGCGCTGTCCGGCGCGGGCGGGGGTTGTGGTGGCGTGCCCAGACAACACGGAGTTCGCGGCGCTCACGAATTCTTCAACACGATTGAATAAATCACATTGCCCACGTCGCGGCAGCGGTCGATGGCTTTTTCCAGCAACTCGAACAGATCCTTGGCCAGCAGCGCACGGATCGGATCGTCGCTGTTGAGATAGAGGTCGCGGTAGGGCACCAGCAGCAACCGGTCGGCTTCCGACTCGGTGGCCTGCAGGCGATCCTGCAGCTTGCGCATGCGCGCGATGTTCATCCCGTTGCGCAACTCGCTGACCATTTCGACCACCGCGCCGGTCGCGCTCATCAGCAGGCTGGCGCGCGAGGCGAAGTCGATGCCTTCGACGCGCTCGGCCACGATCACGTAGCGCTCGGCGAACTTTTCGATGGTCTTGGGGATGCGATACAGCGCCGAGGACATCGCCTCGATGTCCTCGCGGTCCAGCGCCGTGACGAAGGTATTGACCAGCGCCTCGCTGATCTGTGCCGCGAGGTCCTTTTCGCGCCGCCGCGCCGCACGGAAGCTGTCCAGCAGCATCGGCTCGCCATGCGCCTCCAGCAGGGCCTGCAGCGCCTGCGCGCTTTCGCGCGCGGCATCCGCGCTGGATTCCAGCAGGGTGTAGAAGCGATCCCCTTTCCCGAACATGGTCTGCAGCGAAAACATGGCGCATTGTCCTGCGATCCGAACCGCGGAATGGTACACGAGCGCCGCGCGGAACCGCAGCGCCGCGCGGCAGCGCCGGCGCAAGTGCTTGATCCGCGGACATGGCGCCGCACTTGCTAGACTCGCCGCATGCATCCCGCGCAATGGCAAACATGCTGACCGAACTCGGCCTGGTTGTATTGCTGGCGCTGGGCAACGCGTTCTTCGCACTGGCGGAGATCGCGCTGATCGCCGCGCGCAAGAGCCGCCTGCGTTACCTGGCGCGCACCAGTGCCCGCGCGCAGGTCGCGCTGCGGCTGGCCCAGCACCCCGACCGTTTCCTTTCCACGGTGCAGATCGGCATCACCCTGATCACGCTGATCACCGGTGCCGCCACCGGTGCATCCATCAGCGATGCCATCCGCGGCTGGCTGGTCGGTCTCGGCATGCCGGCAGACGCGCACGCGGCGCTGGCGATCGGACTGGTGCTGGGCTTCGTGCTGGTCACCACCATCAACATCACCATCGGCGAGCTGGTGCCCAAACGCGCCGCGCTGGTTGCCCCGGAACGCATCGCGCAGATGGTGGCGTTCCCGATGCAGGTGCTGTCGTGGCTGATGGCGCCGTTCGTGTGGTTCCTGGACGTGATCACCACCGGCATGTTGCGGCTGCTGCGGCTGCATCCTTCCAACCGCGAGAAGATCAGCGAGGAGGAAATCCGCCTGCTGGTGGCCGAAGGCGCCGAGCAGGGCGTGCTGGATTCCGACGAACGCAACATGGTCAACCGCGTGCTGCGCCTCGGCGACCGCACGGTGGACAGCGTGATGACCCCGCGCCCGCGGATCGCGTGGCTGGATGCCGCGGCGCCGCTGGCGGACAACCTCGCGGTACTGCGCACGACGCCCTACTCCCGCTATCCGGTGTACCGCGAAAGCGAGGACGAGGTGCTGGGTGTGCTGGAAGTGAAACGCCTGCTGCAAACCATCGCCCAGCAATCGGCGCCGGGCGCGACGCCCGCCAGACTCGACCTGTTCCGCAAGCTTGCCAAGCCGTTGTTCGTGCCCGCCACCACACGCGCGCTGGACCTGCTCGACGAGTTCCGCGACGCGCAGACCCCGTTCGCATTAGTTGTCGACGAGTACGGCGACATTGAAGGACTGGTAACACTCAACGACGTGCTGACCGCCGTGGTGGGCCACCCCATCGGCGACGGCAGCGCCGCAAGCGACGATGACACCGTATTGCGCCGCGATGACGGCAGCTGGCTGGTTTCGGGTTCGCTCGCCACCGACGACCTGCACGAACTGCTGCGGCTGGACGAACTGCCGAACGAAAAGGACGGCGACTACTACACCCTCGCCGGCATGCTGATCGAACTGTTCGGCCACATCCCCGCCACCGGCGAAACCACCCAGTGGCACGGATTCAAGTTCGAGGTGGTCGATCGCGATGGCGCACGCATCGACAAGGTGCTGATCACGCCGCCCGCATCCTCCGAACCCACTGACGAAGACGAGACGGAAAGCGGGTAGCGGCCAACCGCGGATCTTCGCGCGCCCTTATTCAAGCTTTGGGTGGCCACCACCGCCTACTCGCCGGCCGAAAGCATCCTCTCCACTGCCTTCTTGCCCTCCGATGTCACCTTGAATCGCTTGCGTGCCTGCTGCGTGCTGCCCTCCTTACGCAACTGGACAGTCAGCGCTGGCTTCTGCGACTTCAGACCATCGAACGCTCGCGTGACATTCCCAATGCCATAGCCAAGGTGTTTGAGCCGCGTATTGACGCTCTGTGTATCAATATCCGCCGCGCCCTCACGGACTTGAATCCAATAGGCAACTACCAGTGCCTTGTCCGTATCGGTGCTCGGGCCAGCTGCATCGTAGAACGTTGCGAGCTCTTCATAGTTATCTGCGCCGTTCGTTGCTCCGAAACCTTCGGTGCCGCTCGAGGCGTCATTCCCCGCTGCCGTCTTCGCGCCCACCGGCTGCTGTGGCGCCTTCGCCTGGACGCGAAACCTAGCAAGAGCCCACTGTATGACCCGGCTTCGCTCGTCGTCTTGGAGGCTTTTGAGGGCCACTTCAATCTGGACCATCGCTTGGAGTTCGGCGCTCATCGTGTCTGGCATGTCAGTGTCCTACATGTGTTGCATGACACTTTACTCTACGCTACATTGACATGCAACACATACGCAAACACTAACATGCTAAGTTCAAACCAGCTGAAGAACGCGTTGCACGCGAAGGGGCTCGTGAGAAAAGAGCAAGTGCTCCTGTGTCTTGCAGCAGAGCCGATGTCTCCACGGTCTGTTGCCGAGCTTCGTTCGATTTCTGTCAGAGCTGGACTTCGCGCATCAAAGAAGTGGAACCTATCCGCTGTACTGGCCACCCTCGGTGGCTTTGCATTGCGGTCCGGCGCCGGTTGGGAATTGACCGATTCTGGGAAGGCCGAGGTCGCTCGTCTCACCAGCGCAACATTCACGCCGCTTCCCACATCAACGCTCCGGAAGTTGCTGCCGAAGATAGGATCAGCTGGTGTAGTCGCTTTCGTTCAGGAGGCGATCGAGTCAATAGAGGCTCACCACTATCGCGCTGCGGTTGTTTTGTCTTGGGCGGGTGCGGTCGCCCTACTCTACGACCACGTGGTTGCGCACGAGCTAACGACGTTCAACGCTGAGGCGGTGCGACGTGATGCTAAATGGCGAGTCGCCAAGTCATCAGATGATCTATCGAGAATGAAGGAGTACGACTTTCTTCAGATTTTGGAATCTATTTCTGTGACCGGGAAAAACGTTAAGGTCGAGTTGGAGAACTGCCTCAAGTTGCGCAACGGGTGCGCTCATCCCAACTCACTCAAGATTGCGGAGCATCGTGTGAACGCTCACTTGGAGACGCTCGTGCTGAACGTCTACACGATGTTCATCTGAAGAAAGAGAAGTGTCGAACTCAATTTCTAGCGCTTCGGTGTATCGCTTGCCAACTTCGCCATGCGCTCGGCGTCGGCCAGCACACCGTGCAGGATGCGCAGTTCGCGCGCATCGGGCAGCGCGCGATGGAACAGGCGGCGCAGACGCAGCTCGATCGTTTCGGCCGAACGCCCCTTGTGGAAATCGATGGCGTGCAGGGTCGCGAACAGGTGTTCGAAGAATCGCTCCATCTGGTCGGCGGTGGCGGGCGGCGCATCGTGGTCCGGCGGCGCGGCGGGAATCCGATCCAGCGTCGCCATGCGCAGTTCCCACGCCATCACCTGCACCGCCTGGGCGAGGTTGAGCGAGGAGAAATCCTCGGCGCTCGGGATGCGCACCATCGCCTGGCACACCGAGAGCTCGTCGTTGTCGAGGCCGGAACGCTCGTTGCCGAACAGCAGCGCGACTTCGCGGTCCTGCCGCAGCAGCGGCACGATTTCCGCCATCGCCGTGCGCGGATCGAGTTCCGGCAGGTTGACGCCGCGGCGGCGCGCGGAAAGGCCATACACGCGGGTACAGTCGGCCACGGCTTCGGTCACCGATGGCGCCTGCACCAGATGGGCCAGCACGTCGTCGGCGCCGGCCGCCATCGCCTCGACCTGCGGATCGGGATAACGCTGCGGCGACACCAGCACCAAGCGCCAGAAACCCATGGTGCGGATGGCGCGCGCGGCGGCACCGATGTTGCCGGGATGCGAGGTGCGCGCCAGCACGAATCGGACGGTTTGCGGTGCGGGCGGAATGGCGGCAGTGGACTGGTTCATCGCACAAGATTAGCGGCATGGACCGGCGCGCTGCTAAAATCGCCATCGCGCCGCCCCGTGCGGCGCGTTCTTTTTCAAGCACCGAGACCCTTTCCATGGCACGACCCGCCGTCACCGTCGCCATCCGCGCCGCGCGCGCCGCCGGCAGCGTGATATTGCGTTACATGAACCGGCTCGGCAGCGTGGCCGTGATCGAGAAACATCATCTCGACTTCGCCTCGGAGGTGGATAGGGAGGCCGAAGCAACCATCGTGCGTGAATTGAAGCGCGCCTATCCGGACCACGCGATCCTCGGCGAGGAAACCGGCGCGTCCGGGAAAGCCGGCGCGCGTTTCACCTGGGCGGTCGATCCGCTGGACGGCACCCACAACTACCTGCGCGGGATCCCGCATTTCGGCGTGTCGATCGCGCAGCTCGACCACGGCGAGCCGGTGCACGCGGTGATCCTCGACCCGCTGCGCAACGAGATCTACACCGCCAGCAAGGGCGATGGCGCGTTCCTCAACGACCGCCGCATTCGTGTCACCAGGCGCGAGCCGCTGGATGGCGCGATGCTCGCCACCGGTTTCCCGTACCGCGAGCGCCGGCACCTCGACGCGCAGCTCGGCATGACGCGCGAACTGCTGAAGCGCGCCGAGGACATTCGCCGCACCGGCTCGGCCGCGCTGGATCTGGCATGGACGGCGGTCGGGCGCTTCGATGGCTATTTCGAAACCGGCCTGAAGGTGTGGGACATGGCGGCCGGCTGCCTGCTGGTGCGCGAGGCGGGCGGGCGCTACTGCAACATGGCGGGCGTCGATGGGCTGCCCGAATCCGGCAACCTCATTGCTGCCAACCACGTGCTGGCCGGTCAGATCGTCGAGGCGATCGCGCCGGCGCTGACCGCGCCACTCAAGCGCTGAGAATCAGTCAGCGCGCGCCGCCGCAAGCGTCGGACCGGTCCCCGCCAGCGCCTTGCGATAACGCTGGTACAGCAGCGCCACGCGCTTCACGTACACCTGCGTTTCGGCATACGGCGGCACGCCGCCGTACTTCGTGACCGCGCCCGCGCCGGCGTTGTAGGCGGCCGCCGCCAACTCCACGTCGCCTTTGAAACTGTGCAGCAGCATCGCGAGATAGCGCGCGCCACCGGAAATGTTCTGCCCCGGATCGAAGGCATCGCCAACGCCCAATTCGAACGCTGTCCCCGGCATCAATTGCATCAGTCCCTGCGCGCCCTTGTACGACAGCGCACGCGGGTTGAATCCGGATTCGGCATGGATGATGGCACGCAACAGCGCGGTATTGACGCCGGTCATTCTTGCCGCAGCGCGGATGTCGTCGCCGTAGGCCACGAGGTGCAGCGGCACCGTGTTCCAGTCGAGCTTCGAGTGCACGTCGCAGGCATAGCATTCGATGATGTAGGTGAACAGCTGCCTGGAGTCACCCTTCTGCGCCAGCGAGGCGATGTTGGTGTACATCACCGTGCCGTTTTTCTCGACCACGCGATACACCGCACCGGTACGCGGCGGCTTCGGCTTGCCGGCATCCGCATCGAGATGCAGCGGGATCGCAGCCGTTGACGCCGGGACCGGCGCGCTCGTGGCAGGTGCGGGCGTGGATGCAGACGGGGTCTCCGCAACCCCAAGCATGCGCGGCAACACCCTTGTCCCCAGCGTGTCGAGGATGGCGACCGGGAACGGCTGCCATGCCTGCGGCGGGACCAGTTTCTGCACCTGGATCGAATTGTCCTCGCCCAGCGGCACCACCTTCAGCACCGCTGGATTGGCTGCCACCGTCTTGGGCGGCGCCCCCGGCAAGACCGTACCGCTGGGCTGGTCCTGTTTGCGCGGAGGACGACGTTCGGCAACGGCCACGGGATGCGCCGCGGGCGAGGGCCACGCGCCGATCTTCTCGCAGTGCCTGTAGCCCGCGGCGTGGCTGACGTAGGCCGTTTCGCCCTGTGGGCCGATGCAGCGATACAACACTCCGGCCGCAGCAGGTGCGGCCCACCCCGACGCCAGCAACAGCGCGCACACGACCACCGTCCGCACAAGGCGGATCAGATTCGACGATGGCGCGGCCCGCGGCTGGCCGCGCCCGCAGATCGGGAACTTCGCGTGCATGGGGCCGGAGTGTGCTCGTGCGGCGCGCCAAAGCCAAGCACGGCGTTCACATTCCGTGCCGATATCCGCGCCTGCCGCGGGTTTCACGGCACGGATTGGACTGCGACGCCGTTACAATGCGGGTTTCACACGTTCCACGGCACTCCCATGGCCGACGCCCCCGCCGCCCAACCCGCCAACCCGGCCAACACCCCCGATTCCGGGATTCCGGCCCCCGGAAAACTGGCTTCTGGAAAGCTCTACATCCAGACCCACGGCTGCCAGATGAACGAGTACGACTCCCGCAAGATGGAGGAGGTACTCGCGGCCGAGCGCGGGATGGTGCGCACGCAGGACGTGGCGGAGGCCGACGTGATCCTCGTGAACACCTGCTCGATCCGCGAGAAGGCGCAGGAAAAGGTGTTCAGCCAACTCGGCCGCTGGAAGGAGTTCAAGCAGGCCAATCCCAATGTGCTGATCGGCGTGGGCGGTTGCGTGGCCTCGCAGGAGGGCCAGGCCATCGTCGAGCGCGCGCCCTATGTGGACCTCGTCTTCGGCCCGCAAACCCTGCACCGCTTGCCCGACCTGATCGATGCGCGCCGCGCAAGCGGCAAGCCACAGGTTGATATTTCGTTTCCCGAGATCGAAAAATTCGACCGCCTGCCCGAGCCGCGCGCGGAAGGCCCGGCCGCGTTCGTGTCGATCATGGAAGGCTGCTCGAAATATTGCTCGTTCTGCGTGGTGCCCTACACCCGTGGCGAGGAAATCAGCCGCCCGTTCGACGACGTGCTGGCCGAAGTGGCGTCGCTGGCCGAGCAGGGGGTGAAGGAGATCAACCTGCTGGGGCAGAACGTCAACGCCTATCGCGGGCCGATGTTCGACGGCAACGTCGCCGACCTCGCGCTGCTGATCCGCGCGATCGCGGAAATCGATGGCATCGGTCGCATCCGCTTCACCACGTCGCACCCGCTGGATTTTTCCGACTCGCTGGTGGCCGCGTACCGCGACGTGCCCAAGCTGGCCGACTTCCTGCACCTGCCGGTGCAATCGGGATCCGACCGCATCCTGATGCTGATGAAGCGCAACTACACCGCGACGATGTACAGGGAAAAAATCGCCAAATTGCGCGCGGTGCGCCCGGACATCTGCGTGTCGTCCGATTTCATCGTCGGCTTTCCCGGCGAAACCGACGCCGACTTCGCACAAACCCTGCAACTGATCGAGGACGTCGGTTTCGATCAGTCGTTCTCCTTCATTTACTCCAAACGTCCCGGCACGCCGGCCGCCAATCTGTTTGACGCCACGCCTGATACGGTGAAGCACGAACGCCTCACGACATTGCAGAACGCGATCAACTTCCACGCCGCAAAAATCAGCGAGGCGATGGTCGGCAGTACGCAGCGCATCCTCGTCACCGGGCCATCGAAGAAAAATCCGAACGAACTCACCGGCAAGACCGAGAACATGCGGCAGGTGAACTTCGTCGGCGACACCAGCCTCGTCGGGCAGTTCGTGGATGTCACCGTCACCGCCGCGCTGACCAACTCGTTGCGCGCGCGCGTCGCGCAACCCGCATGACCGATTCGCTCGTCCAGCACGACTTCACGCTCGAGCCCGACGACACCCAGCGGCTGGCCAACCTGTGCGGGCCGTTCGATGAACACCTGCGCCAGATCGAGTTGCGCCTTGGTGTCGAGATCAACAACCGCGGCAACGTGTTCCGGGTGATCGGCGCGGGCGAGGCGGTGCAATCCGGCGAACGTGTGTTGCGCAACCTCTATGCCGCCACCGAACACGAAACGCTGAACGGACGCCTGCTCAACCTGCGCCTGTCCGAATCCGGGGTGGATGCGCTGGCCGGACAGCAGGGCGAAGACGCACAGGAAGTCGCGATCAAGGTGAAGCGCGGGGTGATCCGGGGGCGCGGTCCCAACCAGGCACGCTACCTGCACGCGATCGCGCGCCACGACATCAACTTCGGGATTGGTCCCGCCGGCACCGGCAAGACCTATCTGGCGGTTGCCAGTGCGATCGAGGCGCTCGAAACCGGCCGCGTGCAGCGCCTGATCCTGGTGCGTCCTGCGGTCGAAGCCGGCGAAAAGCTCGGCTTCCTGCCGGGCGATCTCACGCAGAAGGTCGATCCCTACCTGCGTCCGCTGTACGACGCGCTGTACGAAATGCTGGGCTTCGACAAGGTCGCGCGCCTGATCGAACGCAACGTGATCGAAATCGCGCCGTTGGCTTACATGCGCGGGCGCACCCTCAACGATTCGTTCGTGATCCTCGACGAGGCGCAGAACAGCACCGTCGAGCAGATGAAGATGTTCCTGACCCGCATCGGCTTCGGCACCACCACCGTGGTGACCGGCGACGTCACCCAGGTGGACCTGCCGCGCAACACGCGCTCGGGCCTGCGCGACGTGATCGAGGTGTTGCGTGGCGTGGAGGGCATCAGCTTCACCTTCTTCACCGCGCGCGACGTGGTGCGACATCCATTGGTGGCCAAGATCGTGCGTGCGTACGAAGCCGCGGAGGAACGCAATGGCGACTCCACGGCTTGAGCTCGGCGTGTCCGTGTCATACGCCACATCACGGCGCGGCGTGCCTGCGCCCGCCAGTTTCCGGCATTGGGTCGAAGCCGCGCTCGTGGGTGCAGGGCATCGCAAACCCGCGGAACTCTCGATCCGTGTCGTCGGTACAAGCGAAGCCCGCGCCCTGAACGCACGCTACCGCGGCAAGGACTACGCGACCAACGTGCTGTCATTCCCGGTCGATCTGCCGCGTGGCGTGACGTCGCCGTTGCTGGGCGACCTCGTGATCTGTGCGCCTGTGGTCGTCCGTGAGGCCCGGGAACAAGGCAAACCGACGCGCAACCATTACGCCCACCTCACCGTGCATGGCGTGCTGCACCTGCTCGGCTACGATCACCTGAACGAACGCGACGCCGAACGGATGGAGATGCTGGAGACCCGGATTCTTGCATCACTGGGCATCCCGGATCCATACCGGCTGTAGGAGCGCTGGAAGGCGCGACAAGCGCGCACATCAGACGGCGGCCTTGGCCCGGCCTTTCAGCCTTCCTACAAGCGAGTGCCGATCTTGCTAAACTAGGCAACCCGCCCCTCCGGGGACGTGTTGCAGCCTATGTCAGCAGACCCCCCAAGTACCACCGGCCCTGCCCACCGCTCGTTGTGGGATCGACTGGGCCACATGCTCGCCGGCGAGCCGCGCAACCCTGAAGAGTTGCTGGACGAGCTGCGCGATGCGCAGACCAACGGCCTGCTCACCGGCGAAACCTTTGCGATGATCGAAGGCGCGATCCGCGTCACCGAGATGGTGGTGGGCGACGTGATGGTTCCGCGTGCGCAAATGGTGATGCTGGACATCGAGGACGACCTGTCCACGATCCTTGCCACGGTGACCGAATCCGGCCACTCGCGCTTTCCCGTGCACGGCGAGGACAAGGACGAGATACTCGGGATCCTGCTGGCCAAGGACCTGCTGCGGCGCGGCGACAACGGCTCGCTTGACCTGCGTGCACTGCTGCGGCGCGCGGTGATGATCCCCGAATCGATGCGCCTCAACGTGCTGCTGGCCGAGTTCCGCCGCTCACGCAACCACATGGCGGTGGTGGTGGACGAATATGGCGGCGTGGCGGGTCTGATCACCATCGAGGATGTGCTGGAGGAAATCGTCGGCGAAATCGACGACGAGCACGACGACGCGGCACCGCCGAAACTGATCGTCGCGCAGGGCGACGGCAGCTGGCTGGTGGACGCCCTGACGCCGATCGAGGACTTCAACGAGAAGTTCCACACCGCGTTTCCCGACGAGGAATACGACACCGTGGGTGGCTTGGTCACCGCCGAGTTCGGCCACCTGCCCGATCCCGGCGAAACCGCGACGCTGGGCCAGTTTTCCTTCGACGTCACCCGTGCCGACGACCGTCGCGTGCTGCAGTTCCGCGTGCACCATTACGCGGCGGCATAGGCCCGGAGTGTGTCACGCCAAGGCGACAACGCCCGGTGATTCCGGGCATCATGGCGCGTCCCATCATCCGCCATGCCCGATGTCAGTACCCTGCCGCATCGCCACCTTGCTGCGCCACTTCACCCTGTTCGCCATCCTCTGTGCGCTGCTGCCTCTCGCGGCCCGCGCCGGCGTCATCGACGCGCCCGGCGCCAACCTGCGCGTGGATCTCTACACCTACGGACCCGGCGCGATCTATTGGGAACGTTTCGGCCACGACGCACTGGTCATCACCGACACCGCCAGCGGCGAAGCGTATGCCTTCAACTACGGCATGTTCGACTTCGACCAGAAGGATTTCTATCTCAATTTCGCGCGCGGGATCATGGTTTACCGCGCCGCCGCCTGGCCCGCCGCAGACGACGTCCAGCAATTTTCTGGCGAGGGACGTTCAATCACCGACCAGCACCTGGACCTGACGCCCGCGCAACGCGCACAACTGCGCGACTTCCTGGTGTGGAACGTCCAGCCTGCCAACTCGCGCTACCGCTACCGCTATTTCGCCGACAACTGCACCACCCGCGTGCGCGACGCCCTGGACATGGTGCTGGGCGGTGCGCTCAAGCAACAGCTGACCGGACCCGCCGCGCACGGCGAAACCTATCGCAGCGAGACCGACCGCCTGATGTCGGGGCAACCGTGGTTGATGTATCTGCTGGATCTCGGCCTCGGCCCCTACGCCGACCAGCCGTTGACCCGCTGGACCGGCGCGTTCATCCCCGCGCGGCTGATGCAGGAGTTGCGCGGTGTGCACGCATCGGACGGCGCACCGCTGGTGCAGTCGGAAATCGTGTTGTCGCCACAGCGCCTGCCTTCTCCGCCCGCCGCCGCGCCTGACCTGCGCTGGCCATTGCTGATCGCGGGACTGGTACTCGGGGTGGCGTTCTTCGCATCCGCATGGCTGCGTGACCAGTACGACGTCGAACGCTGGTGGTTCGCGTTCGTCGGTTCGGCCTACGCGCTGCTCGCGGGTCTTGCGGGACTCCTGATGCTGGTGCTGTGGTTCGCCACCGCGCACAGCGCCGCGTGGGCCAACGAGAACCTGCTGCTGTTCAACCCCTTGGCTTGGCTGCTGATTCCCTCGCTCTGGCGCCTGCGCAAGCCCGGCGCACGTGTAACGCGCCTTGCACTGGGCATCGCCGTGCTGCTGACGCTGTCGGCCGTGTTCGCGCTGGCTTCCAAGCCCACACCATGGTTCCCACAGCACAACCTGCCGTGGATCCTGTTCGCACTGCCGGCGTGGCTGGGGTTGTTGACGGGCGCCTGGCTGATGCGTCCGCGCAATCTTCGCGCAGCTTCCGCATAATCGGCGCATGGACACGCCCGTCTCGAAATCCATGGTTGCCAACTGCGCCGCCTACGGTGCGGATGGCCGCAAGGTGCGCGACATCACGCTGGACGAGATCAGCGATTTCCTCGAACAGCCTTCGGGCTTCGTGTGGGTCGGGCTGGTCGAACCCGACGAGCCGCTGCTGGAAAAACTGCAGGAGGAATTCGGTCTGCACGAACTTGCGGTCGAAGACGCGCACAGCGCGCACCAGCGGCCCAAGATCGAGTCCTACGGCGACTCGCTGTTCATCGTCGCACAGACCGCGCAGACAACCGATGGCAACATCGCATTCGGCGAAACCCATCTGTTTGTCGGCAAGCGCTACCTGCTTTCCGTGCGCCACGGCGCATCGCAGACGTACGCGCCCGCGCGCAAGGCCTGCGAACAGACGCCGGAACACCTGGCGCTGGGACCGAGCTATGCGCTGTATTCGGTGCTCGATTTCATCGTGGACAATTACCTGCCGATCGTGCAGGACTTCCGGCAGGAACTGCAGGACCTCGAACACGACGTGTTCAGCGATGTTTCCAACCGCGACGTCACGCGTCGCCTGTACGACATGCAGCGCGAACTGCTGACCCTGAAGCTCGCTGCCACGCCGTTGCAGGACATCCTGGGCCAACTGGTACGCCTGCACCCGGAAGTGGTGCGCGACGAAGTGCGCCCGTACTTCCGCGACGTGCAGGACCATGTCACCCGCGTCAGCGACGCCATCAACTCGATGCGCGAGATGCTGGGCGCCGCCATGAACGTGAACCTGTCGCTGATCACGGTACGCCAGAACGAAGTGGTGAAGCGGCTGGCCGGCTGGGCGGCGCTGCTGGCCGCACCAACCTTGCTCGCAAGCTGGTACGGCATGAACTTCCACGACATGCCGGAACTCGCCAAGCCTTACGCTTATCCGACGATCATCGGGCTGACAGCCGTCGTGTGCATCACGCTGTTCATCGTGCTGAAGCGCGCAAAATGGCTATAGGCGATCCAACGGATCTGGCCGTACAAACGAAAAAACCCCCGTCTTTCGACGGGGGTTTTCTTCGTTAGGCCCCTGGCAGTGTCCTACTCTTGCATGGCGAATGCCAAACTACCATCGGCGCTGGTGCGTTTCACTTCCGAGTTCGGGATGGGATCGGGTGGGACCACACCGCTATGGCCGCCAGGGAATCGGTGCGATGCGCGCAAACGTGCGCGTCATCAGCATGGGGTCGGGATGTGACGAGTGTTTGAGTCTTTGCCTGGGCCTCGATATGCGTCGAGGCGGCGAAGCGTCTTGGGGTTATATGGTCAAGCCGCACGGATCATTAGTACGCGTTAGCTCAATGCATTGCTGCACTTCCACACCGCGCCTATCAACCAGGTGGTCTACCTGGGTCCTTAA
This sequence comes from Pseudomonadota bacterium, assembly GCA_018241365.1. Classification (GTDB taxonomy): domain Bacteria; phylum Pseudomonadota; class Gammaproteobacteria; order Xanthomonadales; family Rhodanobacteraceae; genus 66-474. Next base: position 13,222 of record JAFEDX010000038.1, read on the forward strand.
GGGGGCTCAAGCCCCGGGAGATCTCATCTTGGTGCGCGCTTCCCGCTTAGATGCTTTCAGCGGTTATCGCTTCCGTACGTAGCTACCCGGCAATGCCATTGGCATGACAACCGGAACACCAGCGGTACGTCCACTCCGGTCCTCT
>JAFEDX010000039.1 GCA_018241365.1 Pseudomonadota bacterium
AAGCGCATGCGCGCAACCCTCGTCGTCCGCAGCGGAAAGGGCGATTCGCCCGTTGATGGCCAAGATGGGCAAGGCTGCCGCTGTGCACGACGCCGATGCCTTCATGGCATTCATGTTGCACAGTCCCAGCCTGGTGTATGCAATCAACGGTCGAGTAATCCATGGATGGAAAGCGCTGCACGCAGCGCAAATGAAATGGTGGAGCCGCGGCAAGAATAATACGAAGCCCGTTCCGGGCGGCGCCGCACCAGAGTTCATGGCGCTCGGCCCCGATGTCGAAATTGTGACGCTGCAGATTATCGGGCGATACACATTGCAAGATGGCAAAGTCGTCACCAGTCCGTTTGTCGTCACCGACATGTGGCAACACCTGCCGCAAGGCTGGCGCATCGTGTATGGCCACGAATCGTGGAAGAGGCCGCGGGATTGAGAAGGCACCACGCGCGGCATCGACGCTGCGCGCCTCGTCATCCATGCGATGCGAACGGGGGGATCGGCGTTTCCATCTGCGTTCTTTGCGGACTGTTGCTTCTTTCGTCTACGCGGCGAGCACGTCGTCCAGCGAATAGGCGCCCGCAGGTTTGCCGGCAAGCCACGTCGCGGCACGCAACGCGCCGCGCGCAAAGATGGTGTTGTCGTAAGCGCGGTGCGTCAATTCGATGCGCTCGTCTCCGGCTGCGAGCAACGCGGTATGCTCGCCAACGATTTCACCGGCACGGATCGAAGCAAAACCAATGGCTCCCGGCGTGCGCACGCCGGTATGACCGTGCCGACCGAACGCCGCGACTTCATCGAAATTCGCGCCGCGCGCATCCGCTGCCGCACGGCCCAACGCCAGCGCGGTACCGGAAGGCGCATCGACCTTGCGCGAATGGTGCGCTTCGATGATTTCCAGATCCCAGTCCGGCAGCACTGCAGCAGCTTCGCGCAGCAACTTCGTCAGTACCGCGATCCCGAGGCTGAAATTGGCGGCGTACAGAACCGGAATGTCGCGCGCGGCTTCCTGCAGCCTGGCGCGCTGATCGGCGTCGAGCCCGGTCGTGCCGCAAACGAGAGCGATTTTGGACGCGCGGCAATGCGCCAGCGCCGAATCGAAGCCAGCGGGCGTGCTGAAGTCGATCACCACGTCGAGTCCGGGTGCAGCGCGCCAATCGCCGCTGCGCGCAATCTTTGCAGCCAGCGTGAAGCGCAAGTCATCCTGCAGCAGCGCCTGGAATGCACGGCCCATGCGGCCGTTGATGCCGGTGAGGCCAAGCCTGATCAGTTCGGGCATGGTGTGGCTTCCAGGTAAGAGCCTGCGCGCAGGCGACCCTGCGAAGGATAACAAGCCTCGTCATTCCGGGGACGTTCGCGGCTCCACGCGAACGGAACCCGACTGCATTTGCAGGACTGCAAACGCGAACGCCGAAGGCGGCGCGCAGCGCGAGCGCCATGGACGGCGCAAGTATTCCTGGATGACGAGCACAACCAGAGGCTTCCTAGCCGGTCATCTTCGCCCAGAACTGCTTCACGCCATCGACGAAGCCGCTTGCGCGCGGCGAATGCTTCTTCGCTTCGTCGGCATCGGCAAACGTGGCTTCGAATTGCTCCAGCAGTTCCTTCTGGCGCTTGTCCAGCCGCACGGGAGTTTCGACGACCACGGTGCAGTAGAGATCGCCGGCGTGGCGGCTGCGCACCGATTTCACGCCCTGTCCGCGCAGGCGGAATTCCTGACCGGTCTGGGTTTCGGGGGGCACGTTGATGCTGGTCGTGCCTCCGAGGATCGGTACTTCGATCGTGGAGCCCAGCGCGGCCTGCGCATAGCGGATCGGTATCTCGCAACGCAGGTTGTCGCCCTCGCGCTTGAAGATCGCGTGTTCGCGCACGTGGATTTCGACGTACAGGTCGCCGGGCGTCGCGCCGGATGGACCGGCTTCGCCCTGCCCGGAGAGACGGATGCGGTCGCCATCATCGACGCCTGCCGGCACCTTCACCTGCAGGCTGCGCTCGTCTTCCAGCCGCCCTTCGCCGTGGCAATGCTTGCAAGGCGTGACAATGGTGCGCCCCGCGCCACCGCAGTGCGGGCAGGTCTGCTGTATCGAGAAGATGCCGTTCTGCATGCGCACGCGGCCGTGGCCGCGGCAGGTGGCGCAGGTCGCAAGCTTGCCGTCGTCCGAACCCGTGCCATTGCAATGCTGGCAGTTCACCATGGTCGGCACGCGGATCTGCTTGTCGATGCCGGCTACCGCCTCCTCGAGGTCGAGTTCCAGCACGTAGCGCAAATCCGAACCGCGCGCCGCGCGCCGGCCACCGCCGCCGAAGATGTCGGAGAAGATGTCGCCGAAGATGTCACCCACGTCGCCGAACGGTGCGCCGCCGCGGCGGCCTGTGCCGTTCTCGAACGCGGCATGGCCGTACTGGTCGTACAGCGCGCGACGCTCGCGGTCGCCCAGCACTTCGTAGGCCTCCTTGGCTTCCTTGAAGCGTTCCTGGGCGTGCGGATCGTCAGGACAACGATCCGGGTGGTTCTTCATGGCCAGCCGGCGAAAGGCCTTTTTCAACTCCTCGTCGGACGCGGTACGTTCGACGCCGAGGACTTCGTAGTAGCAACGTTTCATACGGGGTCAGTTGGCGCCAGCTTCGAGACGGCGATCGGGAATGAACCACAGGACCGCGATCGCGGCGTAGATCACGCACGACAATATTGGCGCGAAAAACGCCAATGCAATGCCGGCGAGGTATCCGATCGGTGAAACGACGGTTTTCCAATCACCCCTGAGCGCCGCGCCGAGACGACTCGCCTCGCCACCGTTCGCGGCGATCAGCGTGCGCAGCAGCGGAATCCACGCCAGCGCCGCCAGCAGCAGCACGATGCCGTAAACCGCGGTGGGCACCGATGCCGGAACCGGGTGCGCTTCATTCAACCAGCTGGTGGTGAACGGCAACAACGACAGCCAGAACAGGAAGAACAGGTTGGCCCACAGCACCCTGCCGTTCACGCGTTCGACCGCCTGCAGCATGTGGTGGTGGTTGTTCCAGTAGATGCCGACGTACACGAAGCTGAGCACGTAGCTCAGGAACACGGGGAAGTCTGAAAGCAGCGCGTGCCACGTCGCTGCGCGCGGCAATCGCAATTCCAGCACCATGATGGTGATGATCACCGCGATCACACCGTCGGTGAATGCTTCCATCCGGCCTTTGTGCATCTCCGAATCCCCGCTTGCCGATGACACCCAGAACATCAACCCGATTCCGGGCTCGGTTCGCGATACAACCGCGAACCACCCCGGAATGACGACATTTGAAAGTTCTGCCCTTGTCCGCGTTGAGCGTCGCGCTTTCCAGCGTCGCTCGAACGCGGACAGTTGATCCGTCAGCGTTTTGTGCGACGGATAAAGGACTAGTTGATCCGTCGACGCTCCGCGTCGATGGATAACGACTATTTGTCCTTGTCCTTCACTTCCGTGAACTCGGCATCGACCACATCGTCCGGCGCCGCGCCGCCACCCGGCGCCTGCTGCTGTGAAGCGCCCGGTTGCGGACCCGGCTGACCGCCGCCTTGCGCCGCGGCGAACAACGACTGGCCAGCTTCTTCCAGCCGGGTGATGCGCGACTCGATGGCATCCTTGTCGTCGCCCTTCATCACCTTTTCGAGTTCCGACAGCGCCTCTTCCACGCGGCCGATCACGTCGCCGCCGACCTTGCCGCCGTGGTCCTTGATCGCCTGCCGCGTCGCGTGCACCAGCTGGTCGGCCTTGTTGCGCGTGACCACCAGTTCCTGGAACTTCTTGTCTTCCTCGCGGTGCGTCTCGGCGTCGGCCACCATCTGCTTGATCTCGTCCTCGGACAGGCCCGAGCCGGCCTTGATCTCGATGCGCTGTTCCTTGCCGGTGTTCTTGTCCTTGGCGGTGACGTGCAGGATGCCGTTGGCATCGATGTCGAAGCTGACCTCGATCTGCGGCATGCCGCGCGGCGCGGCCTGGATGCCGGCGAGGTCGAACTTGGCCAGCGATTTGTTGAAACGCGCCTGTTCGCGCTCGCCCTGCAGCACATGCACCGTGACCGCGCTCTGGTTGTCCTCGGCGGTCGAGAACACCTGCGAGGCCTTGGTCGGGATCGTGGTGTTCTTGTCGATCAGCTTGGTCATCACGCCGCCAAGGGTTTCGATACCCAGCGACAGCGGGGTCACGTCGAGCAGCAGCACGTCCTTGACCGAACCCGACAGCACGCCACCCTGGATCGCCGCGCCCACCGCAACGGCTTCGTCGGGGTTCACGTCTTTGCGCGGATCCTTGCCGAAGAAGTCCTTGACCGCCTCCTGCACCTTGGGCATGCGGGTCTGGCCGCCGACCAGGATCACTTCCTGCACGTCGGACACCCGCAGGTTGGCGTCATTCAACGCCGTGCGGCAGGGTTCGATGGTGCGCTTGATCAGGTCTTCGACCAGCGCTTCGAGCTTGGCGCGGGTGAGCTTGATATTGAGGTGCTTCGGGCCCGAGGCATCGGCCGTCACGTACGGCAGGTTCACTTCGGTCTGGTGCGTGGACGACAACTCGATCTTGGCGCGTTCGGCGGCGTCCTTCAGACGCTGCAACGCGAGCGGATCGTTGCGCAGGTCCACGCCCTGGTCCTTCTTGAATTCGTCGACGAGGTAATCGATGACGCGCTTGTCGAAGTCCTCGCCACCGAGGAAGGTGTCGCCGTTGGTGGCCAGCACTTCGAACTGCTTCTCGCCATCGACTTCGGCGATCTCGATGATCGACACGTCGAAGGTGCCGCCGCCCAGGTCATACACCGCGATCTTGCGATCGCCGCCGCCCTTGTCGAGGCCATAGGCCAGCGCCGCCGCGGTCGGTTCGTTGATGATGCGCTTGACTTCGAGACCGGCGATCTTGCCGGCGTCCTTGGTCGCCTGGCGCTGCGAATCGTTGAAGTACGCCGGCACCGTGATCACCGCGTCGGTGACCGTCTCGCCCAGGAAATCCTCGGCGGTCTTCTTCATCTTCATCAGCACCTTCGCGGAAATTTCCGGCGGCGCCATCTGCTTGCCGTCGGAGGTTTCCAGCCACGCGTCGCCGTTGCCGTGCGCGATGATCTTGTACGGCACCACGTTCAAATCCTTCTGCACCTCGGCGTCGGTGAACTTGCGGCCGATCAGGCGCTTCACCGCGTAGAAGGTGTTCTTGGGGTTGGTGACGGCCTGGCGCTTGGCCGGCGCGCCCACCAGCACTTCACCGTCCTTCGCGAACGCGACGGTGGAAGGCGTGGTGCGATCGCCTTCGGAATTCTCGATCACGCGGGTTTTCGTACCCTCCATGATCGCAACGCACGAGTTGGTCGTGCCGAGGTCGATGCCGATGATCTTGCTCATGTTTCAGCTCCTGGATGGTTGCGGCCAAGGGGCCGTCTAATCTTGAACCCAAACTGGGGGTTGGCTGCTTTTTCTCAAGGTAGGAGCGAGCGTGCTCGCGACCGGGTCGCCTGCACGCAGGCTCCTACGGCTCCTTCGCCACGCTGACCAGGGCCGGCCGCAGCAGGCGCCCGTTCAACACGTAACCCTTCTGCATCACGCTGACCACGGTACCCGGCACGGCGCCGGGCGCATCCACCATGGCGACGGCATGGTGGCGTTCCGGATCGAGCGGCTGCCCCACCGGATCGACCTGCTGCAGGCCGTTGCTTTCGGCAATCTTGAGCAAGGATTTCAGGGTAAGGTTCAGGCCCTCGCGCATCGCCGCAACATCGGCGGTTTCGACCGCGAGCCCGCTTTCCAGCCCGTCATAGACCGGCAGCAGGTCACGCAGCAACTTCTCGTTCGCGAACTTGAGGCTTTGCTCCAGGTCGCGCTGCATGCGCTTGCGCTGGTTGTCGATGTCGGCGCGCTCGCGCAACACGGTTTCGCGCATCCCGGCAAGACTGGTTTCGGCTTCGGCCAATTGCCGGCTCAACGTTTCCAGCTCATCGGTACCGCCCGCATTCGCGGCATCCAGGCGGCTGTCATCCTGCGGCGCCGATCCCGGTGATTCCTTCGGATTCGTCATGGGTTCCTCGATGTCCTGCGATCATCCCCGATCGCGTGTCGCAAGCGGCCCAGGCCGCCATCCACGGCAGGCGCGGCGAAGCCGCACTGCCCACCCAACTCATGCCACGCCAGCCGCTGGGGCGAACGCCGGCGCAACAAGCAAAACTATGTGGCCACAGGGCCTCAATTCAAGCGAATCCGGACCGGCTACTCAGGGGTACGCAAGGCGTCAGTAAGCAGCCTGGCGGTCGCCTGCACCACCGGAATCACGGAATGATAAGCCATCCGGGTAGGCCCGATCACGCCGATCGCGCCCAGCACGTGCCCTTCACCACCGTACGGCGCGCTGACCAGGCTGTAGCCCTTGAGCGGCTCGAAGCCCGATTCCTCGCCGATGAACAGGCGCACGCCGGGCGCGCGCGCGCAGCCTTCCAGCAGGGACAGCAATTCGCGCTTGCGCTGGAAGGCTTCGAACAATTCACGCAGGTGCTCGATCTGGGTGCCCTCGCCGCCCGACATCAGGTTGGTCTGGCCCGACACCAGCATGTCCGTTTCCGGCTCCGGCGCGAAGGTCTCGGCGGCCACTTCCACGGCGGTATCCAGCAGCCGGTTCAGCTCGCTGCCGGCGGCGCGCAGGTCAGCCAGCACCCGCGTGCGGATTTCGTCCAGGCGCAAGCCGGTGTAATGCGCGTTGAGGTAATTGGCGGCATGTTCCAGCGAACGCGCGTCGAGCTGCTGGCGCAGGTTCAGCACGCGGTTCTGCACCTGCCCGTCGGCAAACACCAGGATCGCGAGCACCCGCCGCGCGTCGAGCGCCACGAACTCGATCTGCTTCAGGGGCGCATCGGCGGCACCTGGCACCGTCACCAGGCCCACGAAGTGGGTCATCGCCGACAACAGGCTGGAGGCATTGCCCAGCAGTTCGCGCGGCGTCGCCAGCTGGTCGGAATGCCCGCGCGGCAACTCGCGCTGGATCTGCATCACCGCGCCGCGCGGCAACGGTTTCAATTCCAGCAGGCTGTCCACGAACAGGCGCAAGCCGCGTACCGTGGGCACGCGGCCCGCGGAGGTGTGCGGGGAGGCGATCAGGCCCAGTTCCTCCAGGTCCGCCATGATGTTGCGCACGGTCGCCGGGCTGACGTCCAGCCCCGCCGAACGCGACAGGGTGCGCGAACCGACCGGCTGACCCGCCTCGAGGTACTGGGCGATCAGCGTGCGCAACAGGCGGCGGGAACGCGGATCGAGCGGATGGTCGGTGCTGGCGGACATGCTTTTTTCGTGATGCCTGACCCGTAATCAATACGGGCGTCGCGCGACGATTGCAACTGCCGGCACCGCCATCGTTACAATCGCCGCAGCCCAGGGAACCGCCATGCTGACACGCCTTTCGGTTCGCAACTTCGCCGTGGTCGAGGCCGCCGGGATCGGATTCGGCCCCGGCCTGACCGTGGTGACCGGAGAAACCGGCGCCGGCAAATCGCTGCTGGTCGATGCGCTGTTGCTGCTGTCCGGCGCGCGTGCCGACACCGGCATGGTGCGCGCGGGCTGCGAACGCGCCGAGCTGGAAGCGGAATTCGACCTGGACAGGGTGCCCGCCGCACGCTCGTGGTTGTCCGAACAGGCTCTGGACGACGAGGACGACGCCTGCCGCGTGCGTCGCGTGATCGCCGCCGAAGGCGGTTCGCGCACCTGGATCAACGGCCGTTCCGCATCCCTGGCGCAGCTGGCGGAACTGACCGCGCGCCTGATCGAAATCCACGGCCAGCACGAACACCAGGCCCTGCTCGACCGCGCGGCCCAACTGCGCATGCTGGATGCCTACGGCGATTGCGGCGCTGCCGCCGCCCATGTGCGCACCCTCGCGCAACGCTTCCGCGACATCGTCGCACGCGAACGCGAATTGTCCGGTGGCGAAGACCGCAGCGCGCGCATCGCCCTGCTGCGCCACGAGGTGGCCGAACTCGAGCGTTGGGCGCTGCCGGCCGATGAGCTCGTCAACCTCGAGGAACGCCACAGGCACCTCGCCAACGCCGGCAAGCTGGCGGAAGGCGCGTCGGGGCTGGTCGAACTGCTGGACGGCGACGGCGAATTCGCGGCCGCGCGCACGCTGGCGCGTGCACGCGCGGAACTGGAGCGGCTGGCTGGACTCGACCCTGCATTGCAGCCGACGCTGGAACTGCTCGACAACGCCAACATCCAGCTTGGCGAAGCCACCGGCACGCTGGCGCGTTACGCCCAAGGCCTCGACCTCGACCCCGAGCGTTACGCCGAAGCCGACACACACCTCGCCGCGCTGCACGATTTGTCGCGCCGCCACCGCATGCCCGCGGTGGAACTGCACGCCCACGCAGCGAAGTTGCGCGACGAACTGCAGGCGCTGGAAGGCGCCGGCGAAGCCCTGGCCAAACTGTCCGCCCTGCACAAGCAGTGTTTCACCGATTACGGTACCGCCGCCGCGGCCTTGTCGAAGCGGCGCACGGCGGCTGCCGTGAAACTCGGCAAGGCTGTCACCGCGCTGATGGCAGAGCTTGGCATGGCAGGCGGATCGTTCGCCGTCGATCTGCAGCCGCAGTACTCCGGCGAGCCCGATCCCGAGGGCCGCGAACGCTGTGAATTCACGGTCAGCGCCAACCGCGGCATGCCGCTGCGCCCATTGCGCAAGGTCGCCTCGGGCGGCGAGCTTTCGCGCATCGCGTTGGCCATCGAGGTTGCCACGCTGGGCACCGATGCAACCGCCACGATGGTGTTCGACGAAGTCGATGCCGGCATCGGTGGCGCCGTGGCGGAAGTGGTCGGCGCCAAACTGCGCGCGCTGGGCGAACGCTGCCAGGTGCTGTGCGTCACCCACCTGCCGCAGGTCGCGGCGCAGGGCCACGCGCACCTGAGCGTCAGCAAGACGGTCGAGGGCAATACCACCCGCACCTACATTGCAGAGCTCGACGACAAGAGCCGCCACGAGGAAATCGCGCGCATGCTGGGTGGCGTCGAGATCGACGTCGAAACCCGTGCGCACGCCAAACGCATGCTGGAAAAGGCGCAAGCTTCGTAGGAGCCTGCGTGCAGGCGACCATGAAGATCTTGCCCAAGGATGGCGGATTCGCCGCGGCGCATGTCGCGGGCGGGGCAACGGTTCCGCGCGTCGCCATCGCGGCCACGGTCGCTCCTACCGTTTTTTCTTCGGCCGCACGTACAGCACAAGGCTGTGGTCGGCGATCTCGTAACCGTGCTTGGCCGCGATCTCGCGCTGCAGCTTTTCGATTTCCTCGTTGACGAACTCGATCACCTTGCCGGTGGTCACGTCGATCATGTGGTCGTGGTGCTGGCCGCGGTCGAGTTCATAGACGGCTTGCCCGCCCTCGAAATTGTGCTTGACCGCGAGGCCGGCGGCCTCGAACTGGGTCAGCACGCGGTACACGGTGGCGAGCCCGATATCCTCCGACCCTTCCAGCAGGAGCTTGTAGATATCCTCCGCGGTCAGGTGTTCGTGGCTGTGCTCGAGGATTTCCAGCACGCGGATGCGCGGATGGGTCACCTTCAGCCCGGCGTTGCGCAGTTCCTGGGATTCCATGGCTGAACTCCGGTAGCGGCTTGCTGTCTCTCAGCCAAGCCCAAAGCCCCGCTAGTGTATCATTCGCAATCCAGTGCCCGACCCCCGCTCATGCGCAAGACAACCCTCGCAATCCTGCTCGCCGCCGCTTCCGCGTTCACGCTCGGCGCCTGCACCCTGATCTACCAGCCGGACGTCCAGCAAGGCAACCTGCTTACCGCCAGGAACGTAGGCGAACTGAAGCCCGGCCTGACCAAGCAGCAGGTGGTGGCGTTGCTGGGCACGCCATCGGTGGTCAGCCCGTTCGACCAGAACCAGTGGAACTACGTCGCCACCATCCAGCGCCGCGGTGGCTCCATCAAGCAACGCACGCTGAAGCTGTACTTCGACAACGACACGCTGGTGCGCACCGAGGGCGATTTCATGAAGGAAACGCCGCAGGAGCTGCTGAGCGAAAGCCACAAGTACGGCCCGCTGTACCCGACGAACCTGACCAAGGAACAGCAGAAGGAACTGGAGAAGAAGCAACAGCAGGGTGGCGGGGACGGCGGCTGATCAAGTCTTGCGCGCCCTTTGCCGTCGCGCTTCCTTGGGGTCGATCCTGAGCGGCCGGTAGATTTCCACGCGGTCGCCATCACGCAACGGCGTGTCGAAGGCCGCCTTGCGCGCAAACACTCCCACGCGATCCGCGCGGATTACGACTTCCGGACGTTTCCCACGGATTCCCGAGCGTTCAATGGCGTCGGCAACCGTCGCGCCGTCCGGCAACTCGAACGTGGCCTCGAATACGGCGTCGGGTTCGGCATACACCAGCGATGCCCGGATGCGTGGCGCATCAGGCATAGGCGCGTTTCGCTTCGGCGCAAAAGTCATCGACCATGCGGTCGGCGAGCTTCTGGAAGCCCAGCCTGAACGCGAAGCCGGTCAGGCGGTTGCTGACCTCGAAGTCGAGATCCAGCGCAACCTTGCAGCCCTCCTCGCCCAGCCGCATGAAGCTCCACACCCCGTGCAGCCAGTCGAACGGCCCATCGACGAACTGCATGTGGATGCTGTTGGGACGATCCAGCGTGTTGCGGGTGGAAAAATGCTGGGTGACGCCGGCAAAACGCAGGTCGAGGCGCGCCACCAGGTGTTCACCGTCGTGTTCGGACACGTGCGCACCGAGACACCACGGGAAGCGCCTCGGGTAAGCTTCGACTTCGTTGACGAGGTCGAACATCTGCTCCGGCGTGAAACGGACCAGCGCCTGGCGGTGGATTTTCATCCGGTTTTCCCTGCTGCGCGCCGCGCGATGGCGCCGGCATCACCCCATCATTGTAACCAGCATGGCCAAGAAGAAAGACAAGGATGGCAAGGGCGGATCGACGATCGCGCTGAACAAGCGCGCCCGCCACGAATACCACATCGACGAACGTTTCGAGGCGGGCGTCGCGCTGCAAGGCTGGGAAGTGAAGAGCCTGCGCGCGGGCCGCATCAACCTGACCGACGCCTACGCGGTGGTGCTGCGCGGCGAGCTGTTCCTCGTCGGCGCGTCGATCCCGCCGCTGCTGTCGGCGTCCACCCACGTGGTCGCGGAAGACCGCCGCACCCGCAAACTGCTGTTGCACCGCGCCGAGATCGACAAGCTGGTCGGCGCGGTCGAACGCAAGGGACTCACCCTGATTCCGCTGGCGATGTACTGGAAAAACAACCGCGCCAAGCTCGAGATCGGCCTCGCGCACGGCAAGCAGGCCTACGACAAGCGCGCGACCGAAAAAGAGCGCGAGTGGAACATCGAGAAGCAACGCACGCTGCGCGCCCACAACCGCGCCGGTTGAGCGACCGCATCCCCAGTTGATCGTCGTCAAACACAGCGGGTGGCGACCCGGCATGCTTGGCAGCCACTCACGGAGGTGGTTATGCTCGAGCATCGCATCCGCGCATCCGGCATGCGCAACCCATCGACGCTGCCGGCACGCGGACTCAGCACGATCCGCATGACGAGGTCGATCGCATGAGCACATCCTGGCGCGTACTGGCGGTCAGCACGTTCGCATTCCTGGTCTGCTTCGCCGTGTGGATGCTGTTCGGCGTCATCGGCATCCCGATCCGCAAGGAGCTCGGCCTCGACGCCACCCAATTCGGCCTGTTGACCGCAACCCCGATCCTCAGCGGCGCGGTGTTGCGGCTGCCGGTCGGTGCGTGGACCGACCGCTTCGGCGGGCGCAGGGTGATGCTGGTGGTGCTGCTCGCCTGTGCGTTGCCGGTGTGGATAGTGGGCCAAGCCTCGCTGTTCTGGCAATTCCTGCTGCTCGGCCTGTTCCTCGGCGCAGTCGGGTCCACTTTTGCCGCCGGCACGCCCTACGTCGCGCGCTTCTTCCCCGCGAGCAAGCGCGGCCTCGCCATGGGCGTGTTCGGCGCCGGCACGTCGGGCGCGGCGGTCAACCTGTTCGTCGCGCCCTGGATCGTCAACCACTTCGGCTGGCGCATGGTACCCAAGGTGTATGCGCTCGCGCTGCTGGTCACCGCCGCGATCTTCTGGCTGCTGTCGGCGCCTTCGCCGGGCCGGGAAACCCGGCAGACCGCGGTGCGCTTCAGCGAACAGTTGCGCGTGCTGCGCGATCCGCGCGTGTGGAAGTACTGCCAGTACTACTCGCTGACTTTCGGCGGCTTCACCGCGCTGTCGCTGTGGATGCCGCAGTACTTCATCGGCGAATACGGATTGACCATCGCGCTGGCGGCAGCACTGGCGGCATGCTTCTCGCTGCCTGCCGGCGCGCTGCGCGCGCTGGGCGGCGCGCTGTCGGACAAGTTCGGCGCGCACGCGATGACCTGGTGGGTGCTGTGGCTGGCCTGGATCGCGCTGTTCCTGCTTTCCTACCCGCAGACGCAAATGGTCGTGCAGACGATCCGCGGACCCGCCAGCTTCCACATTGGCGTGAACCTGTGGGCATTCGTGCCGCTGCTGTTCGCGCTGGGCGTGGCGCTGGCATTCGGCATGGCATCCACCTTCAAGTACCTCGGCGACGATTTTTCCGACAACCTCGGCATCGTCACCGGCATCGTCGGCCTCGCCGGCGGCCTCGCGGGATTCCTGCTGCCGATCATCTGGGGCGCACTGCTGGATTGGCTGGGCATCCGCTCCAGTGCCTTCATGCTGCTGTACGGTATCGTCTGGACTTCGCTGATCCTGATCTACTTCACCGAAGTCAAGCGCGTGGATTTCCACGGCAGGGATACGCCGCGCACCACGCCCGCCATCGAAAACGCAAGCGACTGAGGACTTCGTCATGGGCCAATTCCTGGAACGCCTCCGCTACTTCAAGCGCCACCGCGAACCGTATTCGAACGGCTGGGGCGAAATGCGCACCGAAGCGCGCCAGTGGGAAGACGGTTACCGCAACCGCTGGTCGCACGACAAGGTGGTGCGCTCGACCCACGGCGTGAACTGCACCGGCGGCTGCAGCTGGCGCATCCACGTCAAGCAGGGCGTGGTCACCTGGGAAATGCAGCAGACCGACTACCCGCGTACGCGTCCGGACATGCCGAACCACGAACCGCGCGGCTGCTCGCGCGGCGCGTCGTATTCCTGGTACCTGTACAGCGCCAACCGCCTGAAATACCCCATGGTGCGCGGCCGCCTGGTGAAGCGCTGGCGCGAACTGCGCAAGACCCTGCAGCCGGTGCAGGCCTGGACCGCGCTGATGCAGGACCCGGACGCCAAGGATTACAAGGCCA
>JAFEDX010000003.1 GCA_018241365.1 Pseudomonadota bacterium
GAGCTTGCGCGCGGCGGGCCAGTCGCGCCGATAGAAGAAATAGTCCCCGGCTGTGTCGGTGAAATTCGGATTGTTCTTGATGATGGCCGGCGCGTTTTCAATCAACTTGCCCATGCTCGGCAAGTCGCCGAGGTAGGCATACAGTTCGGCCAGCGAATCCAGCGTTCTCCATGAATCCGGGTTGATCGCGAGTGCACGCTGCAATGTTTGTTCGGCAGCCGCGAAGTGGTGTAAATCCGCGAGTTCCTGACCCAGCTGGGTGGGTGCCCGCTTGGGGTCGATTACCTGCAACTGTCGCAAAATGCGGATGGATTCCTCTGGCTTGCCCGCTGCCTCCAATGCACCGGCAAGCCACGGCAAGACCTCCGCATTCTGCGGCTGCAACGCGTGCGCCTTCTCGAAAGCTTTCAACGCGGCATTCGAATTGCCTTCCGGCCAGATATCCGCAATGCCCTGCGATATGTAGGCCGCAGCGAGATCAGGTTGCAGTGCCAACGCCTTCGCGATTGAGGCTTTCGCATCCGCGTAAAGCCCGGTGGCGACGTTCGGATTGTCCTGCGTCATCGCAGCGAGAAAGGTCTGCGCATTGGCAAGCCGCGCCCACGCCAATGCGAATTTTGGATCCTGCCCCACGGCGTCGGTAAACTCGCGGACAGCGATTTCGACATCCGATTTGATCAAGCCGCTTCCGAAATTGCCCATGTGATATTCGCCGCGCAGATACGCGTCATAGGCGGCTGCATTGGTGGTCGGGGTCGCCGCCACGCGAGCCGCCTCGGATTCGGTGAGCTTCGCGTCCAGGGCCTTGGCGACCTTGTCCGCCACATCTCCCTCCACCCCGAAGATGTTGTCGAGCGTGCGGGTATAGCTTTGCGCCCAAATGTGCGAATCGCTATCTGCGTTGATCAACTGCACGTTGATCAACACCTGCTTGCCCGATTTCTGCACGCTACCCTCCAGGAACGTCGCCACGCCGAGTTGTTGACCGATGGCTTTCAAATTGTCCGGATGGCTTGCGTACTTCTCCGTCGAGGTACGCGCGATCACTTTCAACCCGCCGATGTCGGCCAGCTTGGTCAGGATCATTTCCTGCATCCCGGCGACGAAGTATTCGTTCTGCCTGTCGTCGGACAGGTTTTCGAACGGCAACACCGCGATGGATTTGGCAGGAATCGGCGCTGCGATCGGCACCGGCGCGGACGCCCTCGCCGATACCGCAATGGACGTCGACGCAGACACGGGAGTCCGATAGTTCTTCAGCAACGCCTGGAAGCGCGGGTCGTTTCGAATCGGATCCCAGGTCGGGTCGAGTTGCATCCGCGCAAGAAACAACAACCAGGGAGCCCGGATAGCGCGGGGGTCCATCGCCAGCACTTCCGCGAGGGTGTCGATTGACGCGGATTTGTTGCCGAGCGCGAGCTGGGTCTCGGCAAGGACATATTTCACGCCTTGCGGAGCGTCGTACTTGTGTGACTCGACGGCCATTGCGAGCGCTTCGTCGCTTGCCTGCGTGGCAGACTTGGCATCCCCGAGCCGTGCGTAGGCAAGACCGAGCCGGGCATGGTCCCCCACACCGATTTCGGACCCCGGCCGGTTCACCAAGCCGATTGCGCTGCGGTACAACGCGCGGGCAGCACCCGTCTTGCCGGCCAGCCATTCGATGTTTGCGCGGGCGAAGGCCATGTCGACGGCAGCGGGACCAGCCAGAAATCTTCCGGCATCTTTTTCTGCCAATGCACGTGCCGCATCGAATTGGCGGCGGAACAGCAGCAGGTCGATGCGCCATGTTGCAAGTATGGCGTTCATCGGCGTCCCAGGTGGAATGTGCTCGAGAACCTTCGTCGCGGCCTTCACGTCGAGGTTCTGGGAGATTTCGATCTGGCTCAACGCAAGGTAGGCCATCGCGTTTTGCGGGTCGATGGCCAGCGCCCGGTGCTCCGCTTGCCGCGCCCCGGCATAATCGCCGTTGCTGGCAAGCCCCCAGCCCAGCTCGAACCACATGAAGCTGTCGGTGGGGTCCAAGGCAAGCGCGCGTCGTCGTGCCTTGATCCCTGCTTCGACGTAACCGAGATTGCCATCGGCCGTGGCCAACTCCCCGAGGGCATTCGCATCGTTGGGGCGAAGTTCGACTGCCTGCTGGATCTGGTCGTGCGCGGCAATCAAATCGTGGTGCAGGAACCGCTCGACGCCGGCCATTGCGATATGGGCATCGGGTAATTTGGGATCGAGTTGCAACGCTCGCTTGGCGGCTGCGTCAGCCGCAAGCAGATTCGCCCTGGAACGATCCGGTCCCCAGTAATAGGCGTCGCTGCGCGCGTTCGACAGCGCCGCCCACGCCAGCGCAAAGGCCGGATCCTCGTCGACGGCCTTCTTGTAAGCGGCGATAGCCTGTGGCAGATATGTCGCAAAGCCACCTTTCGACGCCACGTTGTCGAAATGCAGCCCGCGCAGGAAATCGTCGTAGGCTTGCGGGTTGGAGGTGGGCACGTGCGCCACGGCGGCAGCCTCCGCGGCCGTCAGCTTGGCGTTCAACGCATCCGCGACTTTCCCGGCAACTTCGCCTTCGATGCCGAAAATGTTGCCGAGGTCGCGTTGATAACTCTGCGCCCAGACGTGCGCATCGGTCTTGGCGTCGATCAACTGCACGTTGATCAGCACCTGATTCCGGACCTTCTGCACGCTGCCTTCCAGGATGGTCGCGACGCCGAGTCGCCGCCCGATGGCTTCAAGGTTGCCTGGATGGCTGGAGTAGCCCTCGGTGGAGGCGCGCGAGACGACCTTGAGGTCGCCGATGTCGGCCAGCTTGGTCAGGATCATGTCCTGCATCCCGGCGACGAAGTATTCGTTCTGCTTGTCGTCGGACAGGTTCTCGAACGGCAACACCGCGATGGATTTGGCAGGAATCGGCGCTGCGATCGACACCGGCGCGGACGCCCCCGTGGATACCGCAACCATGGCGCTGGCGCCCGGCGCTGCGGGCCGCGACATGTGCCGCAATCCCGCACCTCCAGAGCTGGTGTGCATGGCCCACCAGACACCCACAAGCACAACCCCGACCACAGCCAGTCCTACGGGCAGCGCAATCCGCAGCACGTGATGCGAGTGTGGCGGGGCGACCGGCTCTGCCGGCTCTGCTGGCTTCGCCTGATCTTCCAGCGGCGTCACCGGCGCGATCAGCCGATAACCCCGCTTCGGTATGGTCTCGATGAAGCGCGGCGCGCCGAGAGTGTCTCCCAAGTGGTTGCGCAACTCGGAAACGCAACTGGTGAGCGCGTGGTCGGTCACCACGCTGCCACGCCAAACGTGTTCGTCCATGAACTCCCGGGTCACCACTTCGCCGGCATGCTCAGCCAGGCAAACCAGTACCGCCATGGTCCTGGGCACGACATGGGCATCCTCTCCATCGCCGGAAATCCGGTTCTGCTCCGGCAAAACCGTCCGGTCGTGAAGGCGAAAGCCGCGTTGCAGGTCCGACTGCATGCCCGCCCGTCGAAAAGCGTGGTGATGGCAAATTTATCACGCCCGTACTGCCTTCCACAGTTTGGGAATGCCCAACGGCACGACCGCATGCCGTACAGCATGCCCGCCGACTACCCCATACGCATGGCGGGCACACATACGAGACGTGTGCCCGCCAGAAGCCTGAACCGCCCGCACTACTTGCCCGCAACTCGAACGTCGAGCTTCGAGTGGGTAGCCATGTAGTCCCGGTCATACTGCTGCAGAAAGTGTCCGTAATCCGAGACGAGGCGATCCCGCGCACCTGTATTGATGTACGCAAGGTGGGGTGTCGTCGTCCCGTAAATCACGCTTAGCTGCCAAGCGGAGTAGTGCGCAAGTATTGCTTCACGCAGCGCGCGGCAGGCCTGGCTGTTCGGGTGCACCGATGGGCTGCAGCCGGCCACGACCGGTGCTCCGGATACCTTGATTTGTGGAAAGACTTTGACCTGACCAGCTGCCGATGCGACACCGGCGATGCCGGCGAGAACGATGGCGATGGAGATTGCGCTGAATTTCATGGCATTCACCTCTGAACCCTGCTGCAGGTCATCCCTGGCTGACATGCACGGCGGTGGTGGCGCCAGCATCCTGTCGGCGGCAAGGGCTCATCCCTCACGGTTCCATCCAAGTGCATTGGCGCAAGAAAGTCCTCGGCGAAACGTCCGGGTAAGGTTCGACTAAGGTCAGGAAGGGTCTGGTACAGGGCTGACATGCGGCCAGAAGGGCGCGGGACCGCTGCGAGCCACGGCGGGCTCGCGTTATCAGGACAATCTGGCGCTGTTCACCGCGCTTCTTTCCGGTCGTCCAGGTCGATCTTGGATCGGCAGATCGCTCAAAGGCGGTTCGGTTTCCGGTCAACAACACAGATCCTCGCCACAAGACGCGAAAGGGGCCTTCGAGGCCCCTTTTTCGTCTGTGCAACATGTTGCAACCGGACCCTCGCGGTCACGCAAGCCTCACTCCCGCTTGCACCCCGCCAGATTCAGCCGCTTGCCCACCTGCAGGTCGGTGGCCGAGTGCAGGCGGTTGCTGCGCACCAGTTCGCGCACGTTGTCGCAGTTGAACCGGCGCGCGATGGCGTACAGCGTGTCGCCCCTGCGGATCGTGTAATGCTTCGTGGCACTGCCCGCCCTGCGCGACGGCGGCGTATCGGCCGACGCGATCTGCGCGGGCGGCGGCGGTGGCTGGGCGGCCTGCAACTGGTCGGCCAACGCCACCCATTTGCCCGCAGTGCACGACTGTTTGTACGCGCCCTGGAGGAATTTCGGCAGGTTCACCCGCGTGCCCTGCGGCTGCTCCTGCGCGGGATTCATCTGCGGATTGAGGTTGCGCAAGGTGCGGTACCAGCCGTAATGCGCACCATCATCGTCGCCAAGGCAAACCGACAGCTCGTTCAGCGACGCCGGTTTGGCCAGATCGACGTACCCGGGGACGCCATCGATCCGCGGGAAATGCAGGTTGTAGCGCTGCGGATGCATGAACAGCCATGCCGCAGCCAGCACCATCGGCACGTATTCGCGGGTTTCCGCCGACAGCGAGAAATACACGTTCGGATCCCAGAAGTTCGCGTCCGGGCTGCCCGCCGCGAGCCGCCCCACCCGGCCTTCGCCGCCGTTGTAGGCGGCCAGCACCATCGCCAGGTTGTCATTGAGTTTCCCGAGCTGCTCGTTGAGGTAAGCCGCCGTCGCATTGGCCGACATGGTCGGGTCGAAACGCTGGTCGAAACCGTCGATGGTGTTGAGCCCGAAGCGCGAACCGGTCGCGGGCATGAACTGCAGGGGGCCCGCCGCGCCCGAACGCGACACCGCATGCACGTTGCCACCGGATTCCTTGGCCATCAGGCCGAACAGGATCGCCTCCGGCAAGTCGGCCTTGTGGAAGGCCGGCCACATCTGGTAACGCAGGTACTGGTAATCGACATACGCGCGGATCAGGTTGGGCCGCATCCGCGTCAACCACACCTGCAACGCCGCCTGCACGGTGACGTTGCTTGCGACCAGGTCCGACAGCTTGTGATCATGCAGCAACTGCACGGTACGTTGTGCCTGCGGCAAGGTGGCCAACACGGCGGAATCCGCAGCGCTGTTGCCCTCGTCGGCATCCACGAGCGCATCGCCATCGTTGTCGGTGCCGAGGAAACTGCCGTCCTTCAGGCGCAACGCGCGGTCGTAGGCGGAAAGGAAGCGCTGCGTATCGCAACCGGCGGTATTGACGCACTTGTCCGATGCAGTGCGCATCGCATCCAGCGCAGCTTCCAGGGTTTGCTGCGACTGCGTCGCATCGCCGCGCCGCGCCTGCTCCAGCGCCACGTCATATTGCTTGCTGGCCTGCTCCAGCTGCGCGTACAACCCGTCCAATCCCGATGTTCCGGCGTTCTGGCGAGCCGGAGCCTGCGCGCAACCCGCCAGCATCGCGAACGCACCCGCCGACGCCAGCCATTTCAATCGACCCAACATCCCGAATCACCTTCCTGATGCAACCCCATCAGCCCTGCACCCTAGCGGCACGCGGCGCGCGACTCAAGGCAGCGGCGCACATTCCCGGGCCGCAACGTACAATCGCGGCAACAGCTCACGAGGGAGCCATCACGCATGTCCGACATCCTGATCGGAAGGAACGACGCCACCGCCGTCGAACTCGACCCCCGCTTCGGCAACCGCCACGGCATGATTGCCGGCGCCACCGGCACCGGCAAGACCGTATCGCTGATGGTGCTGGCCGAAGGCTTCTCGCGGCTCGGCACGCCGGTGTTCATGGCCGACGTGAAGGGCGACATCGCCGGCATGTCGCAGGCCGCAGGGCCTGCCGGGGACAAGCTGAAGGCGCGGCTGGAAAAACTCGGCATCGACAAGGCCTGGCAGCCCGCGGCCAACCCGGTGGTGTTCTGGGACTTGTACGGCAAGCTCGGCTCGCCGGTGCGCGCCACCGTCTCCGAAATGGGCCCGGCCTTGCTCGGCCGCGTGCTGGACCTCAGCGACGTGCAGCAGGGCGTGCTGGAAATCGTGTTCAAGCTGGCCGACGACAACGGCTGGCTGCTGCTCGACCTCGACGACCTGCGCGCGCTGCTCAACCACGTGGGCGACAACGCCAAGGACGTGTCGCAGCACTACGGTCTCGTCAGCACCTCCAGCCTCGCCGCCGTGCAGCGCGCCCTGTTGCAACTGGAACAACAAGGCGCCGCGCAGTTTTTCGGCGAACCCGCGCTGGACCTGAAGGACATCCTGCGCCAGGACATGTCCGGGCGCGGCATCATCAACATCCTCGCCGCCGACCAGCTGGTCCTGAAGCCGAAGCTGTACTCGACCTTCCTGTTGTGGATGCTGTCGGAACTGTTCGAACTGCTGCCGGAAGTCGGCGATCCCGACACGCCCAAGCTGGTGTTCTTCTTCGACGAAGCGCACCTGCTGTTCGACGACTGTCCGCCGGCATTGCGCCAACGCGTCGAGCAGGTGGTGCGGCTGATCCGCTCCAAGGGCGTCGGCGTGTATTTCTGTTCGCAGAATCCCGATGATGTGCCCGACGTGATCCTGGGCCAGATGGGCAACCGCATCCAGCATGCCCTGCGCGCATTCACGCCGCGCGACCAGAAGGCCGTGAAGGCCGCGGCGGAAACCTTTGCGCCGAATCCGAAGCTCGACGTCGCCAAGGTCATCGGCGAATTGGCCACTGGTGAAGCGCTGGCCTCCACGCTGCGCGACAAGGGTGCGCCGACGCCGGTCGAACGCGTGCTGGTCACCACGCCCACCTGCCGGCTGGGACCGATCAGCGACGAGGAACGCAGCGTGATCCGCTCGCGCTCGCCGGTCGGCCCGAAATACGACACACCCGTCAACCGCGAATCGGCGGCGGAGATCCTGGCCCGGCGCGCCGACGACAAGGCCGTGGACAACCCGCAGCAGGTTGCGCAGCAGGAAGCCGCCGCGGCGCCGCAAGGTTCCGCGTGGGGCGGCGCGATGCACGACGCCATCTTCGGCACCAAACGCAGGCAAGGCATGATCGAAACCATGGCCAAGCAGACCGTGCGCACCATGGGCAGCCAGCTCGGCCGGCAGATCCTGCGTGGGGTGATGGGCGGGATTTTCGGCGGCAAGCGCTGAGACAACATGCCACCGATACGCACCGCCGTCGAAGACATGCCGTTGGCCGAGCGGCTGCTGAATGGGCTGCGCTATCCGTTGCGCGGCGGCGCGCTGGCCGCGTGCATCACGTTGGGCTTGTGCCATTACGTGGTGCTGCTGCCCAGCTTCGTCGGGCTGATCGCCGTGGTCATCGTGTGGATCGCAACCCTGCGCTACGCGATCGACTGCCTGGTCGCCACTGCGGGCGGCTGCGACGACCCGCCGGAGGTGCAGGTCGAAAGCCCGAGCGGCAATCCGCCCGGCATTTTCATCCTGCACGCGTTCGCGGTGCTGGCCTGCGTGGCGACTGCCGCCTTTGCGCCAGCATGGCTGTGGCTGGCGCTGGGCGCAGCCGCGCTGCTGTTGCCCGCCATCAACATGTCGCTGGCTTTCGATGGTGACCTGGGTGTGGCGCTGAACCCGTTGACTTGGGTGCAGGTCATCGCTCGATTCGGCGCGGCATACCTGATCCCCGTGCTCGCCAACGCGGGGCTGGTGGCGACCATCATGCTCGCGCGCAACAGCATTGCCATGTTGCCACTCGCGCTCTCGTTGCCGGTGTTCGGTTTCGTCTGCACCTGGCTTGCCATCCTCGATTTCCACTGGATGGGCGCGCTGGTGTGGCACTATCGCGAACGCCTTGGCATGGGGCCCGAGGCATCCACGGTTGCGGCACGCCTCGAAGCGAACCCCGACGAACAACTGCTGGCCGAGTGCGCAACCATCGCGCGGCACGATCCGGAAGAAGCCGCGATCCGCCTGCGCGACCGTATCCACGAACGCTACGCGCCCGGTGTCGTCCACGCGCGGTTCCGCGAGTTGCTGCGCAAGCTGGATCGCAAGGATCTGCTGATCAAGCATGGGCAAGACTGGATCGCGCAACTGTGCACCAGCGGTGACGATCGACGGGCGCTCGGCGTGGTGCAGGAATGCCGCGGGATCGAAGCCCGCTTCCTGCCCGACGATCCCGGCCACGCCGTGCTGCTGGCGAAGGCCGCGGCACGGCTCGGCATGCACGAACTGGCCTGGCATCTCGCCAATGGCTTCGTGCAACGCTGGCCGCGGCATGCAGCCGCACCGGAATTGCAGCTGCTGGCTGCGCCGCCGCGGACCGGCACATGAGCCGCTGGCGCCCCCCACCGCCGCGCTCCACGGCGATCATCACGCGCGCGGGCTTCGATGCGTTGAAGGCCGAACTCGACCACCTGTGGCGCGAGCTGCGCCCGGAAGTGGTCAAGGCACTGGCCGCCGCCGCCGCCGAAGGCGACCGTTCCGAGAACGCCGAATACACGTACCGGAAAAAACAGCTCGGCGAAATCGACCGCCGCGTACGCTACCTGTCCAAGCGCATTCCGTCATTGAAGGTTGCCGAAGGCGTGCCGACCGACCGCGCGGCGATCTTCTTCGGCGCCAGCATCGAGATCGAAAACATCGTCACCGAAGAGACCCACGTCTACCGCATCGTCGGCCCCGACGAAACCGACGCAAAAAAAGGCTGGATCAGCGTGGATTCGCCGTTGGCGCGTGCATCGTTGAAAAAACGCATCGACGAGGAATTCGAGGCGGAGCTGCCGGGCGGCAAGGCGCGGTTTGCGGTGCTCGCGGTGAACTACCCGTAGGAGCCTGCGCGCAGGCGACTCGGGGTCGTGTAGCGCCGAGCACAGGATCTCGACCACGGTCGCTCCTACAAAGAAGCCATCGCTTCCAGATCGTGCGCACCTGCACCGGTCACGCGCACCTCGACGAACTGGCCGGGCTTCAGCCTCTGGCCGTCCACAACGCGCACCACGCCGTCGATTTCCGGTGCGTCGGCCATCGAACGCGCGACGGCGCCGTTGGCATTCACTTCGTCCACCAGTACCGTCAACGTGCGGCCGATCTTTCGCTGCAGCTTCGCGGCGGAAATCTCCGCCTGCACCTGCATGAAGCGTTCGAGCCGGTCTTCCTTCAATTCTTCCGGCACCGGATCGGGCAGGTTGTTGGCCTTGGCGCCGCCGACCGGTGAATACGCGAACGCGCCCACGCGGTCGAGCTGTGCCTCGCGCAGGAAGGCCAGCAACTCTTCGAACTCGGCATCGGTTTCACCGGGAAAGCCGACAATGAACGTGCTGCGGATGGTGAGATCCGGGCACACCTTGCGCCAGGCATGGATGCGTTCCAGCGTTTTTTCCGCATGTGCGGGTCGCTTCATCAATTTCAGGATCCGCGGCGAGGCGTGCTGGAACGGAATATCGAGATACGGCAGGATCTTCCCCTCCGCCATCAGCGGAATCACATCGTCGACGTGCGGGTACGGATACACGTAGTGCAGCCGCACCCACGCGCCAAGCTCGCCCAAGCCCCGGCACAGGTCGGTCATGCGCGTCTGGTATGCGTGGCCGCGCCATGTGCGTTCCGCGTATTTCAAGTCCACGCCGTAGGCGCTGGTGTCCTGTGAAATCACCAGCAGCTCCTTGACGCCTGATCGCACCAGTTTCTCGGCTTCGACCAGCACCTCGTCGATCGGTCGCGAAACAAGACTGCCGCGCATCGACGGGATGATGCAGAACGTGCAGCGATGGTTGCAGCCCTCGGAAATCTTCAGGTACGCGTAGTGCTTCGGCGTCAGCTTGATGCCGACATTATTGTCTTTTTTCGCGTCGCCAAGGCGACGCTTGGGCACCAGGTCAACGAACGGATCGTGCGGCTTCGGCAGCGCCTTGTGTACCGCCTCCATTACGCTGGCGTAGTCCTGCGGACCGGTGATCGCCAGCACGTCCGGATACGCCTCGCGGATCAGCGCGTCGCGCTTGCCAAGGCAGCCGGTGACGATGACCTTGCCGTTCTCGTGCAGCGCCTCGCCGATGGCATCCAGCGACTCCTGCACCGCCGCGTCGATGAAACCGCAGGTGTTGACGATCACCGCGTTGGCCTTGTCGTAGCGCGGCACGATGCCGTAACCCTCGGCCTTCAACTGGGTGAGGATGCGCTCGGAATCGACCAGCGCCTTGGGACAACCGAGGCTGACGAAACCTATTTTCGGGGCAATCGCTGGCATGGAGGACGTGGTTCCGGCAAGACAGCCTGTCATTGTATTGGCCGCTTGCGCCGACGTACCGTCGGGTTGAAACTATCCCTGAAGGAAGCCGGCCTGGCCCGGCGGAGATGCTGGTGGCAACGAACCGTCCGGCTTTTCTCTCGGAACTCAGGCGCCGCAACGTTCTGCGTGCGGTGGTGCTGTATGCGGGCGCCACCTGGGCACTGGCGCAGGGCATTTCACAACTGACCCCTGCGATCGGACTTCCAGACCCCGCGACACGCTGGTTCCTGATCGTCGCCGTGATCGGCTTTCCATTCTGGGTCGCCTTCGCCTGGTTCTACGAATTCACGCCGCAGGGAATCAAGCGTGAAAGCGAGGTCCCGCCCGGCGAGTCGACCACGCATCGCACCGCCCGCAAACTGGATCTCGCCATCATGGGCGTCCTCGCGATCGCCGTGGTGCTGCTCGCCTCGGGCTACTTCATTCGCCGGCAACCCATCACCATCGGCCCGCGCGGCAATGGGCACGCTGCATTCGACCCACCGAAGGATTCGCTGGTGGTGCTGCCGTTCCGGAATCTCAGCGGTGATCCGAAACAGCAATACTTCAGCGACGGCATCACCGAGGAGCTTACGGGCGCGCTGGGCCAGAATCCCGCGCTGCAGGTGATCGCCTGGGGTACCGCCGCGACCTTTCGCGACACCGCGCAATCCGCATCCGACATCGGACAACGCCTGAACGTCGCCAACGTCCTGCACGGCAGCATCCTGCGGGACGGCAACGACGTGCGGATCACGGCGGAACTGGTCAACACGGTGACCGGCTACGAACTGTGGTCGGCACATTACGACGGCACGTTCAAGGACATCTTCAAGGTGCAGGACCAGGTCTCGGAAGCCATCGCGCACGCGTTGCAAGTCAGGTTCGCGAAACCGGATCAGCCTGCGAACGAAACCGGCAGTCCCGAAGCCCACGATCTTGTCCTGAAGGGCAAGGAGCTTCTGAACCGATTCGACGCCGGCAGCCTCGTGCAAGCGAAGGCGGATTTCGAGAAAGCCATCGCGATCGATCCGGAATACGCCGGCGCCCACGCGATGCTCGCCGACGCGATCCTGGCGATGACCCAGCGCGCCGATCTGCCGCTCGATTCCGCCCTGCCCCGGATCCGCGCGGAAGCGGACAGGGCACTCACGCTTGACCCGCGCAACAGCGACGTCTGGGTCACGCTGGGCATGGCGGACTCCAACACCAGCCCCCCCGATGTGGCCAGGGCACGAGCGGAATTGCAGAAGGCGCTGGAGCTCAATCCAAGCAATTCCGCAGCCCATACCGATTACAGCAACATCCTGCCTCTGCGAAAAGCCTTGCTGGAGGTGCAGGAAGCCACGCTGCTCAGTCCCGATGACCAGGCCGCATGGAACAACCTGGTCACGGATGCCCAGGATGTGGGCGACTGGAAGCTGGAAATCCAGGGTGCGGAAACCCGTTTGAAGCTCGATCCGGCGAACGCGGACAGCGCTTTCGCCCTCGCATTCGCGCGTCAACAATTGCATCAATACGACCAGATGGTGGCTGCATTCGACCGCGTGCGTCCGTCCAATCCCCTCGACGCGCAGCAGATCGACGCCGGCAGGCTGGTCTATCGCTCGCTGGTGGACCCGGCAATTCGCACGCGTGCACTTGCGGCAATCAGGCAACTTGCCGCGCACCAATCCAATCAGGACGTGGCAGGCAATCTCCTGCAGCTGTATCTCGCCCTCGGCGAGACCGAACCGGCGCAGCAATTGCTGGAAGTTTCCTGTCCAACCGACCCTGTCGGCTGCAGCGATCTGGCGGTCAACCCGATGTACCAATCGCTGCGCGGAAACCTGCGCTTCCAGAAGTTGGAGAAGAAATACAATACAACCACCGTCGACTGATGTGCCGCCCGAATCGCGTCCGGTAGTACGCTGACGCGATTGCAGCTGAAGGAGAATCCGCCATGGGCCAACGCATCAACCTCAACACCGCCGGCACGCATTGCATCGGCGCCTACCTCGCCAAACCGTCCGGCAAGCCCAAGGGCGGCATCGTAGTGGTGCAGGAAATCTTCGGCGTCACCGCGCACATCCGCGCCGTCGCCGACGGTTTCGCCAAACACGGCTACACCGCGATCGCGCCGGCGTTCTTCGATTTCGTCGAAAACGACGTGGAACTCGCCTACGACGACGCCGGCATGCACAAGGGCGTTGCCCTCGTCGGCGAACTGGGCATGGACCGCGCGCTCGAAGCCGTCGCCAGCGCAGCGGATTCGATCAATTCCTCCGGAAAAATCGGCGTAGTCGGCTATTGTTGGGGCGGAACTGTCGCCTTGCTTGCCGCGCAACGCCTCGGCCTGCCGGCGGTGAGTTATTACGGCGCGCGCAACCTTGCCTTTCTCGACCAGCCGCTCGAAGCGCCGGTGATGTTCCACTTCGGCGCCAGGGACCGTTCGATCACGGCAGAGGCGGTGCAGAAGCATCGCGAGGCGTATCCCGATGCGCCGACATACGTGTACGACAAGGCCGGACACGCCTTCAACCGCGACGTCGATCCGACCCACTACGACCCGGTCGGCGCACCGCTGGCGCTCGAACGCACGCTGGCGTTCTTCGACAAGCATCTGGCGCACGCTGCATGACTGTCGATCAGGAAGCGCAGTTCGAACTCGATTCCAGGTTGGCCAAGGACACGGTATTCGTGGCGAACTGGAACCTGTGCGAAGTGAGGCTCATGGACGATGCGCAGTTCCCGTGGCTGGTGCTGGTGCCGCGCCGCGCCGGCGTGTCCGAACTGGATGACCTGAACGAAAATGACCGTACGCGGCTGATGCACGAAATCCAGCGCGCGATGAAGACACTGCGCGCGGTAGCCGATTGCGACAAGCTCAATGTCGGCGCGCTCGGCAACATCGTGCGGCAATTGCACGTGCACGTGGTGGCGCGTCGCAGGGACGATCCGGGGTGGCCGGGGCCAGTGTGGGGACACGGCCCCGCCCATCACTACCTGCCGGAGGCGCGCGACAAGCTGGTCGTGGCGTTGCGCAGGGAAGGCCTCGACTACGCGGAAGACTTCACACGTCATGCGGGTGAAGCGTGACGAATGGGTTCGTGATCGAGCCGCTGTCCGAAGACGCGCTGCTGCTGCGCTTCGGTGACTCGATCGATCCTGCGGTCAATGCGCGCGTGCACGCGGCGGCACGCGCGCTGCGCGACGCGGCGTTGCCGGGCGTCGCCGACATCGCGCCTGCGTATGCAAGCCTGCTGGCGCGCTTCGATCTCTCCGTCTGGAGCGACGCCGCCGACAGCGCACCGTTCGCACGCATCAGTGCGCGGCTCGTGGCGCTGGTCGGAAGCATCGCACCTTCCGAACCCTCACCCCTGCCCCTCTCCCGAGGGGAGAGGGGTTCACGGGGGACCGGAGGCCTTTCGCCCGTGATCGACCTGCCCGTTTGCTACTCCGGCGAATTCGCCCCCGACCTCGCTACCGTCGCCGCACATGCGGGTTTGTCGTCGGACGAAGTCGTCGCGCGTCACACCGCCGCCGAATACACCGTCGCGATGCTGGGCTTTGCGCCGGGCTTCCCTTACCTGCTCGGACTGGACAAGAGCCTGCACATGCCGCGCCGCGCCAGCCCGCGAACCCGGGTGCCTGCGGGTTCGGTGGCGATCGGCGGCGCACAGACCGGCATCTACCCCGGTGAACTGCCGGGCGGCTGGCACCTGATCGGGCGCACACCGCGCGCCTTGTTCGATCCGCAGCGCGATCCGCCTGCACTGCTTGCGCCCGGTGATCGGGTGCGGTTTCAAGCGATCGATGCAGATGAGTTCGCGCGACTTGCGGAGCGCAACGCGTGAGTATCGAAATAGTCAAACCCGGCCTGCTGACGACCTTGCAGGACCGCGGACGCGCCGGCTTCGCGCACCTCGGCGTCGGGCGCAGCGGCGCCTTCGACACGTTGGCGCTGCGCATCGCCAACGCGCTGTGCGGCAATCCGGCCAACGCCTGTGGACTGGAAATCACCCTCCTCGGCCCGACCCTGCACTTTCACGCAGCCGCGTGGATCGCCGTGACCGGCGCACCGCTGCCCGTTCGCATCGACGGCCGCGAGCAACCGGCATGGGCACCCGTATCGGTACCCGCGGGCGCCACGCTCACGCTCGGCGCAATGCGTTCGGGATGCCGCAGCTACCTTGCCGTGCACGGCGGATTCGACGTGGAATACGTACTCGGCAGCCGCAGTCTGGACGTCAACGCCGCGCTCGGGCCCCGGCCCGCACGACCACTGAGGGCCGGCGACACCCTGCCCGTGGCCGCTGGACACAGGCGGCTTGCGGCCACGCCGGGCTGGTGGCTGGATGCGCGCCCATGGTTCGACGGCGATGCCGTCCGTAGCCTGCGACTGTTGCCCGGAAGTCAGCTCGAACATCTCACCGAAACAGCGCGCAACGCACTGTTTTCGCAAACATTCAAAGTGCAATCCGACTCGAACCGCACGGGCCTGCGTCTGTCCGGCCCCAAACTGGAATTCGATGCCCCCATCGAGATGGTCAGCGAAGGTTGCGTACCGGGCCTGCTGCAACTGCCGCCGTCCGGACAACCGATCGTGTTAGGTCCGGAAGGCCCGGTCAGCGGGGGCTACCCTCGCCTCGGCCAGGTCGTGGCGGCGGACATCCCGCGTCTCGCGCAACTCCGGCCGGGCGATGCGCTACGCTTCGCGCCTTGCGCGTTCGACGCGGCGCTGGCGGCATGGCGCAAGCGCGAACACGCCCTCGCGCGGCTGGAAGCCGCCATTGCCAAGCGGCTCAAGGCATGAATCGCATCGACCTCAACGCGGATATCGGTGAATCGTTCGGCGCCTGGAAGATGGGCGACGACGCCGGCGTGATGCCCTGGATCAGTTCGGCCAACATCGCCTGCGGCTTCCACGCCGGCGATCCCTCGATCATGCGCACGACGATCCTGTCGTGCGTGCAACACGGCGTCGCGATCGGCGCGCACCCTTCCCTGCCCGACCTGCAGGGCTTCGGTCGACGCGAGATGAAGATTGCGCCCGACGAGGTGTACGTGCAGACGCTCTACCAGATCGGCGCGCTGCACGCGCTCACCCACGCCGCCGGCACGCAACTGCACCACGTCAAGCCGCACGGCGCGCTGTACAACATGGCGGCGCGCGATCGCGCGCTGGCCGAGGCCATCGCCCGTGCGGTGCGCGATTTCAATCCACGGCTGATCCTGGTCGGCCTTGCGCGAGGCGCGCTGGTCGATGCCGGACGCGATGCCGGTCTTGCGGTGCAGCGTGAAGGCTTTTGCGATCGCCGTTACCAGCCTGACGGCTCGCTGACGCCGCGCGCGCGGGCTGGCGCGGTGATCGAGGACATCGACCTCGCGGTCGCGCAGGCCGTCTCGATCGCGACGCGCGGCGAAGCCGTGGCGGACAACGGCACGACGATACGCATCGAAGCCGACACCCTGTGCGTGCACGGCGACCGCGCCAACGCGGCGGCCTTCGCCGAACGCCTGCACCACGCGCTGGAACAGGCGGGTCTGCACATCGCTGCCACGGGACACGCGGCGTGATGCACTGGCTGCCGTTGCTCGGCGTCGCGGTGGTCGTGATCGGCTTCGCGCTGCGCTTCAACCCGGTGCCTGTGGTCGTCGCGGCAGGGATCGCCAGCGGACTCGCCGCGGGCAAGTCCATCGGCGAAATCCTGGCGCTGCTCGGTCAGAGTTTCGTGTCCGAGCGTGCCTTGCTGCTGTTCGTGCTGACCTTGCCCGCGATCGGCGTGCTGGAACGTGCCGGCTTGCGCGAACACGCGCGCAACTGGATTTCGACCCTGCGCGGACTGACCCTGTCGCGCCTGTTGATCGCCTACCTCGGCCTGCGCCAGATCCTGTCGATGCTGGGCCTCACCAACGTCGCGGGACAGGCGCAGACGGTGCGCCCGCTGCTGGCGCCCATGGCCGAAGCCGCCGCCGAACAACGCGGCCAACCGCTGAGCCGGGATGAGCGCAACGATGTGCGCGCCTTCAGCGCCGCCACCGACAACATCGGGCTGTTCTTCGGCGAGGACGTGTTCATCGCGCTGGGCGCGGTGCTGCTGATCCAGGGTTTCTACTCCCAGCACGGCATCGAACTGGAGCCGCTGCACATCGCGCTGTGGGCGCTGCCGACCGCGATCGCCGCGTTCGTGATCCACGCGGTCCGCACGGTGCTGTTCGGCAGGCGGCTGGCGCGCGGTCGCGGCAAGCCGGCAACCGAAACCACGCAAGCTGCCGACTGACATGCTCAAGATCGAGCACGCCTACTGGCTGATCGCGCTGTTCCTCGCCGGCGCCGCGTGGCTGAACCTGCGCGACCGCCGCTGGTCGCATGCGGCGTTCTGGCTGGTGCTGGCGGTATTGATCGGCGGCGGGAAATACGTGCTCGCCGCCAGCGCTGTACATCACGAGCTGCCGGCGCAACTCGCGGGCATAGGCGTGATCGCGCTGGCCGCGCTGTCGCCCCGGATGCGGCGCGGTCATCTCGTCGAACGCGATGAAGCGGCACGCATGGCCGACGCACAACGCCTGGGTCACCGCCTGTTCGGCCCGGCCGTCTTGATCCCTCTGGTGACGCTGCTGGTCGCCTTGTTCGGTGGCTGGGTTGCCTTCGGCGACTGGCGCCTGTTCGACCCGACCCGCATGACCCTGACCGGGCTTGCGCTGGCGTGCGTGATCGCCTTGATCGCGGCACTGTGGGTAACGCGCGCGCGACCGGCTGCGGGTTTGGCCGAAGGCCGCCGCCTGCTGGACACGCTGGGCTGGGCCGCGCTGCTGCCGCTGACGCTGGCGGCGCTCGGCGGCGTGTTTGCGGCAACCGGCGTCGGCAGCGCGGTGTCGGATCTGGTACGCATGCTCATCCCGGTCAACAGCGCGCTGGCCTGCGTCATCGCGTATGGACTCGGGATGGTGCTGTTCACGGTGATCATGGGCAACGCCTTCGCGGCGTTCCCGGTCCTGACCGCTGGCGTCGGCCTGCCGTTGCTGATCCAGATGCACGGGGCCAACCCTGCGATCCTGGGCTCGCTCGGCATGCTGACCGGCTATTGCGGCACGCTGTTCACGCCGATGGCGGCCAACTTCAACATCGTGCCGGTTGCGTTGCTGGAGCTGCCCGGCCAGAACGACGTGATCCGCGCGCAATGGAAGACCGGCGCCGCGCTGCTCGTCGTAAACTTGGCGCTGATGTATTTCCTGGTATTCCGCTTTTGAACAGGGTGACGCGCTGCAACGGATCCACCGTGCTGCTGACCGGCTTTGCGCCGTTCGGCGGCGAGGCCGTGAACCCGTCGTGGCAGGCGGTACGCGCGCTGGACGGTATGGTCATCGAGGGACATCGCGTGATCGCGGTGGAGTTGCCTTGCGAATTCGATGCCGCCCTGCCCGCCCTGTGGCATGCCTTGCGCGAACACGAACCGCGCGTGGCAATCGCGGTGGGACTGGCCGGCGGGCGTGAAGGCCTGTCGCTGGAACGCGTGGCGATCAACCTGATCGACGCGCGCATTCCCGACAATGCCGGCGCGCAACCGGTGGACGTGCCGGTGCTGCGCGGTGGCGCCGCGGCATTCTTCGCGACCCTGCCGATCAAGACCGCCCTGCTCGAGCTGCAACAAGCAGGCATCGCCGCGCACATCTCGCAGACGGCGGGCACCTACGTGTGCAACCAGGTGTTCTATGCGCTGATGCACGCGCTGCGGCGCCAGCGCCACACCCGCGCGGGCTTCGTGCACGTGCCATGGTCGCCCGAGCAGGCCATCGTCCACGCGCAACCCGGCATGCCGATCGACGAGGTGCGGCGTGCGCTGGAAATCATCGTGCGCGCCGCGCTCACTTCCCGTAGCGACGCGCGAATCGCGGCAGGCCGCGAATCCTGAAACGCGCGGCGGTTATTTCTTCTTTTCCGGCGCTTCCACCGCACTCATCAGGGTCAGCTTGCCCTTGTGCATCACATACCCGGTGAAGTGGAACGCCAACTGCAGGCTGGCGAATTCTTCCAGGGCCTTGTTGTTGACCTTGGCGGCGTCGGTATCTTCCAGCAGCACCGTCTTCGGCAACTGCTTCTGTTCCTGCAGGTAGCGGAAATGCGCTTCGAGGTCCGGCGCGCTGAGTATCGCGCCATCCAGCGAGAACTGGCTGTCCTTGGCAACGCCGATCGTCATGTCGTATTGCTGCGGCACGTTGACCGTGGTCTCGCCGCCACGCCGGACGATGCCGTTGCATGCCGTCAGTGCGAACATCGACGCCAGCATGGCCGCGCCACCAAGGCGCACAACAAACGAACGCAGGTTCATGGAATCGGTCTCCGTTGCTGATCGTGAATGCCGGCGGCAGGGCCGCAACCGCGCAAGTCTGCCATAGCAACGCTGAACGCGTTGCCGCCGCAGCCAGCGCACCTTCCGGCACGTCGTACAAACGACGTCCCATTGTAGGAGGGCCGGAAGGCCCGAGGAAATACGCGCGCGGCCTCAGGTCTTGGGCAGCGTCACGCCCCGCTGTCCCTGGTACTTGCCGCCACGATCCTTGTAACTGGTCGCGCACACCTCGTCCGATTCCAGGAACAGCATCTGCGCCACGCCTTCGTTGGCGTAGATCTTGGCCGGCAGCGGCGTGGTATTGGAAAACTCCAGCGTCACGTGGCCTTCCCATTCCGGTTCCAGCGGCGTCACGTTGACGATGATGCCGCAACGCGCATAGGTGCTCTTGCCGAGGCAAACCACCAGCACGTTGCGCGGAATGCGGAAGTATTCGACCGTGCGCGCCAGCGCGAACGAATTGGGCGGGATGATGCAGCAATCGCCCTTGAAATCGACGAAGTTGCGCGAATCGAAATCCTTGGGATCGACGATGGTCGAATTGATGTTGGTGAAGATCTTGAACTCGTCGGCGCAGCGCACGTCGTAGCCGTAGCTGGACGTGCCGTAGGACACGATCCGCCCATCGCCATTGTGCTTGACCTGCCCCGCCTCGTACGGCTCGATCATGCCATGGGTCTCCGCCATCCGGCGGATCCAGTTGTCGCTCTTGATGCTCACGCGCGCTCCGGGTTGCGAAAAGCGCCGGAATGATCCGGCCAAAATGGCAAAAATACACGGGAATGGCGCGTCCGCGCCAGCTGCACAACCGGGTCAATCGTCCACGACACGGATATTCGGCACGCCCGTCATGTCACGTTCGGCCTGCAGCGACAGGCGTGCTGCGGTATTGCGCGCAATCTCGCGGTAGCGCAGCGCAAGATCGGATTCCGGATCGGCCGACACGGTCGGGTTGCCGCCGTCGGCCTGCTCGCGGATGCGGATGTCCAGCGGCAGGGAACCCAGCAACGGGACGCCGTACTGCCCGGCCATCTTCGCGCCGCCACCCGCGCCGAAGATGTGTTCTTCGTGGCCGCAGTTCGAACACACGTGGGTCGCCATGTTCTCGATGATGCCGAGCACCGGCACGTTGACCTTCTCGAACGCCTTCAGGCCCTTTTTCGCATCCAGCAGCGCGATGTCCTGCGGCGTGGTGACGATCACCGCACCCGCCACCGGCACGCGCTGGGTCAGGGTCAACTGGATGTCGCCGGTGCCCGGCGGCATGTCCACCACGAGATAGTCGATGTCTTTCCAGCGCGTGGAGTGCAGCAACTGCGTCAGCGCCTGGGTCACCATCGGGCCGCGCCACACCATCGGCGTGTCCTCGCCCACGAGGAAACCGATCGACATCACCTGCAGGCCATGGTTGGTCATCGGGATGATGGTCTTGCCATCCGGCGATTCCGGCCGGCCGACGATCCCGAGCATCAGCGGCTGGCTGGGGCCGTAGATGTCGGCATCCAGCACGCCGGCATTGGCGCCTTCCGCGGCCAGCGCCAGCGCAAGGTTCACCGCGACCGTGGACTTGCCGACACCACCCTTGCCCGATGCCACCGCGATGATGTTTTTCACACCCGGAAGCGGCATCAGGTTGCCTTGCACCTTGTGCGTGGCAATCCGGGAGGTGACCGATACTGTCGCCTGCGCGATCGCGGGATCGGCTTCCAGCGTCCCTTTGATCTGTGTGGCGAATCCCTTGCGCCAGCCATCGGCGGGATAACCCAGGGAGATTTCGACCGCGACCCTGTCGCCATCGACGCCTAGCGCATGGATCTCGCCGCTGTCGGCCAGCGATGCGCCGGTATGCGGATCGACGATGCCGGCGAGAAGCTCTCTGACGTGTTGCTCGGTTACTGCAGTCATCATGCAATCTGGAAGCCTGTAAATGAAAAATTATGCCAGAGGCCGGCGCAGGCTCCCTGACACGCATCAGCCCGCGGGGGCATTCCGGTGTGCTTGACGGAACGCCCTGCATCGCGCACGCTGGCGCCACAGCCCTTGGAGGTCACGTCCATGCGCAAGCTCATCGTTCCCGGCCTGCTCGTTTTCGGCTTGCTGCTCGCTGCACAGGCCTACGCCGCCGACACCACGCCCGTCGGCACCTGGACCCAGGTGGACGATGCCACCGGCAAGCCCAAATCCATCATCGAGATCACCGAACAGACGGATGGCACACTGCAGGGCGTGGTCAAGCAGGTGATCTTCTCCACCCAGGGCCCCAACCCCGTGTGCGACAAGTGCGAGGGCGAACGCCACAACCAGCCGGTGGTCGGCATGACCATCATGTGGGGCGTGAAGGCCGACGGCGACAACAACTGGGATGGCGGCCAGATCCTCGATCCGGCCAAGGGCAAGATCTACAAGGTCAAGTTGTCGCTCGAAGACAACGGCCAGAAGCTCGACGTGCGCGGCTACATCGGCATGCCGATGCTGGGCCGCACCCAAACGTGGATCCGCAAGACCGACTGAACCGCGCGGGCGCGCTACGGGAATCGCTGTCCCCATTCGTCCACAACCTTGATCCAGCACGCGTGCCGAACCCGGCGCGCGTGTTTTCGCGCTAAGGTTGCGTATTCGCAGGTTCGCGGGGAAGGCCGATGTCTGCACGTTTCACCTTGATTCCACGCGGTTGCATGGCTGTCCTGCTCGCCGCGCTGCTGATTCTTCCGCTTTGCGCCACGGCGCAAGCGCGCGCCGACGCGACCACGCCGCCGGCGCGGCAGGGGCCCACTGCGAAAGGCGGAGCCGAATACGCGCGCCTGCAGAAGGAAGCGCAAGCCGTCACCATCACCCGCGACGACTGGGGTATTCCGCACATCCACGGCAAGACCGACGCCGACGCGGTATTCGGCATGATCTACGCGCAATGCGAGGACGATTTCAGCCGCGTGCAGGCAAACCTGCTCACCGCGCTGGGCTGGAGCGCCCGCGCCAAGGGCGAGGCCGCGATCTGGGACAACCTGCGCTACCAATTGTTCATCGATCCGGTGGTGCTGAAGCAGGACTATGCGAAAAGCCCGGCGTGGTTGAAGCAGTTGATGAATGCATGGGCCGATGGTTTGAACTGGTATCTCGCCAACCATCCGGACGCGCGTCCGGTGATCGCGCATTACGAGCCGTGGATGGCGCTGAGCTTTACCGAGGGGAGCATCGGCGGCGACATCGAGGATGTGGACCTGGCCGACCTCGCGAAGTTCTACGGCGCGGACCACGCGACCACGCTTGCGCTGGCGCAACGACACCCCGCCACCTGGTACGGCGACACCGGTTCCAACGGCATCGCGATCGCTCCAAAGCTCACCGTCGATGGCCACGCGCTGCTGCTGATCAACCCGCACGTCACCTTCAACTTCCGCAGCGAGTCGCAGATGTCGAGCGACGCGGGCTTGGACGCCTACGGCGCTTCGACCTGGGGCCAGTTCTTCATCTACCAGGGTTTCAACCAGCACATCGGCTGGATGCACACCTCGACCGGCGTCGATGCGGTCGATCAATTCGCCGAAACCGTTTCGAAGAAGGACGGCAAATCCTGTCAGGCTGCTGAAAAGCAGTCTGACGGGGCAATCCAGGGACGGATTGCTCGCGGGTCAACGGCGCAAGCCGTGGATCCGTCGGGAGCGAGTCCGCGCATGCACCGGACTCGCGACGTCGAGAAAGTACAGGACGGTACTTTCTCGACCCAATATTGTTACAAGTTCGGCGACCAGGAACTGCCGGTCACGACCCGCGAGATCACCATCGACTATCGCAAACCCGACGGCTCGATGGGCCAGCGCACCTTCACCGCCTACTTCACGAAGGCCGGCCCGATCGTCGCGGAACAGAATGGCAAGTGGATCGCCGAGGCGTTGATGAACCGCCCGATCGCGGCGCTGGAACAAAGCTGGCTGCGCACCAAGGCCACGGATCTCGCCAGCTACATGAAGGTCGCGGAGTTGCAGGCCAATTCCTCCAACAACACCTTGTTCGCCGATGACAAGGGCCAGATCGCGTTCCTCACCCCGCAGTTCATTCCCAAACGCGACAACGCGTTCGATTACCTGAAACCGGTCGATGGCAGCAATCCGGCCACCGCGTGGCAGGGCCTCACGCCGATCAAGGACATGCCGAACGTCATCGACCCGCCCAACGGCTGGGTGTTCAACACCAACGACTGGCCCTACTCCGCCGCCGGCAAGTACAGCCCGAAACGCGCGGATTTTCCGCAATACATGGATTCGTTCGGCGAGAACGCGCGCGGCATCCACGCGACAGAGATGCTTGAAGGCGCGCGCGACTTCACCAAGGCCAAGCTGATCACCGATGCGTTCGATTCATACCTGCCCGCGTTCGCGCGGCTCATTCCGATTTTGGTGAAGGATTGGGACGCGCTGCCCGCG
Source organism: Pseudomonadota bacterium (assembly GCA_018241365.1). Taxonomy (GTDB): domain Bacteria; phylum Pseudomonadota; class Gammaproteobacteria; order Xanthomonadales; family Rhodanobacteraceae; genus 66-474. The sequence continues at coordinate 23,432 of JAFEDX010000003.1, forward strand.
GACGATCCGTCCAAGACCAGGCTCGCCGGCCCCATCGGGGTGTTGCGGCACTGGGATTACCGCTGGGGCACGGCTTCGATTCCCACCACCATCGCGGTGATGTGGGGTGACACGATGTGGAACGAAGTCCACCAACCGGCGGTCGCGATGGGCCTCGATGCGCACACCACCAATCTGCGCGAGATCGACTACATCGCCGAGAAGGCCACCCCGCAGCAACGCCTTGCCGCTCTGGGCGAAGCCATGGACCGCCTCGAAAAGGATTTCGGCTACTGGGGCGTGGCGTGGGGCCAGGTCAACCGTTACCAGCGCCTGGATGATTCCATCGAACCGCACTTCGAAGACGCCAAACCGAGCCTTGCGGTTCCCTTCACCGCATCCCGCTGGGGCTCGCTCGCCGCCTCCAACGCCCATCGCTGGCAGGGCACCGACAAGTACTACGGCAACATGGGCAACAGTTTCGTTGCCGTGATCGAATTCGGACCCAAGGTCAGTGCGCGCGCGATCCACGTCGGCGGCCAGAGCGGCCATCCGGGTTCAAGGCACTTCACCGACCAGGCCGAACGCTGGGCCACCGGCGACCTGCGCACCGTGTACTTCTGGCCAGAGCAAGTGAAGGACCACGCCGTGCGCACCTACCATCCGGGCAATTAGCCTTCATCGACGCCATGCCATGGAATTGCATGGCATGGCGTCGACAAGGTTCGCAGCGCATGCGAAGAGCGCGTGTCGATGCGTGATGGATCGTCACGCCGATTCATCACGATGATGACTGTCACCATCGCGCGGTGACGCGCACTACTCGCGACCATGCGTGGAAACGTGCGATCGTCGCAGGCATGCAACCACCGTCGGCAACAGCGCGACCCTCGAATCAAACGGAACCACCGGCAATCACACCCGCCGCTTTGCGCGGGCGCGGCACCGGGATGATCGTCTGCGCCGCTTTCGCGACATTGTGGATGAGCTGGGCGGCGCCGATGTTGTCTGGGCTTCCCGAACCACTCGGATGGGCCGCCATCTGCATCGTCGCCGCGCTCAGCGGCACGCTCCTGGCCGCGGGCATGGCAACGATACGTCGTGGTCGCCGACTGTCGCTGGCAACTGTCGTGGGCGACAGCGCGCGGCGCGGCATGCGTCGTGGGTTCATATGGGTGTTGTTCGGCGAGATCGCAGCTTTGAACGTCGCCGCGTATTTGCTGATCGGCCATCACATGGTGCAATACCTCGCGCCAGCCTTCACGCTCATCGTTGGCCTGCATTTCCTGCCGCTGGCGAAAATATTTCGTGCTCCCTACTACTTCGCCACCGCCATGGTGATGATGTCGGCCGGTGTCGTCGCGGTTGCAGCCATCGCGACAGGCAGCGCCGCGACGACCGCCAACGGCATGGTCGACCTGGCGTGCGCAGCCGCCTTGTGGGCAACGGGTTTCATGTCGTGGTCCCGCGTGCACACGGCGTTGGCAGTCAATCGTTTCATCATCACGGCGACCGATCCCGTCGATTGATACCCACGGCCGTCCGCAACGTCAGCGCGTTGCCAAGGTGTACCATCCCGGCGGATTGATTCACGTGTTGGCCGCGCAACGCGGCCGCCACCGCCACCAAGGGGGTCGCCATGAAACATACACTCGTCCTGATCCTTGCCCTGCTTGCAGCCGTCTCCGGCGCCCGTGCCGCGCCCGAGGATTGGGTTGCCTACCAACAGCCGGTGATTGCATTCACCCACGCCACCATCGTCGACGGTACCGGTGCCGCGCCCAAACACGACCAGACGCTGGTGATCGAAAAGGGCCGCATCGCCGAACTCGGCCCCGCGACAAGTACCAAGGTTCCAGCCGACGCGACCGTGATCGACGCGCATGGCAAAACCCTGCTGCCCGGCTTCGTGATGATGCACGAGCACCTGTTCTACACGACGCGACTCAGTCCCGGTTACTACATCACGCCGATGTCCTACAGCTTCCCGCCGCTGTACCTCGCGGGCGGCGAAACCACCATCCGCACCACCGGTTCGATGACGCCGTACGTGGATTTGAACGTACGCGACGACATCAATGCGGGCAAACGCATTGGCCCCGACATCGACGTCACCGGCCCATACCTCAACGGCAAGGATGGGTTCACCGAAGACCTGGCCCGGCTTAGCGGCCCGGCCGACGCCACGCGCACGGTCGATTACTGGGCCGAACAGGGCGTCACCTCGTTCAAGGCCTACATGCAGATCACCCGCGCGGAACTGCAAGCCGCCATCGATGCCGCGCACGCGCACCATGACAAGATCACCGGACACCTGTGCTCGGTCACGTTCCGCGAAGCCGCCGACCTTGGCATCGACGACCTCGAACACGGCTTCTTCGTGGCCACGGATTTCGTCAAGGACAAGCAGCCCGACCAGTGCCCACGCGGTGGCGATGCATCCATCGCGGCGCTGGACCTGGATTCCCCCGCCGTGACATCGTTGATCAAGCTGCTGGTCGCCAAGCACGTTGCACTGACTTCGACCCTCGGCGTATTCGCAACCACCGTGCCGGGCCAGCCCGAAACACCACAGGCAGCGCTGGCGCTGCTGAATCCGGCGCTGCGCAACTTGTACGAAAGCACCTGGAAGAAAATACAGGCGATGCCGGCTGCGCGTGCGAAAACCGAGCAGGCTGCGTTCGCCAACGCCACCCGGCTCGAAAAGCGCTTCGTTGAAGCCGGCGGCCTGCTGATGGCCGGCAGCGACCCCACCGGCTACGGCGGCGTGATTCCCGGCTATTCGTCCAAGCGCCAGCTCGAACTGCTGGTGCAGGCAGATGGTTTCAGCTTCCCGCAAGCGGTCCGGATCATGTCGCTGAACGCCGCGCAATTTGAAGGGCGCGACAAGGACATCGGCTCACTGGCGGTCGGCAAGCGCGCCGACATCGTGGTGGTTGACGGCGATCCCGCGAAGGACATTACTGCCATCGAGCAGATGCCACTGGTATTCAAGGATGGCATCGGCTACGACACCGCCGCGATCTTCAAGTCCATGCAGGGACAGGTCGGCATGAACTGACGACGCCGGCACTTGCGTCAACGTCCGGCAGCCGCGCGTTGCAACGACCAGAACGGAATGTCGCGGCGCAGCCGGTAGCCGAGCCGCTCGTACAACGCTTTCGCGTGCGCGTTGTCGTAACTGACGTGCAGGAACGGCGTGCGTCCCTGCGTCAGCGTGTCATTGGTCAGGAACGCGGTCAGCCGGCGCGCGTAACCGCGTCCAAGGAAATCGGGATGCGTGCAGATCGCGCTCATTTCGACATGCGTAGCGGTACCAAGGCGCTCGCCGATCATCGCGGCGAGGCGCATCTTTCCGGTTGCATCCGGCAGGTAGATCCCGAAATAGCGGCCCAACTCCATCGCGCGCGGCCGGAAGTAATGCGGATACACCAGTGCGACCAGCGCCAGCACGTCGGTGCGGTGCGCCGCGTCCAGCGCAATGATCTCCGGACCATCAACCAGCGGGATCGGCGACGTGCAAACCATCTGCGCCAGCGTTTCCAGCGGTTGCAGCCGCCACGCATCCGACAAGCGCGGCGCCACGCCCAGCAGCAACGCGGTTTCATCCGGCGCCAGCAGCGACGCGAGCGCGGCATTCGCGTTGGCGGCACCCAGGAACGGCGCGAATTCGCGCGGATAGCGCGCGACATCGCCGGTACCGAGCGCGAGCGCGCGATGCCGGGTTTGCAACGCTGACCAGAACGGATTGTCGAGTTCGGAGTCGCTCATCGCAGGGGCTCACAAACTGGCGGCGATACGGCCGACGTCTGCCAGAACTGCCTTCCGCGCGGCGACGTCGGTCGATCGGGTCATGTAATACGCAGCGACCAGCACGGGTTTGCGCCCCGGCGGCCAGGCGATCGCGACATCGTTGTTGATGCCGACACCATGGCCATCCCACTGCCCGGTCTTGTCTCCGGCACGCCAGGTCGCCGGGAACCCTGCGCGCAGCGATTGCAGGCCGGTCTGGCACGCCAGCATCCAGCGGACCAGCTGTCCGCGCGAAGGCTGCGTCAGCGCATTACCCAGCAACACCCTTTGCATATCCGCCAACATCGCGGCCGGCGTGGTGGTGTCCAACTCGCCTTGCGGCTGGTTGAGCGCCGGTTCGGTTCGATCCAGGCGGGTGACCGGATCGCCAAGGCCGCGCATGTAAGCGGTCACGGCCGATGGACCGCCGATGCTTTGCAGCAACAGGTTGGCCGCGGTGTTGTCGCTCAGCGTGACCGCGGCCTCGCACAATTGCGCGACCGTCATGCCCGGTGCGCCGGCGTGCTTGCTGGTCACCGGCGCCCAATCGAGCAGCGCATCCTTGCCGAACACGATGCGGCGATCGAGTCTTTCCACGCCGTCATCCACGCGTTTCAGCACGGCCGCCGCCAGCAGCCATTTGAACGTGCTGCACATCTGGAAGCGTTCATCGGTGCGATAGGCCGCGCCCTTGCCGCTGCCGGTGTCGAGGATTGCGACACCGAGTCGTCCACCATGCTGGCGCTCCAATGCAGCCAACCGCGCACTCGTGCCTCCAAGCGCGGTTTTCGCTGATACCAAACGCACCGACGACAAGGCCGCGACGACGCCACCCAGCACCAACCCCTTGAGCAAATCGCGACGATGCATGGACCTTACTCGAATCACCCGGGAATCCCACCGATGGTAACGTGCTCGTCACGGCTTGCTACCACGGCGCGCACCCCCATATTTCCTCCTGCCGGCGGACACGCCAAGCCCAAGACACGCAAAAGCACGCCATGGCCAAATACCGAAAGACGCCCGAAGCCGTCGCCAGGCTCACGCCATTGCAATACCGCGTGACCCAGGAAGCCGCGACCGAGCGCCCGTTCGCCAACGAGTTCAACGACCACCACGAACCAGGCCTTTACGTGGACATCGTCTCGGGCGAACCGTTGTTCACTTCGCTCGACAAGTTCCAGAGCCACTGCGGCTGGCCGAGTTTCACCAAGCCGGTGGAAACCGGCAACGTGGTCGAAAAGCATGACACCAGCCACGGCATGCGCCGCACCGAAGTGCGCTCCGCCCATGCCGACAGCCATCTCGGCCACGTGTTCGACGACGGTCCACGCGCGACGGGAGGTCTGCGCTACTGCATCAACTCCGCGTCATTGCGCTTCGTGCCCTTGGCCGAACTGGAGAAACAGGGCTACGGCGAGTATCGTCACTTGTTTGATTCCGAGGCAACGCAACCATGACCGATCACACCCAACGCGCCATCCTCGCCGGCGGCTGCTTCTGGGGCATGCAGGACCTGATCCGCAAGCAGCCCGGCGTCGTCGCCACGCGCGTCGGCTATTCCGGCGGCGACGTGAGAAACGCGACCTACCGCAACCACGGCAGTCACGCCGAGTCCATCGAGATCACGTTCGATCCTTCGATCATGAGTTTCCGCAAGCTGCTGGAGTTCTTCTTCCAGATCCACGACCCGACCACGCGCAATCGCCAAGGCAACGACCTCGGCAGCAGCTACCGTTCGGCGATCTTCTACTTGAACGACGAACAGAAGCGCATCGCCGAGGACACCATCGCCGACGTTGACGCATCGGGGCTGTGGCCCGGCAAGGTCGTCACCGAACTGTCGCCTGCCGGCGATTTCTGGGAGGCCGAGCCCGAACATCAGGATTACCTGGAACGCATTCCCGACGGTTACACCTGCCATTTCATCCGCACGGACTGGAAATTGCCGGTGCGTGAAAAGGCCGTGGGATAAGGAGACGCCTTGTTTAACCCTTCTCCCTTCGGGAGAAGGTGGCGCGGAGCGCCGGATGAGGGTCCGACATCGCGAAAGCAACCCTTTCACCGCAACAAATGCGCGTACCCTCACCCACCCCTGCGGGGCACCCTCTCCCAGGGGGAGAGGGGATTTTTTCAAACCTCAGGAGATCCCCATGCCCCACACCCCCGCTTACGCCACCCAGTCCGCCGACAAACCGCTGGGTCCGCACGCCATCGAGCGGCGCGCACCCGGCGCGCACGACGTGGCCATCGAAATTCTTTTTTGCGGCGTTTGTCATTCCGACCTGCACACCGCGCGCAACGAATGGGGCGGCACCCAATATCCGTGCGTGCCCGGTCATGAAATCGTCGGCACTGTCACCGCGGTCGGCAAGGGCGTGAAGAAGTTCAAAACGGGCGACACCGTCGGCGTCGGTTGCATGGTGGACAGCTGCGGCCACTGCGCATCCTGCACGTCTGGCGAAGAAAACTATTGCGAAAATGGTTTCACCGGCACTTATGACAGCGCCCTGCCCGGCGGCGGCCACACCTTCGGCGGCTATTCGACCCGCATCGTGGTCGATGAGCGTTTCGTGCTGCGCATCCCGCACAAGCGCAACCTCGCCGCGGTCGCGCCACTGCTGTGCGCGGGCATCACCACGTACTCACCGTTACGACATTGGCACGTCGGTCCCGGCAAGAAGGTCGGCATCGTGGGACTGGGCGGACTCGGCCATATGGGCGTGAAACTCGCGCACGCGATGGGTGCACACGTGGTGTTGTTCACGACGTCTCCCGGAAAGATTGCCGACGGCAAGCGCCTCGGCGCCGACGAAGTGGTGATTTCGAAGGACGCCGCAGACGTTGCGCGCCACGCCCGCAGCCTTGACTTCATCCTCGATACGGTGGCCGCACCCCACGACCTCAATGCGTACCTGAAGCTGCTCCGGCTGGACGGCACGATGTGCCTCGTGGGCGCACCGCCCACCTCCACGGCGCACCCGGGGCTCGCCGCCTTCAGCCTGATCACCAACCGCCGCGGGCTGGCCGGATCGCTGATCGGCGGCGTCCGCGAAACCCAGGAGATGCTCGATTTCTGCGCCGCGCACGACATCGTCTGCGACATTGAAACCATCGCGATGCGCGACATCAACACCGCCTACGAACGCATGCTGAAAAGCGATGTGAAATACCGCTTCGTGATCGACATGCAGACGTTGAAGGACGAAGCGCACGCAGGATGAGCCCAACATGATCCCCTTTTCGATCCTGGACCTTGCGCCCATCGCCGAGGGTGGCAGCGCTGCGCAATCGTTCCGCAACACCGTGGATCTCGCGCGCACGGCGGAGCGGCTCGGTTACCACCGCTACTGGCTGGCCGAGCACCACAACATGCCGGGCATCGCCAGCGCCGCGACCGCGGTGCTGATCGGACATGTTGCCGGCGCCACCGCACGCATCCGCGTGGGCGCCGGCGGCATCATGCTGCCCAACCACTCGCCCCTGCAGGTAGCCGAACAGTTCGGCACGCTGGGCACGCTGTACCCCGGACGCATCGATCTGGGACTTGGCCGCGCGCCGGGCACCGACCAGCCCACCGCGCGCGCATTGCGCCGCTACTTCGACGGCGCGGAAGACTACCCGCAGAACGTCGTGGAACTCATGGGCTACTTCCTGCCCGCCAGCGCGGGGCAGCGCGTACAAGCGGTGCCAGGCGCCGGCGTCGACGTTGCCATCTGGCTGCTGGGTTCCAGCCTGTTCAGTGCCCACATGGCCGCGCAACTGGGCCTGCCCTACGCCTTCGCGTCGCACTTCGCGCCAGCCGCGCTGGAACAGGCGCTCGATGATTACCGCCGCCATTTCATGCCGGCCCGCACACTGCGGCAACCGTACGCGATGCTCGGACTCAACGTGGTCGCGGCCGCGACCGATGCCGAAGCGCGCCGGTTGTTCACCAGCCAGCAACAGATGTTCGTCAACCTGCGCCGAGGTTTGCGCGGCAAGGTCCCGCCGCCCATCGACGACATCGAGGAATACTGCCAACCCCAGGAGCGGCACGTCCTCGACCAGGCGCTGTCATGCAGCATCGTCGGCGGGCCGGATACGGTGCGTGCCGGCATCGATGCCTTCATCGCGCGACACCGTCCCGACGAATTGATCATCACCGCCAATACCTTCAGCCACGATGCCCGCAGGCGATCGTTTGAAATCGTTGCCGAGGTGATGGCGATGGGTACCGATCCGCGCTGACGCATCAGCAACAGTCGCGACCTCCACTCGCTGAGGCGTCGCGCCAAACAAGCCACCGCAGGCGCATGACCTGCGGTCCGGCTCACGTCATCGCGGCAATGATTCACGCGACGTGCAAATGCTGCGCCGTCATCACTTCGCCTGCGGCAATGGCATCACCGCGTTGTTCTGCGAAAACACGATCCACCAGCGCGTACCGTCATGGACCAGCACGTAATGCATCCGCGTGCGGAGCACGTCATTTCCGATGCTCGGACGGATGCCGGGCGGAAGCTTGCTGAACCCGGTCAGGTCAAGAACAAGGTCGGCGGTCGCCGTGAAATCCCCGAGCGCACGAATCTTCATCTCGCGCACGGCAAGCCGGCTGCCCTTGAAAATCGTCGCAAACAGTTCCGCGTGCCGCCGCACGTTGGCGTCCCTGTCCTCGAAGCATGCGCCGATGATGTTCACGAACTCGGAGTCTTCCGTGAAATCCCTGCACCAGCCCTCGGCGTCGCCTGCATTCCACGCGTCGATCTGCTCGTCGAGCAACTGGCGAATCGCATCTTCATGGACGTTCGATGGCTGCATTCCGTTCTCCCGAAAAGTGGCATCAAAGGCGGCTGTAACCGCGCTCGCCCACCAGGCCCATGCGCTGCGCCAATGCCCGGAAGCGCGGCAACGCACGCAGCGGATTCCAGCGCGCATCCACTTTCAGGAACACCATGCGGATGTCGTGCTCGCGTTCCGCACGCTCCAGCTCGTCCAGTGCCCGGCCGGTATCGTCCAGCGCGACCGCCACCGCGGCAATGCTGGTGGCGGACACGTAACCTCGGGCACGCCGCGCTTCCAGTTCGTCGAGGATGGCCTGCACCTGCACGCGGTCTCCCGCCTGCGCACAGGCGGTGGCCAGAAACGCCAGCATCTGGCTGGCACGCTGCGAACTGGCCGTCGCGCGCTGGAAGTCATCCAGCGCCGCTTGGGTATCGCCCCGTTCCAATGCCAGCCCGCCACGGACGTGCAAGGCAATCCAGAAATCGGGTTGCAAGTCCAGGGCGCGCTCGACCTGCTTCGCGGCGGCTTCCGGCTGGCGCGCAGCGGTCAGCAGCCCGGCAAGAATTGAATTGCACCACGGCGACAACGGATCCAGCGCCCGCGCTGCGTGCGCCTGCTCCAGGCCTTCCTCGAACCGTCCCAGGGTGACCAGCAGATGCGCGCAACCGAGGCGCGCCTCCATCAGGCTGGGATTCAATTCGATCGCGCGCTTCAGCGATGCTTCCGCGCCCGTCCAGTCCCAGTCGTACAGTTGCCGATTGCGCCCCTGCATCGCCAGCGCCTCGGCTGAATCCGGATCGATCCTGAGTGCCTGCGCGACCGCCGCCTTGGCCAGCCCGAACATCTCGTCCGGTTCGTTGTCGAGATGCACGAGGCCGCGGTACGCCAGCGCCATGCTGGCGTAGGCGCGGGTACATGCGGTGTCGAGGTCGATGGTGCGGCGAAATGCCGACAACGCTTCGCGCAGGTTCGCTTCGTTCGGCCGCTGCAACAAGTGATGGCCGCGCAACCAGGCACGATAAGCGGCCGGATCATCGCCGTCGCACGGGCTGCAGCCGTGCCGCGCCACCACGATCGGCTGCAGCGCCAGTGCCCCTAGCACCGCCGCGGCAATCCGGTCCTGCAAGGTGAACACATCGTCGGCACCGACATCGAAGGTGTCCGCGTACATCGTCGCGCCTTCCGCCATCGACAGCAGGCGCACGTTCACGCGCACGTTGTCAGCGAACCGCTGCGCCGAACCATCGACGACGTACGCCGCGCCAAGTTGCCGGCCTGCCGCTATCGGATCACGCACGTCACGACCGAGGCGTTGCGAGGATGCCAGCGCGCTCACGCGCAGTTCGCGCGAGTGGCTGAGCCGCGTGATCAGGGTTTCAGCCAGGCCCAACTCGAACAGCTCGTCGTGCGGCACCGCGGACAGGAACCGGAACGGCAGCACCGCCAGTGTCTTCGGCTCCCGTGGTTGCAGAGATTCGCCCGTCGCAACCGCTGAACCTTCCTCGCCGACCCGGGCGACGAACCGGTAGCCACGCCCGGGAATCGTCACGATATAGCTGTGGTCGCCAACGCCGGTGCCGAATGCGCGCCGCACCAAAGAGATCGCCTGGGTGAGATTGTTTTCCTCGACGATCCGGCCGCTCCACACCGCGGCCAGCAGTTCGTTCTTGAAAACCACGCGACCGCGCTGCTCGATCAGGTAGATCAGCACGTCCAGCGCCTTGGACGTAAGCGGCACGCGGGCGCGATCCGGCCCGAGCAGCTCCCGTGCGACGACGTCCAGTCGAAAGTCAGAAAACTCGTAGTAGCGGCGGTCCCCGTCCATCGTCGCTTCACAACAATTGAGAACTTTTCACAAATCTAGCAGGACTCCCGCGCGCGCGCGCGCCAAGGTGGAGGCGTCGATGGCGAAGGTGCACGGGTCGCACCCATCCCGTCGAAGCGTTGTTCCACGTCCGGGGAGAAGGGCCATGAAAACCAGATATTTGTCAGCCATCCTGCTTGCTGCATCGAGTTGCCTGTTGGCGGCCTGCGGAGGCGGCAGCACGCCGGTGCGTCCGAGCGTCAGTCCTGCGGCGGATCCACCGCAGCCACCTCCCCCACCGTCCAGCGCACCGGCCGAACCGTGTCCCGCGCCCATCACCGCCAACTGCGTGGTAGACACGCCTTCCGCTGCCGGTGATCAGGACATGACCGGTGGCCGCCAGAGCGACTACGCCCTCGTCAAGCGTGGGACCGCCACGCTGACCCTGGCCAGCCATTCGCGCAACGACAACCTTCCTCCGACGGTCGATTTCCGCTTCAGCGGCGGCACCACGGTCGAAGAGGGCAGGCTGAGAATTTATTCCAATGCCACTCTGCACTCGAACGTCGTGGTGCAAGCTGGCGGATCACTGTCTGTGGGCGGCACCATGACAGGCGACTTGGACAACCACGGCAACACACTCCTCGGGGCCAAGCTGATCGGGAACGTGATCAACGGCGGCGTCCTCGGCGCAGGCGCGTCCATTTATGAACCGCCGTTTTATTCTTCCAACAGCATCGAGGGCAACTACAAGCAGACGCCGAGCGGCACCCTGATAGCCGTTATCCCGATGACAGCTTACGGATCCACCATGACCGGCGGATTCGTGTCGGTCACCGGCCGCGCCGACATCGAGGGCACGCTGCGGCTCGTCCAGTACACCGACGACTGGGGTCCCTACCCGCTGCTTGCGGCACCCTTCACCATGCAAGTGCTGCACGCCGACGGCGGTGTGTTCGGGCAATTCGCGCAGTGGACTTCGCCGGGGCTGTTCATCACCGGTGCGGTGCGTTACCTGCCGAACGACGTGTATTTCGATGCCATCGCGATCTCCGTGGCACCCGCAATGGCCGCCGCGAAGGCCGGTGATGCATTGACGCTGGCCAGCGCCGCGCGCTTCGACGCCGTTCTCGACCACGCATCGTTTGCCAACGCACCCGACGCGGCACGCACGCCGGAACAACAGCGTTTGCTTGCGGCAGCCGGCCTGATCCAGCGTACGCAAAGCTTCGATCAGGCCATCCGTACCTTCGACAGCCTGTCCGGCTCCGGGCACACCGCCGCCATCGAGGCACTACTGCTGCAGTCCTCGCTGCCGGATGCCAGCCTGATGTCGCGCATGGACAGCGTGCGTCCGGGATCGAGGCTGGGCGCATGGTCAGGCCAGACCTCCGTGCTGGCTTCGGGCAACGGCGCTTTCACCGGCGTGCGTGCGGGCTTCGACCAGTGGCTGGGCGATCGCCTTGCGCTCGGCGTCAGCCTCGGCACGAGCGAGGGCAGCCTGAGGTTCGGGCACCTGGGCGGCACTGCGCGCGACCGCTCGCCGCAATGGGACGTGTACCTGCAGCAGCTCGTCGGCGATGGCGGCTACCTGTTCGGCGATATCGGCTATGGCCGCCACCAGCTCGATACGCGCCGCGCGATCGATCTCGGCATCGGCCAGTTCCGGGTCACGGGCCTGCGCGATCTCGACCTGCTGCGGGCCCACGTCGAAAGCGGCCAGCATTTCCGCGTCGGCAACGGTCGGGTGACGCTGTTCGGCGCCTTGAGCCACGTGGCCCTGCACGGCGCCGGCTTCGTCGAACAAGGCGGCACCGGTTTCGAGCTCATCGCGCAACCGTCCACCCACCAGCGCACCCGCGCGACGGCGGGCCTGCGCTTCGGCCAAGCCTGGCGCAGCGGCGACCGCGTCACCACGCTGAATCTCGCGACCGGCTACTCGCAGGTCCTGCTTGCCCGCGACAACGCCCGGGCGGCATTCACCGGCGCGCCCGATGCGATGTTCGCACTCGATGCGCTGCCCACGGCGCGCGGCAACGGCTGGCTGCAACTGGGAATCGGCACCGGCAACCAACGCTGGAACCTCGACCTCGACTACGCCCGCCTTGCCGAAAACCAATCACTGATGTTGCACACCCGACTCGCGTTCTGACCGCACGCGGGCGCCCCTTCCACGCAAAACGAGGGAAACGACATGATCCGCAAGACAGCACTCGCAGCCGCCATCATCGCATTCTCGACCGCCGCCGGCGCCGGCGGCCTGGATTCGTTCCTGCAAACCCAATTGACGCTCACATGGGGCGCCAGCCGGATCGTCGGCACCTACCACACCGATGCACAGGTGCGGCCGTGCGGCAGCAACGCGCCGTTCCAGCCCGTTGTCAACACGTTGACCTTCAACTACGGCGGTACGGTGCTCGAAAACCCACGCTTCCCGCCAATCGGCGCGCCGAATGCGTTCGGCATCCCAGGGCAATTCACGCGCAGCGTCGGCATGGGCTCGTGGACGTACAACCCGCGCAAGAACAATTTCACGATGACCTTGAGCTACGACTTCTTCGTGGACGGCGCGTTCTATGGCACCGGCACCGTCGAGCGCGACATCGACCTCAGCCGCGACGACAGCACCGCCTCCGGTGCAGTCACGGTCACGATGTACGCGGTGGACGGCAGCGTGCTGCGGAAGCTGTGCGGGACGGGTGTTTCGACGCGCATCTGAGTCGGATTGGTACCGCTGGCGCGCCTGCCCATTGCCCGCGGCAGGCGCGCCAGCCACACTGGTGCGTCCACGCCGCTGGTGCGTGTCCGGAGCCGGTGGCCCATGAAACCGCGCAGGCGCGCGCCCATCTGGCTGATGGGCATGACCATGCTGCCTTTCGGCATGGTCACCGGTCTCATCCTCTTTACCGTCCCGCAACTGCTGGCCGCCCGGCACATCCCCGAGTCGGAAATCGCCGCGCTGACGGCGCTCGCGGGATCGCCGATGTTCTGGGCCTTCCTCGTTTGCCCGATCCTCGACGTGCGTTTCAGCCGGCGCACTTACGCCATGGCCGGCGCGGTCATCGCCGCTGCGCTCGTGCCGGTCGCCATGTGGAACCTCGACCATCCGGCGCTGCTGGGCAGCCTGCTGCTCGTGGCCGCCTTCGCCAGCATGTGCATGGGCAATGCGCTGGGTGGCTGGTTCTCGACGGTGATCGACCGCAAGGACGAAGGTCGCCTCAGCGCATGGATGAACGTCGGCAACATCGGGGGCTTCGGCCTGCTTGCCGCCACGGCCATTGCGCTGATCGACGCGTTGACCTTGCGCGTCGCGGCGATCGTGATTGGCGCCGCCCAGCTCGTGCCCTTGCTGATTTACCTGTTCGTGCCGAGCATCCCACCCGACGCGCGCCTCGCACGCGACAGCTTCGTGCAGTTCTTCGCCGCCATCGCGGGTTTGTTCAAGCGTCACGAGATCCTGGTCGCGCTGGCGATGTTCCTGCTGCCGTCGGCCTCCTTTGCACTCACCAACGTGCTGGGCGGTCTCGGCGGCGATTTCCATGCATCGCCGCAAACCATCGCGTTCGCCGGCGGCACCGGCGCCATCGTAGCCGGCATCGCCGGCAGCCTGGCCCTGCCGCGGCTTGCCAGGCGCGCGCCGCTGCGCCCGCTGTACCTCGGCATCGGCATCGTCGGCTCCTTGTTCACGCTCAGCCTGCTGTTGCTGCCGCACGAGCCGTGGACGTTCTTGACCGCGATCGTGGGCGAAAACGTGTTCCAGTCGCTCGCGATCACCTGTTCGTTCGCAATCGCGTTCGAAACGATCGGGGCGGACAACCCGCTCGCATCAACGATCTTCGCGGTGCTCATGGCAGCCGGCAACTTCCCGATCGACTACATGGTGGCCGTGGATGGCCATGCGTACGCATGGCACGGGCTTGCCGGAAGTTTCATTGTCGATGCCGGCCTCGGCCTGATCTCTTGCCTGCTGCTCGCGGGCCTGCTGCACTGGGTTCGGTTGAAGCCGGGCACTGCACCTCTGCCGGAATCCACCTGACTCCATTCAACCAACCGCACATGGGTCGTCGATTGATCACCCACCTGCTGGGCGGCACCGCGCCACGTGCGAGAACCGCATTGCACACAAGACAAGCGTGAAAGACAAGACCCGGACTGGGCGCCGCACGACCTGTCGCGTTGGTCCACACGTTGCGCCGCACGCGTGCAGCAGCCAACCAGGCGGCGATTTGGGGTTACACTGCCCAAACATATGCTTGGGTCCGCAAACCATTGCCGACTGACTGCGCGTGCATGGGCAGCAGCGGCTTTGGGACTCGCGCTGGGTGCGTGCGTCAGCGTGCAAGTCCCGAAGCTGCCGAACGGCGACCTTCCGGCACACTGGCGAAACGCCTCCGCACTCGGGGAGCAACCCGACCTCACCGGCTGGTGGCAGCACTTTGGCGATCCCCGCTTGAATGCGCTGGTCGGCATGGCATTGGCGGACAATCCCGATGTCGCGCAGGCCGTTTGGAATCTGCGTGCGGCGCGCGCGCTCGAGGATGCCGCGGGGGCCGGAATCAAGCCCTCGCTGGCGTTTCGAACCGACGAGCAGTCGAACGCCGCCAACACCGCCAGCTATTTCCAGGCCGGGTTTGACGCCACGTGGGAAATCGGCCTGTTCGGGCGCGCGGAGGCCAACGGCCATATTGCAAAAGCCAACACGGGTGCCGCCGCAGCCGAGTTGCAATCTGCACGGGTGTCGCTGGTGGCGGAGGTCGTGCGCGAGTACCTGGAGCTGCGCGCGGCACAGCGCGAGGAAGCATTGCTGGATGCAGCCGCGGGCAAAGCCAGGCGGAGGCTCGCGCTGATACGCGGGAAGGAGCGCCTGCAATTGGCCACGCGGATCGATGTCGAACAGGCTGCGACCGAAGCGGAGACGGCTGCGACACGGCTTGCCGATCCGCGCATGGCGATTGCCAGGTCCGCGCAAACCCTTGCGCTGCTGCTGGGCAAGAGCGAGCCGGACCCGGCCTGGTTCAAGCCGGCCTCGCAGCCGCACCTCGAGGGTGGCAACGTGGTTTCGCTGCCGGCGAACCTGTTGCGCACCCGCCCCGAGATCCGCTACGCGGAAGCCAAGGTGCTGAAGGCCGCGGGCGAGCTCGGCGTCGCCAAGGCCGAGCTTTATCCGCGTTTGTCATTGGGCGGCGGCCTGACCTTTGCCACCCGGGTGCAAGGCACCGGGCGCCCGGGCACGGGTGCCGTCAACGGAATTTTCGGGATCGGACCGTTCATCGATATCCCGCTGTTCGACTGGGGGCAGCGCAGGGCGCAGCGCGATGCACGCGCCGATCTGCTGCAGGCCGCGTTGGCCGGATACCACAAGGCGGTCCTCGAGGGCGCCGCCCAGGTCGAGACTGGCCTCGCCAACCTGCATGTCACGCGCGAGCGGCTTGAGCACGCCGATGCTGCGGTGACGACTTCGCAACGCAGCCTGGCATTGAGCGGGAAACTTCAGGCACGCGGCGAATCCGACCAGATGGATCTGATTGCCGCCGAGCTTGCGCTAGGCCAGGTGGAACTCGCGCAGGCGCAGGCGCGTTTGCAGCACGGGCTGGCGTTCGTGGCCTTGTACAAGGCCCTGGGCGGCGCACCGTTGCCGCATACCGACGATGCCGCTGCACGAGCCGCAACCGGACACCAAGGTTGATCATCCCGCTCGCCCGCAAGATCCTCATCCACGACTGGCGGCGTTTTCTGCCGGCGATGTTTGCCGTGGCGCTCTCCGGCGTGTTGTTGCTGATGCAGACGGCGCTGGTGTTCGGCATCCTGGGGGCAACCGCCGTGTACATGCGGGAGTCCAACGCACAGGTGTGGGTGGGTTACCCGGGCACCCAGACCATCGAGCTGGGCCGCCCCATTCCCGTGACCGCGCAGACCGCGTTGCTGGCGGACCCGGGAGTGGCGCGGGTCGAACCGTTTGCGTGGTTCAACGGCGACTGGCAGGGGCCGCCACGTGCCGGAGGCGTATCGGTGTTCGTGTCCGGCGTGAGCACCGAACCCAATGCATTGATGTTCTCCAGGGTGCTTACACCGGCCCAGCGCGCGCTGCTCGATCAGCCGTTCACGATCCTCGTCGATCGCGCCGAGCTGGCCAAATTGGGCCTGCCCATCGGCGGACGGGCGTTGCTCAACGGCCGACTCGTGAAGCTCGTCGGTGTGGCCTCGGGGATCAGCGCATTCGGCGGGGTCAACGTCGTGGCTTCGCTGGCGACCGCGCGTGCCCTGGACGGCAGTTCCGGCGGCGCAGAGGTCGAATATTACGTCGCCGAACTCAAGCATGGCGCGAATGCTGCCGCCGTGGCGGCGCGCGTCAACCGCGAAGCGCGCGGTTACAGCGCGTGGACCGCTGCGTCATTCGCGCGTAACGCGGTACTCTATTGGATGTTCCAGACTGCCGCCGGCGTCAGTGCGATCTTCCTGGCCGCGGTGGTATTCGTCGTCGGCGCCGTCATCACCAGCCAGACCTTGATGGGCGCGATCACGGGGTCGATCAACGAATACGCCACGCTGCATGCACTTGGGGTGGGCCTGCGTCCGTTGCGGAGGGTTGTGCTGGAACAGTCCGCCTGGATCGGAGCGTGCGGACTGGTCATCGGGGTAGTGATCAGCCTCGGGCTGCTTGGGCTGGCACAAGCGCAAGGCGTACCGGCAGACATCAACCTGGCGGTCTGGCTGATGTGCGCGGCCCTGGTGATGGGGATCGCGCTGGTGTCGGGGACTGCCGCCGTGCGCGTCCTGCGCAAGGCAGATCCTGCGTCGCTGTTGCGATGAGCGCACTGCTCGCCAGCAACCTGTACAAGAGCTACGCCAGCGGGAAACTCCGCATCGACGTCCTGCGGGGCTTGTCGATTGCAGTCGAAGCGGGACGGCTGACCCTGATCGAAGGTCCATCGGGCTGCGGCAAAAGCACGCTGCTGTCGATCCTGTCCGGGCTGCAGCGCCCGGATGCCGGCAGCGTGACCGCACTTGGCCAGGACCTGTGGCGTGGTGACAACGACGCCGTGGACAGGTTCCGGCTGCAACACACCGGTTTCGTGTTCCAGGGCTTCAACCTGTTCTCGGCGTTGAGCGCGCTCGAGCAGGTCATGCTGCCGCTGGGCTACATGGGCATGACGCGCGCCGAGGCGATCGACCGCAGCCAGGCCGCCCTGGTCGAAGTCGGACTTGGCGATCGCATCGACTCCAGGCCCGCCGAGTTGTCGGGCGGAGAAAAACAGCGTGTCGCGATTGCACGCGCGCTGGCCAAGCGGCCGCAACTATTATTTGCGGACGAGCCCACCAGTGCCCTGGACGCCGCCAGCGGGCAAGTCGTGATCGACATCCTGCGGCGCGTCGCGCATGAGCATGACACCACCGTGCTGTGCGTCAGCCACGATCCGCGCTTGGTGAGTCACGCGGATCGCGTGCTTGGAATGGAAGATGGCGTGATCCTGAATGACAGGAAGATGCAATCAGTCAGCGGACCTGAAAAGGACGGGAACGTGTCGTGAACATCCGCACTTGTTTTGCCGTGGGTACCGCCGTGCTGGCGCTGGCGGTTGCCGCATGCTCCTCGGGTACGCAAGCCCAGTCCGACAGCTCCAGCGCGCCCGCCTCCTCTTGGCTTGCCGTGGCGCGTGGCCAGGTCGACGTGGAAGGCGGGATGGTGCAAATCGTGCCGCTTGTCGGTGGCGTGGTCGCTTCGGTGGCGGCAGAACCCGGAGAGCACGTCAAGGCCGGCCAGGTGCTTGCCAGGCTCGATCCACGGGCAGCCGAGATCGGGGTGGCGGTGGCCAGGACGAATGTTGCCCAGGCCGAGGCCAGGCTTACCGAGTTGCAGGCATCACTGGCACAGGCCAGTTGGGACGCCCGGCACCTTGGCGCAGCAGCCAAGGAGGGGACCGCGACCGGGGCAGCGGCAGTTGCAGCCGAGACCGGCGTGGCCACCCTCAAGGCAAAACAGGAAGCGGCCAGGGCCGGCCTGGAAGCGACCCGCCATCAACTCGCGAGTGCGCAACTGGAGCTCGATGAGGCGACCCTACAGGCCCCCATGGCGGGAACCATTGTCACCCGCGATGTCGCGGTTGGCCAAGCCGTAACGGCGGCATCCGGTCCGCCCTTGTTCAAGCTGTTGCCGGACCGACCCTACATCGTGCGGGCGCAGGTGGACGCCAGGGCCGCCGCCCACCTGCGTCCGGGAATGCATGCCGACGTGGTGCGCGACTCCGGTGCCGGGCCGGTGTATTCGGCAACCGTCGTGCGGGTGGGCAAGGTCTTGCAGGCCGCCACCGTGGCCCCGACTCCCCTCGAGCGTGCGCTTGCCGATGACGTCGATTGCACCCTGAAACTCGAGCCGCCCAAGGCTGGCGTCACGCCACTCAACGTGGGCCAGATCGTGGTGGTGAAATTCCCGCGCCAACCATGACGCAGCCGCTGCTTCATTTTTCCCGTCCGGACCCGGGGCGGAACCGGCATGCAAGCCGGGCAAAAAACGGCACGAACGTGGGGCGCAGCAGGCGCGGGTCGTAGCCGGCCATGCGCCGGTCGTTTTCATCCAGGCAGATCTGCAGCAGGTCCAGCAGGCCGAGATCAACCCCGATCTTCTTGCCGCCAGTCACCGCGAAGTTCGCATCCTGCGCCTCACCCTGCGCGTTGAAGCCGCGCGCAAGCCCGATGCGTTCGTAGATCAGGAACGCCCACACGGTCCAGATCTTGAGCCGGAACCACGGACGCTTCCACCAGGCGAGTTGGTGCCGATACCACTGCACCCAGTTGGCGAAGAACAGGATGTGGCGGCCTTCTTCCTGGATCACCGGCTCGAAGGTGTCGATCAGCGCCATCGGAAAGTAGCCGGTGCGCTTGGCCGCTTCGAACAGGCCGAACGCGAAAAAACTGTCGATGCATTCGCTGTAACCGGTGACCATCCATGCCCACTCGGGGTGCTTCGGCGCCGGGTAGTCCGGCTCCGGCGCAAGCTGGATGCCGTATACCTCGACCAGCCGCGAGAGCACGACCTTGTGGCGCCCCTCTTCCCACGCGTCCATGTCGAGGGCTTGCTTGAGCAGGGGATCGGTGACGGTGCCGGCGTAGGTCCGGGCGCGGATGCCGGCACGGCCTTCGGTCTGCACCGCGATGTCCCAGATCGGCAGTGAAGTCACGCGTTGCAGCGCATCGGGCGCAAGCGTCGGCCAGTCGATGACGGCGGGCTTGTACGGATTGTGGGTTTCGAGGAGTTGCAGGCAGAACATCTGCTTGTGGGCGTCGCTGCCGATCCTCACCTTGCCGGGGATCGCAAAGCGCCAGTTGCGCATCGCGTAATCGGCGGCCGCAACCGCGTCGGCCTTGTCCGGGGTGTGCAGGTGATCTGCCATGGCGACTCCATTCTAGGCCGCGAGACGCTGCTCCGCCCAGCGCCGCCGATCAAACGCGCGTCGAATCGGCGGCATCCGCGCGCGCACGTGCGCGCAGCCGGCGCGCTTCCACCCACTGCCACGACAAGAGCGCGGGAATGCCGAAGCCGACGTCGCGCAGCCGTTTCACCAGCGACAGCGCCATGGTCACGTCGGCCGGCAAGCCGAACAGGCTGCCGAAACCCACGAAGCTCGCCTCCTGTACGCCGATGCCGCTCGGGACGAAAAACGCGACGTCGCGCACGATCGCCGCGAGGCTTTCCAGCACCAGCGCTTCCCAGATCGATACCGGGGACCGGAGCAGCCACAGCGCTACCCACGTCTCGATGCCACCCAGCACCATGCCGGCGAGCTGCCAGCCTAGCGCCACGGCCAGCGGCTTCGGCATCCGCAACAGGGCGTGCAGGTTGGCATCGAGCTCCGCGGCTGAATCGGCGATGACAGCCGACAGGCGGTGGTTGTCGCCCAGGAAGCGCAACGCCACGCCCTTGACGCGATCGAACAGCCGCCCGTTGCGCAGCGCGAAATACAGCACGATGGGCATCGGCAGCGTGACCACGAGCCCGCCGATCAGTCCGTTGGCCACGCGCGTGTCATGCACGAGGATGATGAGCAGGGCCAGACCGATGGCAGTGAACACGTACCGGTTGACGATGTTCAGCAACACATCGACCAGCACGCTGGTGGTCGCAGCCGCCGCGGTCAGCGGCCGCAACAGCAGGAGCCGGATGCCGACGAGTTGCCCGCCGACGCTCGCCACCGGCAGCAGGCGGTCCACGGCTTCCCGGACGGCCGCGATCCACGTCAGGAACGGGAACGTGGCGCGCCGCTGCGGATCGAATGGACGCAGCAGGGCCTGCCAGCCGCGCGCATCGAGCGCGACCGGGACGATGTGCAGCGGAATCAGCCAGAAGACGCTCCAGCCGGAGACTTCAAGCACCACAAGGATGTCGTGGACACCCTCGTGGAGGATCAGCCATATCGCCAAGCCGAGACCGAGGAGGCCGGCAACGATGGCGAGCAGTTTCGCCTTCATGCCGGCGTGACGAATCCGCGCGGCACCAGGCCAAGCCCGGCCACGGCGTCGCGCACGCGTGGCGAGAGCAAGGCGGCGAGTTCATCGGTGTGGCGATAGTCGCGCATGCCGGATGTCAGCCCGCGACGTGTCGCGGGGTGGGCGTAGATCTCGGTCAATCCGCCGGCAAGCCGGTCCAGGATCCCGAGCAGCGCCTGCTCGTCCATGGCGCCGGTTGCCGCAATGCCGAAGATACGGTCGTTGTGCAAGAGTCCGGCGCGGTCGAGGCGCATGCCCATCAGGCGCACCCATGGCGCGAGCCACCACGGCATCCCGGGTTCGGCCGGCAGGCGCACCGCGCGCAGCCCGAACCCGCGGCCGATCGACAGGACCAGCGACAGGATGGTCGGATGCAGATGGAAGTGCTTGTGGGCGTTGACATGGTCGAGTTCCAGACCGGTGGCGGCGAAGGCCTCGAATTGCGCGCGTATTTCTGCAGCAAGCTGCCGGCGCACGCGCGGCAAGCAAAAAAAACGCACGCCATCACGCGCCATGTGGTTTCCAAAGCAGCCGTCCGACCCAACGAGGTCCGGAATCCTTGCCGGCGGCAGCGTGGCACGGCCGTCCGCCAGCACCAGATGCAGGCCCACGGCGAGGCTTGTCAGGCGCTTTGCCCGCGCGACGGCATCCGCCGCTGCCGGCGCCGACACCATCAGGCTCGTGGCGCTGAGTACGCCGTGCGTGTGCGCCAGCTCCACGGCTTCGTTGACCGCCACATCCAGTCCGAAATCGTCGGCGGTGATGATGAGTCCGGCGGCTTTGCCGTGCATGGTTCGTCCGGGCTGGCGCGTGCGATATGACGGCCGCGACCGGCACGGACCTCACATCTCGTGGGCGTGCAGGAAGTGGAAGAACTCGACGCCCTCGCGCAAGCGGCGCTTGGTCATGTCCCAGCTCGCCAGCATTTCCTTGACGATTTCCCAGATCTTGGCAGGGCGGAAATAAAATGCGCGATAAAAGCGCTCCACGCCATGGTAGATCTCCTCGCTCGAGAGGTCCGGATAGCTGAGCGCAGCGAGTTGCACGCCCCGGTCGTTGACGAGATTGTGGCCGCCGGTGTCCTGCAACCAGCCGTTTTCCACCGCCTGCCTGTACAACGCCGTGCCCGGATAAGGCGCGGCCAGCGAGACCTGGATCGTATGCGGGTTGATGGACTTCGCGAATTCGATGGTCGCGTCGATCGTTGCACGCGTCTCGCCCGGCAAGCCGAGGATGAACGTGCCGTGCACAAGGATGCCGAGCTTGCGGCAATCTTCCGTGAAACGGCGCGCGATGTCGGTACGCAGTCCCTTCTTGATGTTGAGAAGGATCTGGTTGTCGCCGGATTCGTAGCCGACCAGCAGCAGCCGCAGGCCGTTCTCCTTCATGATCTTCAAGGACTCGTACGGCACGTTGGCCTTGGAGTTGCAGCTCCAGGTCCAGCCCATGGCGTGCAATCCCCGCGCGATCGTGTACACGCGTTCCATGTTTTCCTTCGACAGGTCCGTGAACGTGTCGTCATCGAACATGAGTTCCTTGACTTCCGGCATGTTCTGCTTGATCCAGCGCGCTTCGGCCAGCACGCTTTCGGCCGAGCGGGTGCGGTAACGGTGCCCGCCGACGGTTTGCGGCCACAGGCAGAACGTGCACTTCGAACGGCAACCGCGTCCGGTATAGAGCGACACGTAGGGGTGCTTGAGATAGCCGATGAAGTAGTTGTCGATGTTCAGGTCGCGCTTGTAGACCGGCGCCACGAAGGGCAGCGCATCCATGTCGTGGATGGTCGGCTGCGACACGTTGTTGACCACGTTGCCGTCGGGTCCGAGCCAGGACACGCCACGCACGCTGGTGAGCGGCTTTTTCTCCGCGATTTCCTTGCAGGCGTAGTCAAACTCCTCGCGGCAGACGAAATCGATGGCCCTGGTCGCCCGCAGCGAGCCTTCCGGATCGACCGCGGTTTTTGCGCCGACCATGCCGATGAGGATGCCCGGCCGTCGCGCCTTCAGGAGTTCCGCGAATTTTGCGTCCGTCGGAAACGAAGGTGTACTGGTGTGGATGATCACCAGCTCGTATTCTTGCGCGATCCCGAGCGTCTCTTCCACGCCGAGGTCGTCCGCGGGCGCGTCCAGCAGACGCGAGCCAGGCACCATCGCGGCAGGCTGCGCCAACCATGTCGGGTACCAGAAGCTCTTGATCTCGCGTTTGGCTTGGTAGCGGCTGCCGGCGCCGCCGTCGAAGCCGTCGAACGACGGAGCCTGCAGGAAAAGTGTCTTGTAGACGCCGGCAGGTTGACGCATCGCGGTGCGCCCTGCCTCGCCCGGTTTCGCCGCGTGTGCAGGCTGCGTTGACGGCGCGGGGTCCTTTCCCAGTGCCTCCGATGCCGATGTGCTCAGATCCATCGCGTTTTCTCCTGTGAGGAGCGACCGCTTTATCGCAAGTTTAACTCACGCCCTGCCCACGCTACACGACGGCTGGCAAAAGCCCCTCCCCAAACCATTGCGTTCAGCACGTCGCGCAGTACAACCAGCGGCAGGGTACAGCTCGCACGCCATAGCCATCCCGATATGCGCTCTGCCATGGCAAAGTGCAAGGCGGCACGCGCGACACAGGTGACCGCGAGGAGCACGAGCGCAGCATTCGTCCAGCCTGCCAGAAAAGCCCCGAGCGTGGCCACGGCAGGCCCGAAGCTGACGAACATGAACGCGTAACCCGCCGGATTGAGCATGCGGATCGTGCGCATCCAGCGCAATTCACGCGCAAGCATCTGCCGGGGCTTTCTTTCCGCCACGTCGGTCTGCACCACGTAATCGGACAGTTGGGTCACGAGACCGGCATCGCGCGTGCGCTCCGCGAGGCGGTAGTCATCCGCCAGTTCGTTGGTAATGCTCTGGAAGCCCCCGATGGCATCCAGGGTTTCGCGGCGCAGCGCCAGCGTTGCGCCGAAGCCGAACGCGTGCGAGCCGAACAGCTGCGCAATGTGTACCGCAGGCACGAACCATTCATCGATGAACAACACACCCAGGCGCGACCACAGCCCTCCGATCGCCCGTCCTCGATACAGGCACGTGACGACTCCGATGTCGGGCTGCGCCAGCGGCGCGCACACGCGTTCGAGGTAATCGCGACCCACGCGGATGTCGCTGTCCGCGATCACCAGCCACGGGTGGCGCGCATGGTGCAGAAGGTTGGTGAGGTTGCTGACCTTGTGGTTCGTGCCGTACAAACGCGCGTCGACGACCACCACGATGTCCAGCTGGGCGAATTCCGCCTGCAGGCGTCGCGCGACCGCGAGCGCGGGGTCGGCCACGTCGCGCACGCCGAACAGCAGTTGGAACGTGGGGTAGTCCTGCAGACAAAACGAGCGCAGGTTTTCGTAAAGCAGCGGTTCCGCGCCGTGCAACGGCTTGAGGACGCTCACCGGCGCGAACGTTGTGCCGGCTGCGAGGCTTCGGCCACGGGCCCTGAACAAGGCCACGAGGGCCAACAGCGCATAGGCGGTCGCAGCGCTGCACAGCGCCAGGCCGATGCCAAAGACCACGGCACTCAGCACGGGCGTCACATGTCACCGCGCTCGGCGCCGACCCCAACCGTTGCGCGCGACGTCGCGGGTCCCGGCGCACCGGCACCCGAAGTCACGGACCCCGGATTCGAACCTGTCGCACGCAGGGCCAGTTTGTCGACGAACGCCAGGATCGGCGCCCATACCGCATCCATGCTGCCCGCTTCCACGATACCGCCGTGCCCCACGTCCGGGACAAGGACAAACCGGCTGCCACTGTTGGCCGCCTGCGCAAACAAGGCGATGTGCCGGCCCATGCTCGGTGGCACGTTGGTGTCATCCATTCCCGCGACCACCAGCAGCGGCTCACGCAGACTGGCCGCAGCTTCGACGTTGTCCCACAGGTCCGGCATGATCGGCTTCAGCCATGCAGGGAGCCCCGGACTGATGTAGCTGACCATGTTCTTGGCGCTGCTGAACGCGCCGTACACGATGACGCCCAGCGGCTGCGGCATGAACGCCGACACGTTGTGGAGCGCCACTCCCGTGCCGAGCGAGTAGCCCAGGACAAACTTCGGGCGCTGGTTGCCGGCCCACTGCGCAAACGCCCGCCACGCGGCCTTGGCATCCTGGTTGAGATTGCGGACAGTCGCCTTGCCGGTACTGGCTCCAAAGCCCGAGTAATCAAAGCTCATCGACGACAGGTGGTGCTTGAACAGGAAAACCTGGATCCGGGCGAAGTCATGGATCGTTTCGCCGTTGCCGTGGAACAGCAGCAGCGCCGGCGTATCCGCTCCGGCATTGACGATCCACGCTTGCAGGCTGCGGCCGCCGCTGTCGACCATGACAACGTGGTAGGGCACACCGTACGTTCGGGGTGTATCGGTGCTCGGTGATTGCGTCGCGAAAATGTCGCGTTCCAGCCGCGGGACCAGGGTGGCACGCACGACGAACGCAGCCGCGACAACCACGCAGATCGCGATGAAGGTAATCCCGCCCAGCCAGGCGAACAGATGCCGGATTCGACGCAGGCCGTGACTCATCGCCTGCGGCCTGTCAACGCCGCAACAATTGGTTTGCATTGGCACCGCAGCGGCGGGTACCTGCGAGACGCACGCCGCAGCGCGATGGTGACTGCATGGCCGAGGCAGCACACGGGAGTTCCGTTCATGCGGCCTTGCGCGCCGCCGGTCCGGACTTGGGCCTGCGCCAGAACCGCGCGGCATCCCAGGCCCGCATGCCGCGCAGCGCCACGTCGGCGATCGACGGTAACAGGCGCGGCTGCATCAGGTCCGGATCGAATGCGCTCATGCGGCGCGCGTTCTCGCGATAACAGTCCTCGACGAATCGCCGGAACGAGAATCCCTCCAGGAACATGCTGGCCTGGGTGACGGCGAAATCCTTGCCGTCGTTGGGCTGTTGTCCGCGCTTGACCATGCCCACCAGGCGATGGCCGGCACGCCGGTAGAAACGCAGCGACTTCATCGCGCGCCGCACCCGTCCCAGGCCGCGCTGTTTTTCCCGCCATGCCATGTAGTTGATGAAGAACACGATGTGGCGGGTCTCTTCGAACATGAGCATGTCGAAGATGTCGAACAGCTGGTCCGGCATGAACCGGGATTGACGGGCGGTCTTGAACGCCCCGAATCCCAGGAATGAATCCAGGCATTCACCGAAACCGAAGTCGATGAACGCGGTTTCCAGATCGCCCGGCAAGGCCTCCAGCGGTTGCGCACTGGCATCGATGCCGTAGCGCTCGATCATCACGCGGATCAGTTCCGCATGCCGGCGCTCCTCGAAGCCCTGCAAGGCAAGCGCAGCATGCACCACCGGGTCATCCACATGCGGCGTGTAGGCATCGACGATGGCGCCAGCGCGTCGTTCGGTGTGGTAGACCTCCTGCCAGAAAGGCACGCCACGCAAGCGTTCCAGATCCTCGCCACCCAGTTCGGGCCACGGAAGCGTGTTGGGCTGGTAGTCCTGGTGCGTGTCCATGAATTGCTTGCAGAAAAGCGCCTTGTGTTCCTCGGAACCCACCTTGATTCTTGTTGTCATGTCCGACTTCCCGTTGGGAACGCCGCCAAAACCGTTGTGCAAGTTGCGTGCAACGACGTCAAGAGGCTACGCACTGTGCCGCCATGTGGCGGTGATGAGCCAAACCGGGCGTCCAGCTTCAACCGCGCAGAATCGCGCATGCAGTCAACATGGAATATTACGCCCGGAACAGCCGCTGCGCCCAATCGCGGAGGTGGACACGTGCGTGGGGGTTCTTCGGCATACTGGACAAGACCACCACCCAGGCAACGCTGCTGCCTGGTCGCGCACATCGGCGCCTGGCACGTGCACTTGACACAAAACGCGAACACGGGCGACCCACATGTCGCCAACGGCTATGTCCCGCTGCCAAATCCACCATCGACAACTGGATTACGTGGCACCCGAACATCTGAACGCCTGCGACGGCTCAGTCGTGCACGCTGTAGTGCACGTTCGCATACTTCCGCAGCAGCTGCTTGAACTCGGGCGTGTTGCGGATCGGATCGTAGTCCACGTCCGTGCGCACGGTGGCGATCGAAATCGTGCCGCCATGCTCGGTTGAAACCAAGGCATCAAGGATCGGCACAGCCTTGTCGGCATGCCCGAGTTGCGCCTCGATTTTCGCGAGATTCATCAGCATGTCGGCCCCGCCTTGCCAGTTCTTTGCAATCGGCACGAGTGCCACGGCGCGCTGGCTCTCCCGCTCGGCGTCCTGCTTGCGTCCCAGTCGCGCATAGGCCCAGCCAAGCTGCGCGGATTCGAAACCATTGGCTGCATGATTCGGGGCCGCCAGGATCAGGTCCGCGCAATGCCGGTATTCCGTCTTCGCCTGGTCGCGCTGCCCGAGCTGCCATTGGGTATCGGCCTGCATTTCACACAAGCTCACAGGACCGTACACCGAGCCGCGACTCGCGGTGAACAGCGGCAACGCCGCCGCGTAATCGTGCGAGTGATACAGCGCCTGTGCATGGTCCACCAGATGGGTCGGAATTGCCCGCACGTCGGGTGGCGCGGCCATGATCATCGCCAGCTGCGCAGCGCCGCTGCCGGTTGCGTAGTAGGCCAGGAAATCCCGCATGCCCCACGTCAGCCCCGCGTGGTAGTTGACGTCGAGCGCCTTCAAGAGGATGCGGTCGGCGGCTGCATATTGATGCCGTTCTCCGTCAAGCCACGCCAACCCCTGCAATGCCAGAACGTTGCGCGGGTCCAGGCTCACGGCCTGCTGGTAGGCCACGTTCGCAACGTCCAGATGCCCCAAGTTGTATTCGATATCGGCCAGCGCCAACTGCGCGTTGGCATCGCGCGGATTCAGCGCCAGCGCCTGCTTGAACTCCGCCTGCGCCGCTACCTCGTCGTTCTCCGCCCACTCGTGGTAGAAACCCGCTGCGATGTGCGCTTCCGGCAGGTTCGGATTCAATGCCAGCGCCTTGTCGAACGCCTGCTTGCTCTTCGCCGACATCGCCTTCGCATCGGCGGAAGGGACGAAATTGATCGTCCACACGTAGGCATAGGCCAGCCGCGCCCAGGCCAACGCGAATTGCGGATCAGCCTCGACGGCTTCCTGATAAGCCGAGATCGCGGCGTCGATGTCCGGCTGCTTCCAGCTAACATCGGCGCGCTGTTGTGCCGCTTCGCCGCGCAGTAAGGCCTGATAGGCATATGGGTTGTGCGTGGGTGCCTCGGCGAGCGCGCGCTTCTCTTTCGGCAGCAGCGTCACCTGCAGCGCATCCGCCACTTTCGCTGCCACGTCGCTCTCTACCGTGAACACGTTGTCGAGGCTGCGATCGTAGGTTTCCGCCCATACCTGCGTGCCATTGCCGGCGTCGATCAACTGCAGGCTGATGCGCGCCTCGTTGCCAACCTTCTGCACGCTGCCTTCCAGCACGTTGCTGACGCCAAGCTGCTGGCCTATGGCCCGCACGTCTTCCGGATGGCTGGCGTATTTGTCGGTGGAGGTGCGCGCAATCGTCTTCAGACCGGAAAGGCGCATCAGTTGGGTCAGGATCTGCTCCTGCATGCCAGCCGCGAAATAGGCGTTGTCGCGATCGGGCGACAGGTTTTCGAATGGCAGCACCGCAACGGACCTGGCGCCGGCTACGACACTAGGGGCCACCGAAGACCGGGAGCCAAAAGCCTCGGTGCGCCAAAGCACCACCGTCACAACGATCGAAAACACGACCAGTCCGAGGATGGCGAAATCCATGCGGCGCAAGCGGCCACGCGCGCTGCCCTCACCCGTATCGCGGCGCAGGCCCGAAGGGCCGATCTCGTAAAACCACGCCAGCAACAGCGCGACCGGAAACCCGGCGAGCACGACCAGCACCGCCAGCCGCTGCGCCCAGATCGAAATTTCGAAAACGGGAAGAACCTGGGTGATGACCTGCGCCAGCAGCCAACCGATCGCGGCATAGGCCACAGCGACGCGATAGACATGGCGACGTCGGAGTTCCGCCAGAAAGGAACCGAAAGCCCCCATGCCCGCCTTCCGAAGTCAACGCCGGTGGCTGGAATCTACCAGCGGGTGATCCATGGCGCACAGGTTCGCGCATACTGGCGGTTCGCACGCATATCACCGGAATCAGCCATGCACGACCTGCCGCCGTTCCACCTCGCCTTCCCCGTCGCCTCGCTCGCCGAAGCCCGCGCCTTTTACGGCGACCTGCTCGGCTGCCCGGAAGGCCGTTCCAGCGATGCCTGGGTGGACTTCGACTTCCACGGCCACCAGATCGTTGCGCACCTCGCGCCCGAGGAGCGGCACGCAGCGGCTCCGCATGATGTGGACGGCGACGACGTGCCGGTACCGCACTTCGGGCTGGTGCTGTCGATGGGCGAATGGCAAAAGCTGGCCGACAGGTTGCGCGCTGCCGGTACGCGCTTCGTGATCGAACCGCACGTGCGGTTCAAGGGCCAGACCGGCGAACAGGCCACGATGTTCCTGCTCGATCCCTCCGGCAATGCGCTGGAGTTCAAGGCATTCGCGGATCGGTCGAAGCTGTTTGCGAAGTAGCCGGCACTAGCCCCACCGGAATACTTCGTCGAGCGGCTTGCCGAACACCTCGGCGATGCGGAAAGCGCATTCCAGACTCGGCGAATACTTCCCCGCTTCCAGCGCCGCAATGGTCTGGCGCGTCACGCCGACGCGCCTGCCCAATTCCTCCTGCGTCATCTCGCCCGCGTGGAAGCGCAGCGCACGGATCTCGTTGGCCAGCCGCCGCTCACGCATGCCAGCCACGGCGATAGCCCATCAGGATGAGCGCGCCGTGGACGATTTCCGCTACCGCGACGAAGAACAGAGCCGCGTGCACGATTTCCCAGCCGCCGTGGGTGAACGGCATCACCATGCCGGTGTAGATGATGCCCGCCAGCAACACGTAGTAAGCGATCTTCGACGAGCGCTGTTCGATGAAACGATCGCGCTCGTCTTCCGCGATTTCGCCGCGGTCGCGCCAGCGTCCATACAACCACGCGCCCAGCGCGATCATCCCCAGCGTGCCCAACGCCACGGCGAGCATGCCGATCCGGGCCAG
This sequence comes from Pseudomonadota bacterium, assembly GCA_018241365.1. Classification (GTDB taxonomy): domain Bacteria; phylum Pseudomonadota; class Gammaproteobacteria; order Xanthomonadales; family Rhodanobacteraceae; genus 66-474. The sequence goes on from JAFEDX010000003.1 coordinate 53,316, forward strand.
CAACGACAGATCGGGATGCGTGTAATGCGTGAGCGTCACGGCCGCAAAATACAGGCCCAGCACCACTACCAGCGTCGTCACCCAAACCAGTGCGAAGCGTTCTTTCGACAACATGCGGATTGCCTCCGTTTCAGGTCGGCGGCAATGTAAAATATTATTTACGCAATGTCAATAATATCTAACATGCCAATCAGACGAAAGTGTCATCGTACGGGGGGCTTCAAATCATCGGCAGCTTCAACCCCTGCTCTTTCGCGCATTGAATTGCTTCCGGGTAGCCCGCATCGGCATGCCGCATCACGCCGGTGCCGGGATCGTTCCACAGTACGCGGGCGATGCGGGCGTCGGCTTCGGGCGTGCCGTCGCAGACGATCACGAGTCCGGCGTGTTGCGAGTAGCCCATGCCGACGCCGCCGCCGTGGTGGAAACTGACCCACGTCGCGCCGCTGACCGCATTGAGCAGGGCGTTGAGGATCGGCCAGTCGCTGACGGCATCGGAACCGTCGCGCATGGATTCGGTTTCGCGGTTGG
>JAFEDX010000040.1 GCA_018241365.1 Pseudomonadota bacterium
TGCGCGAACACCCACGACGACTTGCTGTAGGCGATCTGCTGTTCCGGATACACGCTGCGATGCCCGATGATGAGGTACGCGGCCACGCAGGCGCCGGCCACGTACAGGGTGGCATCCGCGCCGAACAGCTCCACGCCCATCAGGATCGCCGCAATCGGCGCGTTGGACGCCGACGCCACCACCGCGACCAGTCCCACCGCCGCACCCAGCGCCGCGTGCAGGCCCAGCAGATGCGCGAACGCACCGCCCGCCACCGCGCCCATCACGAACTGCGGCGTCACGATGCCGCCGTAGAAACCCGAGCCCAGCGTGATCGCCACCAGCAGCGCCTTCCAGAAGAAGCCGAGGTACGGCATCGCCTCGCCCTGCAGCGCGCGGTCCATCAGCGGCAGGCTGAGGCCGAGGTACTGCGTCGGGATCGCGAGGATCAACAGGGCGATCACCACGCCGCCGAGCAGCGGCAGCAACGGCGGCCACAACGCGTAGCGTTGCCGCAACCATCCGAACACCTGTTTCGACCGCTGCAGCAGTTCCACGAACAGCCACGCCACGGCGCCGCACAGGATGCCGATCAACACAGTTTTCAGGAACAACAGCTCGGTGAAGTCGCCCACGAAATCGACGTGATAGACGGGATACGGCACGCCGAGATGCCGCGACACCTCGAACGCGGTGACGCCCGCGACGATGCCGGGAAACAGGAAATCGTGGCGCAGGCGGCCGATCGCCAGCATCTCCACGCCGTAGATCGCGCCCGCGATCGGCGTGCCGAATACGCTGGAAAATCCGGCGCTGACGCCGCAGGCCAGCAGGCGCTTGCGCATTTCCGGGTTCAGACGCAGCGCCCGACCGACGCCGGCGGCAAGGCTTGCGCCGATGTGCGAACACGGCCCTTCCTTGCCTGCCGAGCCGCCGCAGCCCAGCGTGATCAACGCGGCCAGCGGCTTGATCCAGAACGTGCGGAACGGCATCCGTCCGTGCTGCTCGTTGACCGCGACGATTGCGTTGTCCTTGTAACCACTGCGGCTGAGCTTGTAGCCGTAGTGCAGCAGCAGGCCATTGGCGAGGCCGCCCAGCGGCAGCAGCAGCGCCAGCAGCCACCAGTGTGCGTCGTATACGCGGCCTTCGGTCGCAAACAACACGCGGAGGAAAATCGTGCAGCCGACGCCAACCAGCGCGCCCGTGAAAATCGACAACACCAGCCACTGCACCACGGTCGCCAGCATCACCAGCGGTTCGGCCAGATGAAAGCGTCGCATGAGCCGGTTCGCGGACCGCGTCAGGTTGGGGCTTCGATTATAGGGTCTGCCCACGCGCGACCATGCATGTGCCTGACAGCGACATGCCGCTCGCTGTTCGCCCGGCTCCTTGCGCGACGGGCCTGCCTCGTGGTGTCCGGACCGGGCGCGGCGCACGCGGGATTTGGGTCAAGCTGCTACAATGGCCGGCTACGGCTAGGTAGCTCAGATGGTTAGAGCGCGGCACTCATAATGCTGAGGTCGGCGGTTCGATCCCGCCTCTAGCCACCAAGAATTCCCGTCAAGACAACACATTGGCCGATGCAAGCCCGCACATCGCGCGGGCTTTTTCGTGCCCACGTACCGTAGCGCGTCTTGTGGCGCCCATTCAGGGCGCTTCGTCGTGTCGCGTGTCGACCAGGTCATCCAGGAACTCGGAGACTGGCTTGACGCCGGACACCCACAAACGATCACGGGCGCGGCTTCTAACCTGATCGCCCATGGCTGTCGTCTTGCTCGATCGGTCTACCACCGACACTTCCATCAGAGCTTGTCGTACTTTTTGGAACTACCCCTCGCGCGATCGATTGGGTATTTCTTCGCGTTTGTTGTTACTTTCCGCCGCACTGCGGCATCGATGTCTACTTTTAGGTCACTGCAAAGGTATGCGAGCAAAATTGCAACGTCGGCCAGCTCTTCCTCGATGTGTGCTCGCTCATCAACTACTATGCGGCCCAACTCTGAATCACGGGCCCACTGAAAGCATTCGAGGAGCTCGGTCGCTTCGACAACCATCGATACCGAGAGATTTCTAACGGTATGAAACTGTTGCCAATCACGTTCACTTCTAAATTTCAGCAATTGGCCAAGTAGTTCGTCGCTCAAAATTCCCACTGGGCACCTCACGCTTGGAAGAGGTTTTTGTAATGCCAGTTCAAGCGATCCGGATCGGGCCTGAGTTCTGGATTATCTGGGATCTGTTCTAGTGAATATCCATCCAAGCGGTAATAGGATTTCCCGTTGAAATAGGCTTCGCGAATCTTTGGACTTACCTTTACCTTCAAATCAGGGGTTACACTCACGAGACCGGCATCGTACAATCGATGGAAATCGGCCCTAAGCAACATCCCGTTCCTTACGTCATGTTCGCCCTCTTTGGAATAGGGGACGATGTGTGCTGCTTCCAGCGCGATTAAAGTGTGCTCACCCGTGATAGCGCATCGACGCTTGTACGCTTCGGTAAGCATGACTCGAAACGAGGACTGGCCTAATCGGGGTCTCACAAGCACGGGTGCGCCAAACTTTTGATCGACGTCGCCAAGGAAGTGCGATGCGGGGACTATGCCAACGCGCGGCGGATCTAGTTGATGGCTTGCCATCGCCCATACGGCAGCACCAGCGGTTTCATCCGAGTCGTACATTTTCCCGCGTACAATGTTTGGTGACCACCCAGCCGGTTCAAACCACGCCTCGCGCGGTAGGAATAGCGGGTTCGCAAGTACCGTGCAGCCAATACTGGTTCCTAAACCGTCCTTCCCCGATAGCGGCTCGACTAGCTCGCGCAGCTCTTCCATGCTTGAGGCGCCATTCTTTTCTCCGAATATCTCCCACGCGAGCGGAAGTGGGAGAGTGCTATACGTAACGAAGAAGCCTCCTCCTGCAATGTGGTTGTGGGGTCGTTTGAGCTTGAATAGAAATGGCATGCCAATGGACGCGCCAGTGAATGGTGGTGTCGCACTCGGCTGCCAGAAGTTAACCTCGTCAGGTCTCCGGACATAAAGGAACTCATACCACCTGTTGTCCGTGACGCCAACCCAGAATTTCATAGTGTTTCTGCCTCCGCCAACCGTCAACTTACAAGCTCTGCCACCTTGCCGCGCAGGCCCTCGCGCCCGGCAAGGCTGGCCATCACCTGCAGCGAATCGCCGAGGATCATGTGATTCTGCCAGTTGTCCTCGTAGTGGTAGAAGTCGGTCTTGTCGGCGCCTTCGGGGAGGCCGTTGAAGTCGCCGAAGAGGTCGGATTGCTCGCGAGGCCCGCCACAACCCTCGCCCTCCCCCGCAAGCGGGGGAGGGGAAAATTTGAGGAGGTCGTCGATCAGCACCTTGGGCCTAACCTTTTCCTGGATATAGAGCGGCGGCGCTGCGACGACAAGGTCGGACCAGTCCTGCTGATCCTTGCCCCGCCAGACCAGTTGCGGGTCGAGATCGGTGTTGCGCGCCTTCTCCTCCTTTTCCCAGCCCGCACGCGTGGCGCTCGTCGCACACCTTCACCCACGCCTTTTCCATCACAGACTGGTATTCCTTGGTCGGGATGTTGGCGTGTTTTGCCACCTAATGCTTCAGGCTGGCGCTTTGTTTTGGCTGTGGCAGTTTGCTGGCATGGGTCAGTTTTCGTCCGCGGGCGGCGCTACGCCCGTCAGCACCCGGTACAGTGGCGTATTGATGTAGTAGTTGGAGCGGCCGATCCGGCGCTTGAGCAGGAAGCCGCCGACAGCAAGCGTGTCCAGATAGCGGGTCGCGGTGAGTCGCGACACCTTGAGGTCGCGCTGGACGAATTCGATTTTGGTGTAGGGGTGCGAAAACAGGTTGTTGATGAGGTCCTGGCTGTAGAAGCGGTATTGCGCGCGGATGCGATGCTTGTAGTCCAGCAGCAAGGTGCGGATGGCATCGATGGTGGTGATGCCATCGGCGGCGGTCTGCTCGACAACGCCCAGCATGTACAGCACCCACTCTTCCCAGATGTCGTGGTCGCGCACACCTTGCAGCAGGCGGTAATAGTCGGCCTTGCTGCGCACAATGGCGCGGCTGAGGTAGAGCACCGGGGTGCCCAGCAATCCCGCCTTGACCAGATACAGCACGTTGACGATGCGGCCGGTGCGGCCATTGCCGTCGTAGAAGGGATGGATGCTTTCTATCTGGTGGTGGACCAGCGCCATCTTGACGAGGGGATCGGCATTAAAGGCCACGCCATCGTTGATGAAGCGATCGAGGTCGGACATCAAGCCGGGCAGCAGGTCCGGCGCCGGCGGCGTGTAAACGGTGTGTCCGACGTCGTCCTTCAGCACCGTGCCGGGCACCTTGCGCAAGCCGGCACGATTGCGTTCCAGTGTGGTCTGGATATCGAGAATATGGTTGGTGGTAAGCAGCCCGGTTGCGCGAACGGCCCTGAAGCCCACGTCAAGCGCCTGCCGGTAACGCGTCACTTCCTTGGCCGCCGGGCTGCCGGGGCCGGCCGGGAATGCGGCTTCGCGGAACAGTTCGTCATGTGTGGTGACGATGTTCTCGATGGCCGAACTGTCCTTGGCTTCCTGCAGGCCCAAGGTGCTGATGAGGATGCCTTGGTTGGGCATCGTGCCAGCCACGCCCTTGAATTCGGCCAGCCGTCGATGGGCACCGACCAGCCTTTTCAGGATGGCCGGGGTGTCGAACCGTGCGGAGTCGAGGCGCTCCAGCGGTTGCAGCCGGTACGAAGTGTTCATCAGGGGAAGGTTTCTTTACTTGTGGGCGCTGACATGTATAGATAATGCCATCTTTCTATACACGATGCTCTGGATGTGCATAGACTCTGCCCGTTCATGGCAGCACTTCGTCAAGCATGTGATCGAACCCGGCCGCAACAACCTTGGCGAAATCTTCCTGTATGGCATACACATCGGTGAACTCGGCGAAGGCCCGGCGGCCGTGGTCGCCGAGGTGGTTAACGCCCGGCACCCAGTAGGTGAGCATGGCGGCGGCTTTGTCCTTGGCGTCTTCGTTGCGGTAACCCTTGATCTCGACGACGCTCTTCCGCAACGCCATCCGCCTGTCGGTGTCACAGCTCCGGCAATCCGGGCTGCTGCGACGGGCGTTCGTCGTCGTGATCTGCGCGGTGCCAGAGCTCGTGCGCATCGACCCAGACCCGCGCCACCGCTTCCAGCGCGTCCAGCGCGGCACGTGCTTCGGCCTGCGTGGCCTCCTGCTGCATGCGGCGCGCCGCCACCAGTTCGGTGATGCCGGCTTCGCCCAGCGCGTAGGCGCGGGCGGCCAACCGCGCACGTTCGCTGGCTGCCGCGAGCGCTTGGCGTTCGCCCACCCAGATGCCGCGGACCGCGCGCGCCGCCGCGACGACCTGTCGTGCGTCACGTGCAACGTCGCGTCGCGTGGCTGCCAATCCGGAATCGGCCATCGCCGCGTCGGCCGAGGCAGCCGCCGCCACGGCGCCCCGGTAGGCGCCGCTCAGCGGAACGCTGAACACGAATCCGTAGGCTTGCTCGCGGCCGCCGAATTCGTGCAACGCGCGCACGCCCACGGTCGGATCCGGCACGCGATCGGCCTGCGCGCGCCGCGCCTCGGCCCGTTTCTGTTGCAGCAATGCATCGCTGGCGTCGATTTCGTGGCTGCGCGCAATGATCGTTTCGATCCAGTCGCTGTCGCTGCCGGAAAGCTCGGGAGGCACGAAGCCCTCCGGCAATACCCGCGCAGGCAGCACGAGCCCCGGGAAATCACCCTGCAGGGCCAGGGACGCCTGGGTTTCGGCGGCGCGGGCGCGCTGCAGCGCGGCACCGGCCTGTGCCGCGGCGGCCTTGGCCGCCACTTCGTCCTGACGCGCCGCCGCGCCGAGCTGGACGCGCCGCGTCGCGACTTGCAGATCCCGTTCGGCGGCGCCTGCCAATGCCTCGGCGGCGAACCGCTCGACACCGGCACGCTGCCAGGCCAACCATCCGGCCAGCACGCGCCGCGCCGCGGCATGGCGCGCGTCCTCGAGTCCGAAACGGGCCGCAGCCAGACCCTGCTCGCCAATTTCGTGGTCGAGCCGCGCCTTGGCGGGCAACCGCAGGGTCCGCGACAGGTTGAGTTCCCATTCCGGATAGCTCCGGTCTCCTTCGACACGGCGCCGCTGCCCCGTGGCGCCGAGCGTGGTTTCATGGCTGCCGACGTCACGCATCCGCACCTCGGCCGTGGCGCGATCCACCCTCGCCTCCGCAGCGCGGACCTCGGGCGTGGCGTCGATCGCCCGCAGCACCACGTCTTCGGGCGGCAGGCCGGAGAAGGCATGCTCTGCCGCCAGCGCGCTACCGGCGACGAGCAGCGACAACAGGCCCAGCCAGCGCAGGCGGCGGATGACAGCGTGCAGGCGATTGCCGTGGTTGCAGGTCAGGGACATGGTTCAGTCCTGGCTGCAAAAGCGGCGGAACAGGATGGGCAGCAACAGCAGGGTCAAACCCGTGGAAGTCACCAACCCGCCGATCACGACGATCGCCAGCGGACGCTGGATCTCCGAGCCCGGCCCGCTCGCGAACAGCAGCGGCACGAGGCCGAACGCAGTGATCGACGCCGTCATCAGCACCGGCCGCAGGCGCCGCAGCGCGCCCTCGCGCACCACGGTCGCGATGGGCAAGCCGTCGGCACGCAACTGGTTGTAGTAGGACACGAGCACCAGCCCGTTGAGCACCGCGATACCCAGCAGCGCAATGAAGCCAACCGAGGCCGGCACCGACAGGTACTGGCCCGACAGCCACAGCGCGACGATGCCGCCGACCAGCGCGAACGGCACGATCGCGAGGATCAGCAAGGCTTCGCGGATCTCCCCGAAGTTGAAGAACAGCACCAGGAAAATCATCGCCAGCGCCGCCGGCACCACCAGGCCCAGGCGCGCCGCCGCGCGTTGCTGGTTTTCAAACTGGCCGCCCCACACGATCCGGTAACCCGCGGGCAAGGCCAGCTCGCGCTCGACCGTCGCGCGTGCGTCGGCGACGAATCCCACCAGGTCGCGCCCGACCACGTTCGACTGCACCTGGGCGTAGCGCAGCGAATTCTCGCGGCGCACCTGGACCGGACCCGTGCTCGGCTGGATCTGCGCGACCATCTCCAACGGCACCTCGCCGCCATCCGCGCGCACGATGCTGATGCGCCCCAGCGCTTCCGGCGCGGTCGCGATGCGCTCGGACCCGCGCACCACGATGGGCGTGCGGCGCTGGGACTCCACGACCACCCCGGCGCGCACTCCTTCGATTTGCGCACGCAGTTCATCCTGGACCGCCGCCACGTCGAGTCCGTTGCGGCCGGCTGCCAGGCGGTCGATCCGCACCCCGAGATAGCGCATGTCTTCCTGGGTCTGGGCCAGCACATCGGTGCTCCCTTGCGTGCGCTCCAGCACCGCCGCGATCCGGTCGGCCAGCTGGTTCAACACGTGCAGGTCGGGTCCGAATACCTTGACCACCACGTCACCGCGGCTGCCCGTCAGCATTTCGGCGATGCGCATCTCGATCGGTTGCGTGAAGCCGTATTCGACATCCGGAAATGCGCGCAGCACCTCGCGCAATTCCTGCTGCAGCCACGCGGGATCGCGCACCCGCCATTGCCCGCGCGGCTTCAGCTTCAGGAACATGTCGGTTTCGTTGAACCCCATCGGGTCGAGCCCGAGTTCGTCCGAACCCACGCGTGCCACCACGTGTTCGATTTCCGGCAGCCGCGCCATGATCGCGCGCTCGATGGCAAGGTCGCGGTCGCGCGACGCCTCGAGCGAGATCGACGCCGGCTTCACCAGCTGGATCAAGGTGTCGCCCTCATCCATCGTCGGCATGAACGTCTTGCCGACCGCGAGGTAGGCCGCCAGGCCCACCACCAGCAGCAGCCCCGCGCCGCCGACGGTGAGCCGCGCGTGCGCGAGGCACCAGTCCAGCAGCCATCCGTAGCCGCGGGTCAACCGCCGCACCAGCCACGAGTCGGCGTGCGGACGCTCGCGCAGCAGCAGCGAACACAGCACCGGCACGAGCGTCAGCGACAGCAGCAGCGAAACCGCCAGCGCGAACACGATGGTCAACGCGACGGGCGTGAACAGCTTGCCCTCCAGGCCCTGCAGCGTCAGCAGCGGCGTGAACACCAGCGCGATGATGAGGATGCCGGCGGTCACGGGCGCCGCGACTTCGCCTGCGGCGAGGTAGATACGGTGCAGGCGCGACGGTGGCTCCGGGCCGGCCGCCGGGTGCGCGGCGAGGCGGCTGACGACGTTCTCGACGACGACCACGGCGGCATCGACCAGGATGCCGATCGCGACCGCCAGCCCGCCGAGGCTCATGAGGTTGGCGCTCATGCCGACGCTGCGCATCAACACGAAGGTGCCCAGCACCGACAACGGGAGCATCAGCGCGACCACCAGCGCCGGACGCACCCCGCCCAGGAACAGCAGCAACAGCACCACCACCAGCAGGCTGGCTTCGACCAGCGCGCGTTCGACGGTGCCCACGGCCCGCTGGACAAGATCGCCGCGGTCGTAGAACGTCTCGATGCGCACGCCCTGCGGCAATTCCTTCTGCACCTCCGCGAGGCGTGCACGGATCGCCGCGACCGTCTTCGACGCATCCGCGCCGCGCAGCGACACCACCAGGCCCTCGACGGCCTCGCCCGCGCCATCGCGTGTCACGGCGCCGTAGCGGGTGAGCGCCCCGGTTTCGACCGTCGCCACATCGCCGATCCGGACCGGGATGCCGCCATGGCTGGACACCACGACCTGGCGCAGGTCATCCGGCGAAGCAATGGCACCGGTTGCACGGACGATCAGCGCGTCGCCACCATCGCGCAGGCGCCCCGCACCATCGTTGCGGTTGTTGCGCGTGACCGCGTCGATGACGTCGCGGAAATGCAGGCCCGCAGCCGACAACCGCGCGCGGTCGGGCGTGACGATGAAGCTGCGGACTGCACCGCCGAGCGCGTTCAGGTCGGCCACGCCCGGGATCGTCCGCAGCGCCGGCCGGATCGTCCAGTCGAGCAGGGTGCGCCGCTCGGCGAGGCTCAGGCCGCCGCCCTCGATGGTGAACATGAACACGTCCGAGAGCGGCGTCGACATCGGCGCCAGTCCGCCGGTGACGTCGGCCGGCAACTCGCCCGCGACGCTGGTGAACCGCTCGCCCACCTGCTGGCGCGCCCAGTAGATGTCGGTGCCGTCTTCGAAGTCGAGCGTGATGTCGGCAATCGCGTACTTCGCCGTCGAGCGCAGGATGGTCGAGCGCGGCGTGCCCAGGAGTTCCAGTTCGATCGGCGCGACCACCCGGCTCTCCACCTCTTCGGGAGTCATGCCGGGCGCCTTGAGGATCAGCTTGACCTGGGCAGGTGCGATGTCCGGGAAGGCATCGATCGGCAGGCTCCGGAACGCCCAGACGCCGGCACCGACCAGCGCCAGGATGGCGACGAGGACCAGCAACCGTTGTCCCAGCGAGAACGCAATCAGCCGCTGCAGCATCTCAGTGCCCCGCCTGATCGCGCGCGTTCAGCTGGTCGAACGCACCGGTTGCCACGGCATCGCCGGGCTGCAGTTGGCCGACCACCACGCGCCGATCCGGCCCGTCGCGTGCCACGACTTGCAGCGCCACGCGCCGGAACCCGGACGCCGTGCGCGCGAACGCATGCGCTTGAGCACCCTCTCCCAGCAGGGCACCGGCGGGCAGCGACACCGCTCCATGTGGCGCCGGCAGCCACAGCGTCGCCGTGGTCTGCATGCCGGGCAGCAACGATCCCGCATCGCCTTCCGCCCGCACCAGCACGGTTTGACTCGCGTCGTCCAGCACGCCGCCGGTTTCGGTGACCCGCGCCGAGAAACCCCCGCTGGTGCGCACCTCCTGCCCGCGCCGGATGCTGCCCGCCAGGGTCGACGGAACCCGAAGTTCCAGCAGGACGCGTTCGCCGCGCCCGATGACGAAGGCCTTGGCGAGCGCGTTGTAGGTGTCGCCCGGCGCCAGTGCCCGCTGCAACACGCGTCCGGCAATCGGTGCGCGCAGTTCGACCACGCCCGGTCCATGCCCGGGTACCGTGGGTGCCCAGCGCCGCACGCCTTCCAGTTCGGCAACCCGCGCCGTGGCGGCATCGCGCGCGGCCACGCTGGTTTCCAAGCGCGCCTTGGCGATGATGCCTTCGTCGAACAACTGGCGATCGCGCGCGGCCTGCGCAACCGCCACGCGCCGGTCGCCGCGTGCCGCCGCAAGGTCCGCATCGAGCGTCATCGCATCCCGGCTTTGCAGCCGTGCGAGGGCCTGGCCCGATTGCACCACGTCGCCTTCGCCCACCAGCACGTCCACCACCACACCGGTCAACGGCGCCGTCACCACCACCGTATCCGCACGGGGCAGGCGCACGGTGGCGGGCAGGTTTTCAACCGCGATCCGCTCGACCGCCGTGACCGCTGCCACCGGGATGGACGCGGCCGGCTCCACCGCACCGACGGCCGGCACCACGATCGCCGCGAGCAGCCATCCCAGCCAGCGCGTGCGCTGGCGTGGCCTCTCCGGCAAGGTCTTTTCAACATCCTGCACGCCACGCGTCCGGCGCGCGCGCTGTCCTTTCGCCAAGCCGGCGGGGTGGTGCCCCCCGGCACGGTTGCACTTCTCCATCACGGGGTCCTCAGGGTTGCCGCGAACAGGGCGCTGCGGGACGAGTATGCATGCCGGCGCAGCAGTCGCGTGTATCGATGCGGAAGCCTTCGGCGGCGTGGACACCGCCACCGCACACCCGCACGTTTCGAGAACTACTCATTGCAGCAGGAACGCGGATCGTGGTTGTGATGCATGTCAACAACATCGCACTTTGCGTGTATCGCACAACACCCGGACCGCGTGGCGAGACTCACCATCCCGGCGGTCACTGCCCTTCCCCGGGCATCGTGGCGCCCGGCGCCGCGCGTGACACCCGCACTGGAACACGGCGCCGCGGAAGCATCCGACGCAGCGTGTCATCGCGCATAAAGTAGTGGTGGAAAAGCGCAGCGGCAGCGTGCAGTCCGATCAATCCGTATCCGAGGTTGCCAACGAATTCGTGGATTTCCTCGAGCCGGTGGCCCATCGCCTTGTCGGGAGACAGCAGTGGCGGGAACTGCAACCCGAAGAAAGGAATCGGCTTGCCCTTGGCGCTCAGGATGAGCCAGCCGAGCAGCGGCATTCCCAGCAGGAAGGCGTACAAGGCCAGGTGCATCGTCTTCGCCAGGAGGCGTTGCCATGCCGGCGGAGCAGGAGTGATACGCGGTGCAGGCAACACGGCACGCAGCAGCAGCCGTCCACAGGTCAGCAAGAGCACGCTGAGGCCCAGCATCTCGTGCCAAGTCTTCATTGCATCGTGGGCGGCCGTCCCCCGGGGGAAGATTCCGCGGAATTCAATCAGCGCGTACACGGCGACCAGCAGCGCCAAGGTCAGCCAGTGCACGCCCATCGACAGGCGGTTGTAACGAGCGGTGGTGATGTCCGTGCCGTGCATGTCCTGCATCCTCGCGCAAGGCGGACGCGACGCGTCCGCACCAGCGCCATTGCAGCGGCAGAATCTTATGGGCAGCTTAAGGAACGCGTGGGAAGCGCCCGCAACGCCGCCACGGTATGCACGAGGGCGCCGACGCCATGGGACTCCAGCATGGGGGCAAGCGCGCCGACTGGACGGCTCTCAACAACGCCCGCAGCATCGCTTCCGATCGCACCCGTGGTGCCGGCAACCTTCGGTCCGTTCGAAGCGATATCAGGCGTGGGCCGTGACGGTGTTGCGCAGCGCACCGCGCAGCGTGCGCTTCTCGGTTTCTTCCAGCTTGCGGCCCAGCAATTCACTGGCGCGCAGCAGCAGCTCGCGATCGAGCTCGTGCGGCAGCGGGGTGCGCTCCGGCAACGCCAGGATCAGCTCGCGCTGGCTGGCATCGAGGGTGGCGGCATACTCGCAGGCGAGTTCCTGCATCCGTGCCAGGTTGTGCGCGCCGTCTTCGCCGGGCGGCACCGTGTCAACGGACTGCGCCGCAGATGCATATTCACGGCGGAACAGGAACTGCCCGAGCGTGGCGGCATCGAGCTGGCGGCGGGTGTCGGCCTCGCGTTGCAGCGCGGCCGACTGGTTGCCGGACGGATCGCGCGGCTCGACGCCCAGCAGATGCACGCGGATGCCGTGCTCCTGGGCCTGCTGCACGCCGACCCGCAGGTCTTCATCGCCGGCCAGCAGCAGCGCATCGGTGATCGCGTGGTTGCGCGCGAGGTTGGTGAGATCGGAAAAGATCAGGCCGTCCACGCCCTTCTGCTCGCCCGACTGGTTGACGAAGCCCAGCCGCAGCTTGATGTTGTCGAGATACGCCATCGCGAGATGCGCCGGCGTCGGCCCCGAATTGGTGCCGTCATACCAGTAGATGCGCAACAGCGGACAGCCGCCGATGGTTTCCGCGCAGTGCACGAGGTATTGCACGAACTCGACATTGGCGAGGCGCATTTCGCCGCGGCGCAACGGCGCACCGAACAGCAGTTCGCTGGCGGAAGCGTAGAAGTAGCCGG
>JAFEDX010000041.1 GCA_018241365.1 Pseudomonadota bacterium
CGCCAGCAGCGCCGCGCAAGCAACCTGTTCGATGCAAGTTTTCATGGCGTCAGTTGTTCCCCAGATAAGTTTCGCGGATTTCCACCGGCGCGAACGGCCACGAGCGGTTGACCTTGGCCCAGGCAAGAAACACCACCAGCCCGGCCGCGATCCACGCGCCCGACAAGATGATGGACAGGGTCGACGCCGAGAAATAAACGTAGATCCATCCAGCCGCCGCGATCAGGCACGGCAACGGATACAGCCATTGCCGATAGGGTCGCGCGAGTCCGGGCTGGCGCTTGCGCAGCACCACCAGCGCGACGATCTGCGCCAGCGACTGCACGATCACGACAGCCGTGACCAGCATGTTGATGACTTCGGCGAGGTCGAAGAAGGTTCCGGCCACCATCACCGCGCCCATCGCGAGCAGGGCTACGTGCGGGAAGCCGTGTTTGACATGCAGGCGCCCGAACATCGCCGGAAACACTTTGTCCTGCGCGGCGTAGTACGGCACCCGCGAACCGCCCAGCAGACCCGCGAACACCGAGGCGAATGCGGTCACGATGATCAGGATGGTCACCACGCTGGCCGCCGCATGCCCCCAGCTGTGCTCGACCACCAACGAGGCAACGGATTTGGATTTGGCAATGACTTCCCACGGCGCCACGCCGAGCACGCTGATGTTGAGGACCAGGTACACGAACATCATCGCGATCACCGAGATGATGATCGAGCCCGGCATGGTCCGGCCGGGATCGCGCAACTCGTCGCCCATGTACGCGGTGGTCGAATAGCCCATGTAATCGTAGACGCCGATGATCAACCCGGCACCGAGGCCCACGAAGAACTGGCTGCCGAACGCACCGGGCGGGAATCCGAAGGCCAGCTCGGCGTGAAAGTCCGAGAAACCCGCAGCGGACACGCCAACCACGGCCAGCAGCATGATCACCCACAACGCCACCGTGATCAGCCGGATCGATTCGATCCGCCGATACAGCAGGAACACCACTACCACGGTTGCAATCACGCTGATGAGGTGCGTCGCTGACCAGCCGAGGTGCGGGAAGAAGTACCCGAGGTACTCGACCATCCCGATGATTCCGGTCGACATCGTGAGCGGGATCACCAGCAGGATGGTCCAGATGAACAGGAACGGCATCAGCTTGCCGCTGCGGTACTGGAATGCTTCACGCAAATAGACGTACGTGCCGCCCGAGCCCGGCATCGCCGCGCCCAGCTCGGCCCACACCATGCCGTCGGCCACGGCCAGGATCGCGCCGGCGATCCAGCCGATGATCGCCTGCGGCCCGCCCATCACGGCCACCATGATCGGAATCGTGATGAACGGCCCGATGCCGCACATCTGCGTCATGTTGATCGCGGTGCCCGAGAACAGGCCGATCGAACGGTGGAAGCCGGCGCCTTCTGCAGTTCGGGCGGGTTCGGATGCCTGCATGTCTACCCCGTCATGGGCTGCTGGAGATTCCAGTGTGTGCGTAACCGGCTCGCACGGTCAACGCGACGGCCGGCGATTCCGGGATGAGCAGACAGCGTCCCGGAACCACCATGCCGAGCATCGCGCTCACCACTGCCCGCGTATGCCGGCCATCACCAGGCGCTCGGAGAAGTTGGCATGCCCCTCCTGATCCGGCCAGACGAGGTAGTACCGCTGGTACTCGTTGCTGAGGTTGGTGCCCTGCAGGAATACCTCGGCATATTTGCTGAACTTGTAGGAAACCGACGCATCGATGTACTTCTGCGGTGCCTCGTATTCCTCCAGTCCGGTGATGCCGCCCACGTCCTGCAACACCGCACGCCGCGAACGGTAGTTGTACGCGACACGGGCCTGGAAGCGGCTGTCCTGGTACCACAGGATCAGGTTGCCGGATTTCTCGGAGTTGTCCTGGAAGGGAATCTTGTTGCCGGCCAGGTCGGTCTGCCCCGAGTTGCTGGGCGCCCAGGTGGCGTTGAACTCGAGGCCGGTATTCGACAGCAGCCCCGGCAGGAAGGTGAACCCCTGGCGGTAGTCGAACTCCGCGCCGTGGATGCTGTTGCCGGTGCCCTGCAGCGGCTCGGTAATCACCACGCAGTGTCCGCGCACCACGCCGTCCGCATCCGGCAGGTCGCAGTTGGTGACGCTGCCCTGGAAGATGAAGCTCTGCACGTTGATCTTGAACCACGCGAGGCTGACCATGCTGGTCGGATTGATGTAGTACTCCAGCGACGCGCCGTAATTGGTGGAGCGCCACGGGTTGAGGTTCGGGTTGCCCGACGAGCTGCCCTGTGCCACCCGGAAAATCTGCCCGGTCGGGGTTTGCGCCAGCGAATAACCCAGGGTCAAGCCGCCGCCCCAGGTGCTGAGATCCAGCGGCATCATGTTCTTGGAATAGGCAAGGCGCAGCTTCAGGTTGTCGGTGATGTCCAGCGCGAAGTTGGCCGCCGGCAGGATGTCGCGATAACTGCGCCGGGTGACCTGGGTGCCGGCATCGGCAGGCAGCGTCAGGTTGGGGCCGGGCAGGCCTGTCAGGTGCTGGGTGATGTCGAGGTTGGTGCGCACCACGCGCACGCCGACGTTGCCGCTGTACGGCATGCTGCCGAGATTGCCGCTGAAGTCCGCCTGCAGGTACCCGGATGTCTGCTTCATCCATACCGACCAGGTATCACCGGGGCTTTCCTGCAATTGCAGGCCGGGATAAAGCGAGCGGTCGAAGGCCAATGGATTGTCCATCCCGTAGGGGTCGAAAGCCCAGAACGTGATCCCGGTTCCCAGCAGGTTGGTGTACTGCTTCCAGATGCTCGACAGTGGCGCCGGTGTCTTGGACGGGGGTTGCGCTGACAGCGGACCCGCGCGGAATGCGCCCTCCGAATTGCCGGCCGTGCACGAACTGCCCTGCAACACCACGTCCGCACCCAGGTAACGCACCGGGCAACCATTGGGATCGCTGGCGCCCATGCCTGCATAAACGGGGGTGGAGAAACCGAAACCGATGTTGTCGGCATTGCGGATGCTGTTGCGCACGCCGAAATCGAGCTTGAAGCCGTTGTCGAAGTCGTAGTGGCCATCGAAGCGCAACGCGCTCAAGCCAACCGAACGGTCGTAATTCGCTCCATCCTCTTCCAGGGTCTTGAATGACCAGTCATTGGGATTGGCGAACGTCGCAACCAGGCTCGACGGCAGGCTGACGCCCAGGTTGCGGTACCGGAAATCAGCGATGATCGGGATGGTGTTGGGCGGCACGCCGTTGGGATTGAATACGCGGTCGCCGCCCAATTGCGACGGGTAGATCATCGTTCCCGGCGGCACCGAAGTCACCGGGTCGCCGTCCACCGTGAAATTGGGCCACTGGGTGCCGTCCGATTCGGACGTGTTGAGATCGGTCTCGAAGCGCAACTGGTGGGCGGTGTCGCGGATCCCGCGCAGGCTTCCGGTGAACGGACCGCCGTTGTCGAAATCCACCTGCACGTTGAAATTCCGCGCGATGGAATTTTTCTGGATGATTTGCGAGAACGATTCCACGTCACCGGGCCACTTCTCGTACACCTGCGTGGTGTACAGCTGCATGCCCGTCCAGGGCGGATCGTCGGGCGTCGCGTATTGCCCGGCGATGTTGGCGCCGGTGTTGCGCGATTGCAGCGGCACGTAGGTCGCGCCCTGCCAGTTGGTCGAGTTGAACTGGATGCCGACGTTGCGGTCGTACTGGTCCTGCCGCGCGAAGAACAGGTCGCTGGTCAGCGTGAACCCGCCGCCGAGGTCGGCCTGGAACGACGCGTTGGCAGCCTTGCGCCGGCGCTGGGTCGTGGTGTCGTAGATGCCGATGTCCTGGCTGCCCATGAAGACGCCATTGGATTTCCCGTCGCCGTTGACATCCACGCTGCCATCGGGATTCTGCACGATCTGCGATGGAATCGGCGCGCCATTCCACGGCGTCAGGAAGCCGTTGTAGCCAGCCGAGCTGACCGCATTCTCGGCATTCAGCACCACGCCGTACTGGTCCAGGCTTTCGACGGAATTCTCGCGCGTGGTGTCGGAATAATCACCCGACAGCAGCAGGCCCCAGCGGCCACCCGCGTTGTAGGAGATCAGGCCACTCGCCTCCGGCCCCCACTTGTCGGTGGTCTGGCCGCGCTGCCCATCGGCGGAATAGCTGTAGGTGAATCCGTTGGGAAGGTCCCACGGCCTGTAGGTGTGCAGGTTGAGCGAGCCGCTGATGCCGCCGTCGGTCAGGCTGGCGGTGGGCGACTTGATCACGTCCACGCCGCGGAACAACGTCGCCGGCAGCATCGTGAAGTCGGGCTGCTGCGAATCGATCTGGTCCGGCGTGATGAACACCTCGCCGTTCAACATCGTGCCGACCTGCGGCAGGCCGCGTACGTCCACCGAGGTGCCCACGCCGGCATCGCGGTTGATCTGCACGCCGGTGATGCGCTGCAGCGCGTCGGTGATGGTCACGTCCGGCAACTGGCCGATGCTCTCCGCGGTGATGCTGTCCTGGATATCCGGTGCGTTGCGCTTCAGTTCGATCGCGCGCATCTGCGAGGCGCGCACGCCAACGACGGTCATCACCGACAGCGTGGTGGGCTCGCCTTCCTTCTTTTTCTTTTCTTCTTGCGTTGACTTGGGCTGCCCGGGTGCCGCTGATTCCGTTGCCGGTGCGGTCTGCACCGTGGCGGACTGCGTGCCCTGGGTATCGGAGCCCCCGGTCACCGGCGACGCCATCGCCGATGTCGCCACCACGGCGAACAACGATACGGAGATGGCGAGCGACAACGGATGTTTGCGATGTGCGGTAGGCATGGCTTTACCCCTCGGTCGATGTGTGTCGCGGTTCAACGGCAGCGGGACGGTGCAACCCACGCATGTCCCGGCAGTCTTCGGACCTCGGCAATTGGTGAAGGTGGAAACGCTTGCTGCACCTGGTCTTGCTGTTCATGCAATACCCCCATGCGTGGCCGCGCACGCCCCGTGGCACACGCAGCGTTCATTTCGAAAAAGCGATACGCGCGAGCACCCATTGCCCGTCACGTGGATCCCCCGTCGCAAAAATGCAGAGGTCATGCGCCCCAGCGCCCGGCACAGTCCCAAGATCCGCCTCCAGCGTGGTCCGCCCGGTCGCGCCAACCGCAGGCGCAAGCGGCAGATTCGCCAGCAACGGCCCCTTGCAGGAATCGGCGTGGATCTGGAATTCACCCGCAACGCTGGCCTTGGGGCGTACCACGGCATCCCTGGCCTCATCGCCAAACCGCCACGCCACGCGGCCAACGGTCAGGCGGACACGCCTTGCACCATCCAGCGGAGCGTGCTGCCAGCGCCAGCACATGTTGCCGACATCGACGCTGTAAACCGGCCGCATGCCCCGTACCGGACGGTTGCCGGCAAGGCGCATGCCCGGATTGCCGGAACACGTTGCCAGCCGGCTGCCATCACGACCCAGCAAGGTGCCGGCATCCAGAAGCTGCGTGCGCGGCGCGGACAGCGCAATACCGTCCGGAGCGAACGCCGCGGCACGCAGCAAGAGCTTGTCCCGTGCGGGAAATTCGAGCGGCTGGACATACTTCGTGGATTCCAGCGTTGGTGCGGAACCATCCGACGTGTACCGGATGTCGCCGTAGCCAGTCTGGTTCGACAATGCCACGCGCAGCGCACCGTCCGGTCCTGCGCCCACGTCGAACGCCGGTGCGAATGCACCGTCGGCGTAGTCGATCCCGAGTGCGCGATAACGTGCGAGCTCCGCCGGCATGCGCGCGAGGAATCCGTCCCAGTCGCGGGTGCCCGCCGGCGACCAGCCAAGCTCGGCCAGGGCCGCGATGCGCGGGAACAGCGCGTGCTGTACGCGCGCGAAATCCGTCAGCAATTCGCTCCACAGGCACGCCTGCACGCCGATGATGCGCCGGGCCTCCGCCGCACTGGCGCCGGGTGGAACGACGGCGGTGTCGTAGGCTTGCCGCAGCGTCACCGGCGGCGGCTGCCCGGGCCATTCGTCGGGCAGGTCCGACTGGTAGTGGTCGAAGTACAGCGACTCCTGCGGCGTCATCACCACGTCGTGGGCCTGCCGGACCGCCGTGAGCGCCACGCGCCCGTCGTCGTTGCCGTGCCAGGACATCACCACTTCCGATGCAGGCAGCGTCGCGCCCGCGACCAGTTCGTCATCCCAGCCGACGGGTATGCGACCGCGCTTGACCAGATGATCAGCGACCTGCTGGGTGAACCAGCCCTGCAGCTGGTCCATGTTCGCAAGACCCAGCCTGTGCATCTGCGCCTGCACTTCGGGTGAGGCGTTCCACTGCTGCTTGTCGGCTTCGTCACCACCGATCGATATGTACTTGGACGGGAACAGCCGCATCACCTCGTCGAGCACGTCATCGACGAAACGCAAGGTCCTGGCGTCGGGTTTCAGCAGCCACGGACTGATGCCCCAGTCGGTCCACACTTCCGGGCGCTGACCGGTGACCCCCAGCCATGGATACGACGCCACCGCCGCCTGCGAGTGGCCAGGCAGGTCGATGCCGGGCACGATGGTGACGAAACGCGCAGCCGCGTATTTCACGACATCGTGGATTTCGGCTTCGGTATAAAACCCGCAGTAGGGCTTGTCCGGCGATCCGGTCAACTCGATGTCGAGGCCCACCGCCTTGCGGCAGGCGCCGATCTTCGTGAGCTCGGGATACTTCGGGATCTCGAGGCGCCAGCCCTGGTCCTCGGTGAGGTGCCACAGCAACACGTTCAACTTGTCGAGCGACATCCAGTCGATCAGTCGCTTGATGTCGGCCACGCTCTGGAAATGCCGTCCCGAATCCAGCAGCAACGCGCGCCAGGCGAAGCGTGGATGGTCATCGATGACACCGCTCGCGACCACCGCGGGTTCGCCACGCGTCCATCCGGGCGGCGTCAGCAGCTGCCAGAGCGTCACGCCGCCGTAAAACGCACCTTCCGGCGTACGAGCGCTCACCGCGATCCTGCGATCCCCCACCACGATGCGATAGCCGGCATCGCCCACGACATCCGCGCGGGGATCGACCTCGAAGTTGATTACGGCGTTTGTATCGTCAGCCTTGGCTACATGCAGGCGCAAACCGCGGATGGCATTCACCCGCTGCGCGAAACGCTCCACCATGGCCCGCACCTGTGGGCCATCCGCACCACGCACCGCGATTGCTGCATTTCCATCAATCACGACGGCGATGCCGCCGTCGGGCTGCGTCTTGGCAGGCTGCGGCAGCAACGACCATGCTGGCACAACGGGCCCACCCGTCGCGACGCCTGCCACCGCCAGCCACGCGGCAGCGAACACCAGCAGACGAATGATCGTGGCGCGTTTCACAAGGCCAACCCGTTGACCGTGATGGGTCGCGGTGCTGCACCGGGGGTCCTCGCACGTTGCGAGTACCAGCGTGCGGCGCCCAGCACGCCATGTCGGCCATGGTCGATCACCCGCACCGGCATGCGCGACAGGAACGCCCGCACGCTCCGGCCGTGCAGGAAGCGTTCCTCGAACGCACTGCGCTGCAAGAGACCGAACATCGAATACAGGAAACCGCCAGCCAGGTAAACGCCGCCGTTGGTCATGAACGCCATGGCCAGCCCGCCCACGAAGCTGCCCAGCGTTGCGCAGAATATTTGCACGGCCTCCACGGCTTGCGCATCGGCAGTAGTCAGCGCCTCTGTGGTGACGGCTTCCGGCGTCGCCAGCCGGGGCTGCGTGCCATCGAGCCGGCACAGGGTCGTGTACAGGGTCAGCAGGCCCGGTCCCGAGACGATGCGTTCGTACGCCACGTAGCCACCCTGCGGAGCCAGGCACGCCAGGATTTCGCGCTCGCGCAACGTGTTCGGCGCAAAATCCATCTGGCCGACTTCGGTCGTCAGCACCCGACCACCCGCGGGACCCGGCAAGTGCACGGCAGCCCCCAACCCGGTGCCGGGTCCGACCACAAGGGTCGGGCCAGACGGATGAGCATCCGGCCCACACAGCAGTTGCCCGCCTCCGGCCATGCTGCCGTCGAGCGCATGGCCAAGCGCCTCGAAATCGTTCAGGACCGCGACGTCTTCGAAGGCAAGCGCGCTACGCAAAACCGGAAGATCGATCGGCCACGCCAGGTTGTCGTGCAGGATTTCGTCGTCGAGCAACTGGCCCGCGCAGGCCAGCACGCAGCGCCGGACAGGACCACCCACGTCGCGCTCGACGAACGCGTGCAGCAATTCCGGAAGCCCGCTGAAATCCATGCAGGAGAACTTGCGGAAAGCCAGCACCTCGACGCCCCCCACCGAGTCCCGGGAGGCCTGCACCAGCGCAACCCGCGCATGCGTGCCGCCAACGTCCACGGCCAGGAATGGTGCCGCCAGGACCTCGGCTCGCACGTCCAGTTGGCTGACCCCTGCGTCCATCGCGTCCCCGTGCAATACGATTGGACGCCAGTCTGGGATTGATTGACAGCGCTGTCAATTTGCGGTGCAGCACGGCTGTGTGCGTTCGGCAGCACGCGAATGTTCCCGCATGGTGTAGCCGTTTTTACGGCCATAGCCTGCGGCTGCAACAATCATGCTTGTCGCGCCGCAGCAAATATTCGCCACTGACGGTAGACGATGGCGTGAAGCATCCGAACGCTCTTCAACACTGGACGCATCCGCGCTAATGCGGCGCGCCTCCGGCGGAACCGGAGGCGCGCCGCCAGTTCAGAAGTTCTGGCTGAAGCGGATGCCGATCGTGCGCGGATTGATGAAACCGGTGTACACCTGCCCGTTCGGATACGTCGTGGAAACACCACGCGCGGCGCAGGTTTCCGGCTTGCACTCCGAGTATTTGTACAGTTCCCCACGCTCATCGAAGACGTTGTTGATGAACACGTCCAGCGACCAGTTGTTCTTCTGCATGCCGGCGGACAGGTCGACCGAGTTGTAGGAAGGCAGGTCGCCCAGCAGGCTGCGCGGAACCAGGCGCAAGTCGGTGGTGCGCTGGCCGACGTGCACCCATGCCGCCTGCACGAAGGCATCGTTGTCGCCGAGGTTGAACGAGTAGTGCGCGATCAGGTTGCCCTTGAAGTGCGGCGTGATCGGCAAACGGGTGCCGGCGGGCGCCTGGGGTCCGCTCACGGGATCGCCGGTTTGCGGATTGATCGTACCCGCTGGGCAATTGGTGACGGGATTGCCGTTGCTGTCCGAGAACCCGCAGTAGGCGGAAGTCAAACGGGCACGGTACAGCCCCGCGCCTGCGCTCAGGTTCAGGTTGTAGGTGGCCTGCCAGTCAAACTGCGATTCCAGGCCGTCGATCCGCGCCGAGTTCACGTTGCGGATGACCGTCAGGCCGGGCGGCACCAGGATGTTGTACTGGAAGTTGTCCCAGTTCTCGCGGAACAGCGCACCGTTGAACGACATCCGGTTGTCGAACCAGGTGGTCTTCCAGCCGAGTTCGACGTTGGTCAGGAAGTCGGGCTGGTACGGCGCGATGCCGGCGATGCGGTTGACGCCGCCGGGGCGGAAGCCTTCCGAGCGCGTCGCGTACACCATCGCGGTCGGCGTGATGTTCCAGGTCAGGTTGATCTTGTGCAGCGAGCCGCTGTCGCGGGTGCTCTTGTCGAAATCCAGGCAAGGTGCACCATGGAAGGGCGTGGGCGACATGCATCCCGCTTCGCCATAGTCCGATGTCGGCGAAAAACCCACGCTGTAGCCGTAATACCCGAGCAGGTGGTCGCGGCTGCGGTAGTAGCGCTCGCCCAGGGTCAGCGTGAGCCTGTCGGGAAGGATGTCGTACGACACTTCGCCGAACAGGGCCTTGCCGCTGTCGAAGCGCATCTCGCGGGTCAGCCAGATGGTGTTGCGCCAGCCGGTGACCGACAGCGAATCGGCGAGGCCGTCAATCTGGTAGTCCTGCTGGATGTCGTGCTTCTGGTTCTGCGTGAACGCGCCGGCGACGAAGCGCAGCCGGTTTTCCGCGGGCGAGGCGATCCGCAATTCGTTGCTGTTGAAGGAATACCCGTCGCGGCCGTCGATGTGCTGGGCCGGATTGATCATCGCGCCGCTGTTGTCCGTGTAGTACTTGCCGTACGCCGACAAGGTGTCGTACCAGTAACCGTAGTCGGTGTAATCGGAGTGCTCGTTCTGGTTGCGGACGAGGTGCCCGTAGGCGTAGGTCACGTCGAAGTTGCCGATCTTGCCCTGCACCGTCAGGGCCGCCTGCCACCAGCGGTCATCCACCCCTTCCGGGTAGAAATGGGTCAGGGCGAGGTCGCCCACCACCGGGTCGCTCGCGAAGTTGCCGTGGGCGATCGTCTGCTGGCCCATCAGCGTCGGACTGATCGACCAGTTGTCGTTGAGGTCGATCTTCAGCTCGGCGCGCGCGCCCTTCGTGGTGACGTCGTTGTAGTGGTTGTGCGCGCGGGCTGGCGAGCACACCAGATTGGCGGCGGGCGTGCAGTTGTCGGCATTGCTGAGCGTGATGCCCGAGGAAGGGAACGTGACCGTACCCGGCTTGTTGTCGATGTAGCCGGCGTCGTGCTCGCGCCAGCCAACCAGTCGGATCGCCGCGCGATCGTTGATGGGGATGTTGAGCATGCCCTCGAAGGTGTCGCCAATGCCGCCGTGTGAAACCTGGTTGGCGCTGAGCGTGTAGTTCGCCGCGAACCGGCTGGGATCCGGCTTGTTGGTGATGATGCGCAACGCACCGGCCTCGGCGCTGGCGCCGTACAGCGTGCCCTGCGGTCCCTTCAGCACTTCCACACGCGCGATGTCGTACATGTGGATGTCGACCGGGCCCTGGATCGTCGTGACCGGCTGGTCGTTGAGGTACACGCCCACGGTCGGCTGGGAGCCTGAGTGATTGCGGTTGCTGCCGTCGGTCACGCCGCGCATGTAGATCGCGGCGAAGCCCGGCCCGGCCTGCACGCCGCCGCCGCCCGACTGGAAGGTCACGCCGGGCAGGTATTGCACGTAGTCCTTGAAGTCCTGCACGTGCAGCGCCTGCAGCTGGTCGTTGGCCAGCACGTTCATGCTGATCGGCACCTTCTGCAGGTTCTCGGTGCGCTTCTGCGCCGTCACCACCACCGTGCCGAGCGTCTTGATCCTGTCCTTGTCCGGCTTGGGCGCAGGTGCATTGGTTGATGCCTGGGCCTGACCCGCGGCGGCTGCGTCAGCCTGCTCCGCGCCCTGCGCCATTGCCGGCGCCGCCAGCGCCAGGCAAATCGCCGCTGCCAAAGGCAGCCGCGTCCAACTTGCCGAATGAATCCCCGCACCCCGCCCACGTGTGCTCATGTGCATGACCCCCAAAAGTGGATGAACGCAACGGTTTGCCCTGTTTCACTCCCGGCCGGACGCCGCAGGGTATTCCTGCAGCACGGGCCCCAACGCCGTCTCCAATGGCCGCAACCACTCCGAATAACGCCGCCAGTGATCCACCGCATCCCGGTAGATCGGCTGGCGCACCTGTTCCGAACTCGCCGTGCGCACCGGTCGCTGGTTGTCGAAGAACCTCAGGCACGCAGGCTCGAATGCCAGACCGCAGTAATCGAGGATCCGGCGCACCTCGGCTTCGGTGTCCGCGACCAGCCGCTCGTAGAAAACGCGGCAGATCCGTCCGGGCATGACGGCATCGAAATGCGCCATCAGTTCCACGTAATCGCGGTAATAGTGCCCGATGTCGCCAAGGTCGTAGCTGAAACCCTGCCCGCGCGCGAAGTTCTGCTTGAACAGCGAAAACCCGCAGGCCAGCGGATGCCGCCGGATGTCGATGATCTTCGCGTTCGGCAACATCAAGTGGATCAGGCCGACGTGCATGAAGTTGTTCGGCATCTTGTCGATGAAGAATGGCGCGGCCGTCCTGCGCTGGATGCGGGTGTCTTCGAGATAGCGTGCGCCCAGCGCGCGCAGGGCATCGGCATCGAGCGTCGCAAGCGCTTGGTGGTAGGGCAGCGAGTCGTCCGCCCCGCCCTGGCGGCGCAGATCGGCCGTGAGCGAGGCAATCTCCGGCAGCTCCATGGTGCCTTCGACCTGGCTGTGGCTCGCGAGGATCTGCTCGACCAGGGTCGATCCGGCGCGCGGCATGCCGACGACGAAAATCGGATCGGCCGCGGCGCAACCGAAACCCTTCCGCGTGGCGAAGAACTCGCGCGTGTAATGCGTGCGGATGTACCGCACCCGTTCCGTCGTTGCATTGGCGTCGTAGCGGACCTGTCCGCGCCGGATCGCGTTGCCGTGCGCATAGTGGCGGAACGATTCCGCATGCTCGGCGGAATCTTCCAGCGCCTTGCCGA
>JAFEDX010000042.1 GCA_018241365.1 Pseudomonadota bacterium
AGGGAAAGTACGACGGGGTTCGCTCAATTTCGTCTCGTCGCAGCAGGACGGAGGGAATCAAAGGCGACTACCATCGTTTCATGTCGAAGCTACTTCTGAATTTGCGTAACGTGCCCGATGACGAGGCCGACGATGTGCGGGCGCTGCTCGACGCAAAGCTGATAGCGTTTTATGAAACGCCGCCAAGTTTCTGGGGCATTTCGGTCGGCGGCATCTGGGTGACGGAAGACGCGGACTTCACGGTGGCCAAGCGCGCGTTCGACGATTACGAGCGGCAGCGCAGCGCGCGGGTGCGGGCCGAATACGCAGAGGCCAAGCGTGCAGGCACCGCCGAAACGATCCTGGGCATGCTGCGCGATGACCCGCTGCGCGTCGTGATGACGGTGCTTGGGATACTCATTGTGCTGGGCCTGGTGACGGTTCCGTTCTTCTTGTTGTAACGCACGAGGCAGCGTCGACCTTCGACATGATAAAGCCCGTCGAAACGGGCTTTATCGTTGATTGCAGTTGTCCCCGCGTTCTCCACGTATGGGGAGAGAGCACCATCACGACATCGGCGGCAACGGCTGCTTCGCGCAGGTCACGTTGGAGTTCCATTGCGCGAAGGCGCCCTTCGGGTTGTAGCGCCAGGCCCAGGCGTGCAGCGAATACACCGCTGGCAGGCCATAGCGGTTGGGCGCGGTGATCAGGTCCATCAGCTGGCCGCCTACCGAGGGCGTGGAGCCATCCGGGTGCGCGGCATTCCAGGCGGCAGCGACCACGACGTATTCCACGCCCACCAGGACCATGGATCCATCCGCCTCCGGTTCGTAAATGAGTACCTGGGGCTGGCTCACCTTGGGCTGGTTGCCTCCGATCAGCGCCGGATTGGCCACATGCACGCCCATGCCGCCTTGATCCTCCCCGCTCACGCAGAACGAATCGCGGCCGAACCAACCCGCTTGCGCGGCGACATTGATGTCCTTGTAGGGAGCGGTGGCCTGCCGTACCTGCACCAGGAACGGTGAATTCCAGGCGCCCTGGTTGTGAGCATCCTCGGGTCCTTCGGCATGCGCCGAGGCGACGGGCAGGGCGAGCAAGGCCAGTGCCAGGACCAGCGAAGTTTTGTACGGATTCTTGTACATGGCGTAGTTTCCCTCTATCGGTGACTGGGCGGCAGGCGATGACTGCCGTGGCCCAATCTGCCGAAGCCGGGAAAGAAGTGCTTGAGGGAATCCTTGGGGTTGCGTGCGGGTATCTGATGAAACCCTGCGGGATTGCCGTGGCCGCCTGCCAAGGGCTGTTTTCCCGCAAGCGGGACAATGGGATACGCTATCCGCCCGCGTGGCAGCGGCTGCCGATGACTGCTTCGGGAGCGGATTCGTGGCGCTGACGAATGAACCAGGCACGATCGTCTTCGACGACATCGAGATCGATGTCGCTGGCCACCGCCTTGTCGTTGGCGGCAAGGACGTGGCGCTGGAACCGAAGACGTTCGCCGTGCTGGCGCTGCTGGCCAGCAATCCCGGCAAGACACTGACCCACGACGACATCCTCGATGCGGTGTGGGGCCATCGGCACGTCACCCCGAGCGTCTTGCACCGGGCGATCGCGCTGCTGCGGCAGGCGCTGGGCAACCACACGCCGTCGCGGCAATACATCCACACCGTGCATGGCGTGGGGTATCGCTTCGATGCCCAGGTGCTGTTGCGCTCACCGCCATCGTTGCTGGACAGCGTGCTCGCAGCGGCCGGTGGCAGCGCGTCGGTCAAGGTCGGGTCCACCCCGCCAGCGGCCGAAGCCGACCTTTCCGTCACTCCGCGCACGCGTCAAGTCTTTACCTCGATCCTGCTTGCGGTGTGCGTCCTGGTCGCGCTGGCCGTGGCCTTGGCGCTGCGCATGACGCGAACTCCTACGCCGACGGCGTCACCGACCCTGGTCGTGCTGCCCCTGCAGGTGATCGGCGCCGGCAAGGACGAGTCTGCCTTCGCCGCCGGCCTGAGCGAAGAACTGACGACGCAATTGGCCAGTGTCCACGGCTTGCGCCTCATCTCCGGCATCTCGCCGACGATTGCACGCAAGGACGATTTCGATCCGGCGCAACTGGCCGCGCAGTTGCGCACCACGCATGCGCTGGAAGGCAGCTTGCGCGAGGACGGTAACAGGCTGCGCATCAGCCTGCGCCTGATCGAGACGCCCTCGGGCCGCACGATCTGGGCGCAGGATTACGATCGCACCGGTGGCGACGTGTTCGGCGTGCAACGGGACATCGCGCAAGCCGTCGCGGGGGCGCTCGCCTTGCCCATCGGTCTTGCGCGCGCCAAGGTGCCGGCGCCTGATCCTCAGGTGTTTCGCGAGTACCTGGAATTGCGCCACGTCTTTCTTGCCAGCAACGATGATGCCGCCTACGCGCAGGCAGAGCGCGAGCTGGACGCACTGGCGGCGCGCGCCCCCGGTTATGCGCCGGTGCACGGACTGCTCGCGCTCAATCTCGCCTCGGACTTCGAAGGCGAAGGCAAGGAAGACGCCGCGCTGCGCGAGGCGCACAAGGCGCTCGCCATCGACCCTGATGATTTGTACGCGCACGTCGCCTTGGGCCAAGTCGCCGCACAAGGCAAGGATTGGGCCACGGTGAAACAGGAGTTCGACGCTGCCCTGGCTCTCGACCCCTCCGACCCTATCGTGCACAACATCGATGGCATGTTCCTGTCGCGCCTCGGCTACGGCGAGCAGGCGCTGGCGCAATTCGAAACCGGTTATGCCGCCGATCCGCTCGGCTACTGGGTGACGTACAACCTGGGCGCGCATCTGGACGTGCTCGGCCGCCACGACGAGGCAAAGACCTATCTAGATCTGCTGCCCGGGCGGGAAGCCAGACCCTCGGCGCGCACCGCTGTGGCGCGCTGGCGCAATGCCGTCTGGCGAAAAGATTTCGCTGCGGCGCGCAGTTTCGCCGCGCAGATGCCGGAGAGCGACGGGTTGAGAAAAGCCTATGTCGCGGTCACGGCTGCGCTGGTCGATCCCGCCGCATGGCCGCAAGCCGACGCTGCGATCGGCGCACGTGAGACCGCCACCGGCGCACGTTCCAGCCGGTTGCGTCTGTACGAACCCACGCCGAACGCAGCCGAAATCCTCGCCACGTTCGAGCCCGGTGACCAGCAACCCGGTGGTAGCCTCATCTGGGCGCCAGGTTTCGGCGCCACGCGCCACGATCCCGCGTTCCAGGATTTCCTGAAACGCATGAAGTTCATCCAGTTCTGGAACGCCAACGGCTGGCCGCCGCAGTGCAAGCCTGCCGGCGATGGCGCGCGCTGCGATTGAGGAATCCGACGCGTGGAACAGAACATGGCCCTGCGGCGCAGTCGATCCGTCGCGCACATTGCGGGGCCGTCGAGTTTTTCAGCCTTCCACGCTGGGTTATGCTTCAAGTTCGCAGCAGGGGAGATAACAATGCGAATTCATCCTGGGATCCAGGTGGCGGGGGGCTTGCTGGTTGTCACGGCGTTAGTCGGCATGCTTGCTGGGTGCCGATTCGATCAGGAAAGTGCGCCAGTGCAACCCGGTGCGCGGAACGGTCAACGCACGACGGTCGCGTCAGTGGCGGGACACGTAGCCGGCGCCCGCATGGCCGCAACCACCGGTGATCAGAAGGCGTTGCAGTATCACGTGAATGCCATGTCCAAGGACATGCTGCATGACGCGCGCATTCCTGATCCGACACGCCCTGTGCCACGCGAAGCTGCGAGGACTCGAATTGCACAAGTGAACGGGGTGCGTTCGGTCGCCTGGATCGACCATGACAATTTGCTGGTGCTGGTGGGTGGGCCACAGTTCCGGAATCTGGCCATGGTGGACAGTGTTTGCGCGACGCTGGCGCCATTGGGGGAGACGCTGGGTGTCGTCGTCAACGTGCAGGACGTGACCGCAACGACTTCTGCGGGGGCTGATGCCGTGTCACGCGATTGCCAGTTGCCAGAAGGGCAGCGGGCCTTCCTGCAGAGGAGTCGGCAGATCGAAGCGCTGGACCCCGCGACCCGCAGCACGTTTGAGGCTCAGCAATCTCCGGAGGGCTGAACAACGGTTCATCTACGGGGCAGGTGCTCCAACTTCACCGCGCCCCCGTCGGGGCACTGGCTTCGCCGGCGCGCACCGCAGGATCATCGAGGTTCTCCGCCTTCCAGATCATCGCGCGGTGGATGCGTTGCCAGCCGTTGGGGTGGTCGTAGAACAGGAATTCCTCGACCGGGCCGGGGTGCATCTTGCGGTATTCAGACAACTGCACCGCGGCCTGCGCGAAGCCGTCGGGTTGGCGCGCGGCGTTCAGGCCAAAGGCGTCGGCCTCGGCTTCCATCGTGCGGGTGATGGTGTTGGTCACCGGCGTCATCACGAACATGAAGATGGCGAAGAGCGCGGCGAGCAACGGAAGGCCGGCGATATCGCCGATCCCGCGCACCTGCCAGTGCCCGCCCCAGCGGCGCAGGGCCCAGCCGAAGCCCCAGCGCACGAAGGCGAACGCGAGCACGATGACGATGCCGAAGAACACGATGCCCTTGTAGACGTGGTTCAGCACGTAGTGGCCCATCTCGTGGCCCAGCACGGCTTTCACCTCGGCGGGCGTGCTGCGGTTCAGCAGGTTGTCGTTGAGGCTGATGCGGGTGGTGCCGAACATCCCGCTGACGTTGGCGCTGATCCGCTTGCTCTGGCGCGAGGCATCGAACACGTACACGTTGTCGGCGGGGATGCCGTTTGCGCGCGCCATCGACAGCAGCTGCGTCTTCAGCGCACTGTCGGGCAGCGGCTTGTAGGTGTTGAACAGCGGCGCGACGTACACCGGCGCGATGGTTGCGGTGAAGATGATGAAGACAATCGCGACGCCGGCGCCCCACAGCCACCAGGTCCGCGTGGCCTTGCGGATTACGGCATACACGATGACCAGTGCGATGATGCCGAGGACCAGCGCGACGATCAGCCCCTTGGCCTGCTCGCCGAACCAGCCGG
The DNA here is from genome assembly GCA_018241365.1 of Pseudomonadota bacterium. Taxonomy (GTDB): domain Bacteria; phylum Pseudomonadota; class Gammaproteobacteria; order Xanthomonadales; family Rhodanobacteraceae; genus 66-474. The sequence goes on from JAFEDX010000042.1 coordinate 4,978, forward strand.
GCAGGGTCAGGTTGGAGAGGCCGTATTCGTGTTCGCGGAAATACCCTTCGTACAGGCTCCACGGGAGGGTCAGCAACGAGGTCAACACGATGTACTGCAGCGCGTAGATCGCGGTCTGCAACCAGCGCCAGCGGGTGATGCGTTCGGCGAGGTTGCGCATGTGTGCGGACAGCCGCGTGCCGAGCAGCAGCCACGCCACGCCCAGCGCCACCAGCAGATCCCAGAGGATCAGCCAGTAGCCGCCCTCGAAGTAGGCATCGGACTGCGCGCGTTGCGCGGGCGAGAGTTCCGCCATGTAGGCGTTGGTCGCGGCCTCGACGTCGAAGTGCGTCGCTGGCGCTGCGTTGGTTTGTGCTCGCGGCGCCGGGGCGGGAACCGCCTGCGGCGTTTGCGCCCACGCCACGCCAACGCTCAGGAACACCAGCAACAGCCAGCCGACCAGCCTTTTCATGGAAGCCCCGCGTCGTGGGAAAAGCTGCAATCTACCGGAAACGGAGCGTGGGTTCCGTTGCTCGATCGCGGCCCGTCACAACGCCGGGTTGGATTGCATGCGTCCGGACCGGCCATGAAAAAGCCCGCCGAAGCGGGCTTTTTCGCAAACCACGAACAAGGTGCTTCAGACCACCTGCACCTGATCCGCCTGCATGCCCTTCGGGCCCTTGACGGCAACGAAGGTGACCTTCTGGCCTTCCTGCAACGACTTGAAGCCGGTGCCCTGGATGGCGCGGAAGTGGACGAACAAATCGTCGCCGCTTTCCGGGGTGATGAAACCGAAGCCCTTGGCATCGTTGAACCATTTGACTGTACCGCTCTGGCGATCCGCCATGACACTTGACCTTTGAAAATTGTTGATGACGCGGCATGGAGTGAGGCGAACTCGCCGCAGTGGTGTGCAGTGCATCCGAGCTGCCTCAAGCGCTGCCCCATTAGTGTAGCGGACAATTCGCCCGTGCGCTCGGAGTGCCCGAAGGCGGGCAGGTCTCCCGTGGCGCCATTCAGGTAGGGTAGGCGGGAAGATCAGGCCGCGTGGGGCTCGACCTTCCGCAAGGACAACGCCACGGCTTCCGCGACGCGGATGCCATCCACCGCGGCCGAAAGGATCCCGCCCGCGTAGCCTGCGCCTTCCCCGGCGGGATATAGCCCTTGCGTGTTCAGGCTTTGCAGGTCATCGCCACGGCGGATGCGGAGGGGCGACGAGGTGCGGGTTTCGACGCCGGTCAGCACGGCGTCAGGCAGGGCGTAGCCGCGGATCTGGCGGGCGAAGACCGGGATGGCGGCGCGGATGGCCTGGATCGCGTAGTCGGGCAGCGCCGCCGAAAGGTCGGTCAGGCGCACGCCGGGCTGGTAGGACGGCGTGACTTCACCCAACGCGGTGGTCGCGTGACCGGCAAGGAAGTCTTCGACGCGCTGGGCGGGTGCGCTGTAGTCGCCGCCGCCCATCTCGAAGGCGTGGCTTTCCCAGTGCCGTTGCAGTGCGACGCCGGCCAGCGGGCCGTCACCATAGGCCGCGTAATCGGCGGGCGTGATGTCGCAAACGATGGCTGCGTTGGCGTTGCGCTCGTTGCGCGAGTATTGGCTCATGCCGTTGGTCACCACGCATCCGGCTTCGCTGGTAGCGGCGACCACGGTTCCGCCGGGACACATGCAAAAGCTGTACACCGAGCGGCCCCGGCTTCCATGAGTAGCGCTGCCGTGGTGCACGAGGTGGTAGTCGGCCGCGCCAAGGATGGGATGGCCCGCCTGCGGACCGAAGCGCGCACGGTCGATCAGCGATTGCGGGTGTTCAATGCGGAAGCCGATCGAGAACGGCTTGGGTTCGAGGTACACGCCGCGCGCGTGCAGCATCGCGAAGGTGTCGCGCGCGCTGTGGCCGGGTGCGAGGATCACGTGATCGCTGGGCAGCTCGCTCCCGTCTGCGAGCCGTATGCCGCGCAGGTGGCGATCTCCCTGTGCGTCAATTTCGATCAGCAGGTCGTCCACGCGCTGGCTGAAGCGGATTTCGCCGCCCAGTGCCGTGATGCGCTCGCGCATCTTCTCGACCATGCTGACCAGCCGGAACGTGCCGATGTGCGGCTTGCTGACGTAGAGGATTTCTTCCGGCGCGCCGGCCGCGACGAATTCGCGCAGCACCTTGCGGTTGTAGTTGCGGGTATCGTGGACGTTGCTGTGCAGCTTGCCGTCGGAAAACGTGCCGGCGCCACCTTCGCCGAACTGCACGTTGGATTCCTCGTGGAGGTTGCGCGTCCGCCACAGGCCCCACGTATCCTTCGTGCGTTCGCGCACGGCCTTGCCGCGTTCCAGCACGATGGGCGCGAGCCCCGCTTCGGCGAGGATCAGCGCGGCAAAGATGCCGCACGGCCCAAAGCCGATCACGATCGGGCGGGGTTCAGGCTGTGAGTGTGAGGGCGTCACCGGGTGGTAGTCGCTGTCCGGAGCGACCTGGATATCGCGGTCATTGGCGTGCCGTGCGAGTACCACGGCCTCGTCGGCCACGTCCAGGTCCAGCGTGTAGATCAGCGTGATCGCACCGCGCTTGCGCGCGTCGTAGCCGCGGCGGAACACGGTGAAGTCGCGCAGCGCTTCGCGCGCAATGCCCAGACGCGCACAGATCGCCGCAGGCAGCGCATCGGCCGGATGGTCAAGCGGAAGACGCAGGTTGATGAGGCGCAGCATGGGATGGCGCAGCGGAGCAATGCGTGCAGTTTCGTGTGCGAACGCGCGGGAGTCGAGCCGTGCAGGGTTGGACGCCGGTTCCGGGGCAGCGGCGCAGGACACGGATCCTCCCCGGCACGATGCGCCGCGCGCGTCAGCCCGGTTTTCCGTTCGCGAGCGGCAGCAATACCGCGCTGCGCGCATCAGGTCCGTGTTCGATCGTTACCGTGGCCTTCCGGTAATCATCGGATCGTGCGAACAGGATGTTGGGCACGTACGTTTGCGGGTTGCGGTCGTACAGCGGGAACAGCGTGGACTGGATCTGCACCATGATCCGGTGGCCGGGCCGGAACTCGTGGTTGATGGTTGGCAGCCGGAACTTGTATTGCTGCACTTCGTCGGCGGGGATGGATGATGGGTCGGAAAAACTTCTGCGGTAGCGGCCGCGGAAGATGTCGAGCGCCACGGGGAATAGATAACCGCCCATTTCGGGATCGGTCGGCACCGTGCCGGGGTATACGTCGATCAGCTTGACCACAAAATCACCGTCGGTGCCCGTCGTGCGGGCGAAGATGTCCGCGATCGGCGCGCCCTGCACGTGCACGGTTTCGGTCAGCACCGGCGTGACGTAGGACAACACATCGGGCCGATCGACCACGAAGCGCTGGTCTTCCAGCAGCCAGTTGCGCCAGCGGTCGAGGTCCTGCGGAATCGGACGCGGCAGGTAGGGCACGGGTTTGGCCGGGTCGGATACGTAGCTGTCGCTGCCGCCGGTCGGTGCATCGAAACCAAGCCCGAAGCCGGACTGGAGATAAAGCGGCGTAAGCGCCTGTTCGCTGGCGGGCTTCCAGTCGTCGAAGTCGTCCCAACGCTGCGCAGCCGGGTTGTAGACCATCGCCTGCGGCAGGGGCTTCGGCAACGGCGTGCCGCGCACGTGGTGGTTGAACCACGGGATCATCACTTGTTGACGGAACAGCGCGGTGGTGTTGCCCGGCCACTTGAACGGCCCGGTGTGCCAGCCAGCGCGGTTGATCTGGCTGTGCCACCACGGTCCGATCACGAGATGATTGTTTGCCCGGTGACCGGCTTCGACCAGGGCTTCCCACGCGTGCACGGCGCCGTAGATGTCTTCCTGGTCCCACATGCCCTGCAACCACATGGTCGGGACGGTGCACGGGCGCTCGACCAGCAGCTTGTCCAGCGCCTGCAGCTGCCAGAACGCGTCGTAGGCGGGGTGCGCCGCAAAGCGGGGCCACCATGGAAGTTTGGCGAAACCGTTGGCTTCGCCGTACGCACCGGCGGAGCCGGCTTCGAGGAAGTTGGTGTAATCGTCGCGGTTGGCGCGCGGCACGCCTTCGCCCTTGCCCTTCACGCCCATTTGCAACGTGAAGTAGTCGAGGTTGGTCTGGCGGAACGCGCCGTAGTGGTACCAGTCGTCGCCCATCCAGCCGTCGATCATCGGGCTTTCCGGCGCGGCCACTTTCAGCGCAGGGTGCGGGTCCAGCAGCGCCATGGTGACGGTCCAGCCGTCGTACGACGAGCCGATCATGCCGACCTTGCTGCTGGATTCCGGCACGTTCTTCACCAGCCAGTCGATCGTGTCCCACGCGTCGGTGGTGTCGTCGGTGTCGGTCGGGTTGAGCGGCCCGCGTACCGGACGCGTCATCACGTAGTCGCCCTCCGAGCCGTATTTTCCGCGCACGTCCTGCCAGACAAGGATCCAGGTGCCGTCGGCCCAGTCCTTGTTGCCGGACCATACCGCGTCGCCCATCAGCGGACTGTTTCCGGAGGTGTTCTTGTTGGCGTCGTACGGCGTGCGTTCCAGCAGGATCGGCAGGTCGCGTGCGCCCTTCGGCACCATGATCACCGTGTGCAGCTTCACGCCGTCGCGCATCGGCACCATCACCTCGCTGCGGACGTAATTGAATGCGTCACGCGGCTGCTGCCAGTCGGCCGGAATATCCGAGCCGGTCTGGATCATGTCGGGAGTGACTTGGGAGGAGCTACCCGCTTCGGCTTTGGAGGTTGATGTGTTGGCCATGTCGTAATTGGCTCCGTATGGGTACGCAAGATGGGATTGCAGCGCGGCGACCGTGAAACTGTAGCGCGGACCCGTGCAAGGTGCCGCCTCGGATCAACCCGCAGCGACATCCGCTCGACGCGGCCGCATCGTCAACCGGTATCACTCGTCGCCGGGCAGTGACAGCCAATCCGCTTCGGTTCCGATCGGTGCACCGGGCGGTGTTGCCGTTGCGCGTGCGTGTTTGGCGAGTTCCGCGTCCAGTCGGCGCGGATCGAGCAGCAGGCGCGACAGACTCGCACCCCATGCACGGTCGGCGGCGTCGCCCTTGCGTTGCGCCAGCGCAAGCGCGACCTCGTGCAGGCGCTGGTCAAGCCGCACCGCAACGCCGGGGGCGGTCTTCGGATCATGCGCACTGCGCGCAATGCCCATCAGCGTGCGATAGGCGATGCGGCGCGAGAGTGCATCGGTATGGTCAGGCAGGGTTGCCGCGAGCAGGTGGTCGAGCAGTTCATCGACGCCAAGTGCGTTGGAATCCGCGGCGTGCTGCGTGTCCAGACGGGCGAGGCGCGCGGGCGCAAGCAGGGCGTCAAGCGTCAATCCGGCCGCGGCGTCCGCGGCGGCCAGCGGATCGAACGGCGTTCCATTCGATCCGGCAAACAGCTCGATACTGTACTGGCGGTTGTAGCTGCCGTTGCGCGCCGCGGAGAGCAACGGGATCAGCCGCTGCGGCACGCGCAGTTGTTCCGGCGCCAGCGTGGCGAGCACGGCGGCGAGCGCCGCGCGCTGCGACGCAGGCGGCACGGGCCCGGAGGATTCGTGGCCGCCACCGTTCACGGCGTACCGCAAGTACACGCCGCCGATCGATTTCGCCGCCGCGACCATCTGATAGCGATGCAGCAACCACACCGGCACGAAGCGCCGGCGCAGGTCTGCCATGGGTTCGCCCGGCGCTAGCGCCGACAGGCCGAAGTGGTTGATGGCTGCGCGGCGCACGGTCATCAGGCGATTCAATTCGGCGGTCGGGTCGGCGCCGTCGTCCCACAGCGAAGCCCACGGTTGCGCGGCGTCGTCGGGGCGCGCATCGGCGTCCTCGACGTAACGCAGCCCGGAATCGACGATGCTTTTCGCTTCCGCATCAGCCCAGGCCTGCGCGTCCTGCCCCGGCAGCGGCTCGCCGTACAGCCACTTGACCGTGGCCATGTCCCACTTGCCGATGCCGGCGGCGTAGGTATCGGCAGTGAGTTCGGGTTTGCCATCGACGAGCGCGATCCGCGGCGGCGGGTAATCCATCACCGAGGCGCGATCCTGCGTGCTGGCGGCGAAGTTGTGCGCGAAGCCGAGCGTGTGGCCGACTTCATGCGCGCCGAGCTGGCGGATGCGCGCCAGCGCCGCCTGCACCGGATCGTCGGGGCCGCCCGTTCCGACCTTGTCGGCACCGACCAGGCCTTCGAGGATCTGGATGTCCTGGCGCGAGCGCAGGGAGCCGATCACCACCATGCCCTTGACGATTTCGCCGGTGCGCGGATCGACGATCTCCTGCCCGTACGACCAGCCGCGAGTGGCGCGATCGACCCAGTTGACGACGTTGTAGCGCACGTCCATCGGGTCGATGTCTTTCGGCAGCACCTTGACCTGGAACGCGTCGATGTAGCCGGCCGCGTCGAACGCCCTGGCCCACCAGCTTATGCCTTCGACGAGTGCCGAGCGGATCGGCTCTGGCGCGTGCCAATCGACGTAGTAGACGATGGGATGCTTCACGTGCGAACGCGCCGCGCCGGGATCGGTTTTTTCAAGGCGGAAGCGGTTGGCAACTTCGCGCACCACGTCCTGGCCCAGCGGCGTGCCGAAGTCCACGACCTGCGTGCCGAAGCCGCCGACGCGCGGATCGAAAGCGCGCGGATGGAAGCCGGGGCCGGGCAGCTTCACGAAGCTGTGGTGCACGGTGAACGTGACCTTCTCGGCGTCGGGCGCGATGTTGGCGACTTCGGCGCCCGGCGTTTTCGAGGCGTAGGTCTGCACCGCGTCGATTTCAAGATTGTCCGGAAAATCCTTCACCGATTCCGGGTCGGCCACGCTGAGTTTCTCGTCGCGCGCGAAGCCCTTGCCGGC
>JAFEDX010000043.1 GCA_018241365.1 Pseudomonadota bacterium
CGCGGCCCTTCATCGCCTCGCCCGGTTCCTTGACCCGCGCGCCGAGCGAGATGATGACGTCCGGATTCAGCCGGAAGCGAAAATGGTTGGCGGCCCCGTTTGGCGTATCGTCGAAGACCTGCTGCGGCGGGTTCTTCAGCCGCACCAGCACTTCGGTGCATTTCACCGGCAACTGCTTGCCGGCGCGGATGAAGAACGGCACGCCCGCCCAGCGCCAGGTATCCATGTGGATGCGCAACGCCGCGAAGGTCTCGACCGTCGACCCTTTGGCGACGCCGGGTTCCTTGAGGTAGCCCTCGAACTGGCCGCGCACGACGTCTTCCGGCCGCAATGGCCGCATCGAGCGGAACAGGCGCAATTTTTCGTCGCGCATCGCGTCGGAACTGCGGTTCGCGGGCGGTCCCATCGCGAGCAGCGCCAGCACCTGGAACATGTGGTTTTGCACCACGTCGCGGATCGCGCCAACCTCGTCGTAGAAACGGCCGCGGCCCTGCACGCCGAAATCCTCGGCCATGGTGATCTGCATGCTGGCAACGTGGTCGCGATTCCAGATCGGTTCCAGGAACGCGTTGGCGAAGCGGAAGTACAAGAGATTTTGCACCGGCTCCTTGCCGAGATAATGGTCGATGCGGAAGATGTCGTGCTCGTGGAAGAATCGGTGCAGGGTGCGGTTCAGCGCCTGCGCGGATTTGAGATCGCGACCGAAGGGTTTTTCCACGATCACCCTCGCGCCCTGCGCGCAGCCGGATGAGGCCAGTCCCTTCACCACCGGCACGAACATGCTGGGCGGGATCGCGAGATAGTGCAGCGGATGCTGCGCGTCGCCGAGGGCTTTGCGCAATCTGGCGAAGGTCTGGGCGTCGCCGTAGTCGCCGTCGATGTACTGCATCCGCTTCGAGAGGCTGGCGAATGCCGTCTTGTCGATGCCGCCGTTGGCGGCGAGGCTGTCCTGCGCGCGCTTGCGCAGCTGGTCGACGGTCCAGCCGGAACGCGCAATGCCGATCACCGGCATGTCCAGCTTGCCGTCGCGGGTCAGCGCCTGCAGCGCGGGGAACACCTGCTTGTAGGCAAGGTCGCCGGTGGCGCCGAAGAACACGAAGGCATCGGACTTCGAAGTGGTCATCGACTCGGCTCCTTGTGCAGGGTCACCCGGACATGGTGTTCCGCGCCATCATCGGCAAGCGCGATCCCGGCGCGTGAGTCCTGCAACGTTACACCATCCACTTCGACGCCTGCGAATCCGCGGCAAAGATGCTCTGGATTCGTGACCTCGACATGCCAGGTGCTGCGGCCACGCTGGTAGTCCAGTGCAAAGCCCTTCCAGTGATGCGGAATGCAAGGCTCGATGCGCAGGCGGTCGCCACGCAGGCGGAAACCGAACACCCATTCGACGATCGCGCGGTACAACCAGCCTGCCGAACCCGAATACCAGGTCCAGCCGCCGCGACCGACATGCGGTGCGACCGAATACACGTCCGCGCATTCGACGTAAGGCTCGACCTTGTAGCGCGCAAGTTTCTCGGGCGTGCCGGAATGCCGGATGGGATCGAAGATCTCCAGCAGCTCGCCGGCTTTGTCGCCATCGCCCAGCATCGCAAATGCGATCAGCGACCAGATCGAACCGTGCGTGTACTGCCCGCCGTTTTCGCGCAGGCCGGGCGGATAGCCCTTGATGTAGCCGGGATCGTGCGACGTCTTGTCGAAGGGTGCGGTGAACAGCGCAACCAGTCCATCGTGTGGCCGGACCAGGTGCTGGTTGACCGCCTGCATCGCCAGCCGCGCGCGCTCCGGATCGCCGGCGCCGCTGATCACCGCCCACGACTGCGCCATCGACTCGATGCGGCATTCCTTGTCCGCCGACGTGCCCAGCGGCGTGCCGTCGTCGTAGAACGCGCGCCGGTACCAGCCGCCGTCCCATGCCTTGGTCTCAAGCGCGAGTTGCAGCGCACGGACGTGGTCGCGCCAGCGCGCCGTGCGCGGGTCGCCGCGCCGTTCCGCGTGCGGCGCGAAATCCGCGATGACCTTGCTGAGGAACCAGCCCATCCACACGCTTTCGCCCTTGCCGCCGATGCCGACCCGATTCATGCCGTCGTTCCAATCGCCGGTGCCCATCAGCGGCAAGCCGTGCACACCATTGCCGAGGCTCACGTCGATCGCGCGCGCGCAGTGTTCGAACAAGCTCGCGGTTTGCGCGGATTTGGCCGGTGCAAAAAACGAGTCGACCTGCCCCGGCTGCAAGGCATCGCCATGCACGAACGACACCTGCTGGTCGAGGATCGCCGCGTCGCCGGTGTTTTCGATGTAATGCGCGGCGATGTACGGCAACCACAGCCGATCATCGACCATGCGAGTGCGCACGCCCTTGCCCGAGGGCGGCAGCCACCAGTGCTGCACGTCGCCTTCCTCGAACTGGCGCGATGCCGAAAGCAAAATATGCGCACGCGCGAGGTCCGGGCGCGCGATGCACAGCGCGCCGACGTCCTGCAACTGGTCGCGGAAACCGAAGGCGCCGCTGGCTTGGTAGAACGCGGTGCGTGCCCACACGCGGCACGCCAGCACCTGGTACGGCAGGCTACGATTGACCAGCAGGTCGAGCGAGCGTTCGGGCGTGCGGACCTGCAGCGGTTGCAGCACGCCATCCCAGACGTTGCGGGTTTCCGTCAGCAATGCCTCGAAATCGGCATCGCGCCAGCGATCGACCAGCGCCTGCGCGGCGGCGCGGTCGCGGCCTTCGCCCAGCAGGAACGAGAACTCGGCGCTGGCACCAGGCGCCAGCTCGACGGTCGTGACTACCGCGCTACGTGGGGCGCTGTCGTTGCCGACTGTTGCGGCGACCGCGCCGCAGGCAATGAACGCCGTCGCCTGCGTGAACTCGTCGCGCCATGCGTTGCGCGCGAAGACCGCCGCGCGCCCGGAGTCGGATTCGACGACCGTGGTCGCGCGCGGATCGCCGCCGATCGAACCGAGCATCCATGCGACGACTTGCGCGACGTCGATATGGCGCGGGCGATCGCTGCGGTTGCTGAACCGCAGACGCGACAGCTTGACCGGATCGGATGCCGCCACGCATTGCGTCAGCTCGGATTCGATCCCGTGCACGTTGGCGTCGAAGCGCGCGTAACCGGATCCGAAGCGCGCCAAGTACGTTGCGCCGCCGGCACGCAGCGGCGAGGCCGTGGCGCTCCATTCGGTGCCGTCGTCGCGATCGCGCAGCAGGAAGACTTCACCCGGCGGATCGCACACCGCGTCGTTCGACCATGCGGTGACCTGGTTTTGCTGGCTGTTCACGGCCCAGGCATAACCGCCACCCGTCGCCGTCGCGAGGAAACCGAAATCGGGATTGGCGACGATGTGCGACCACGGCGTCGGCGTGTGCGCGCCGTCGCGCAGGACGATGACGTACTCGCAGCCGTCCTTGCTGAAGCCGCCGAGGCCGTTCCAGAAATCCAGATCCGTCGGTGCGGGCAATGAAGCCGGCTTGCCGCCACGCGCACGCGATGCCCGCGGCGGAGCGAACGCTACCGCCGATTCCCGTGGCGACCCGGCCACCTGCGCAGCCAGACTGCCGCGAGCGCCGTCCAGCACGATGCACGCCACCGTGTACAGGCCCTGGCGCAGGCGCGCATCCAGATCCGCGCCGCGCAGCACGAACAGCGAGCCCTGCGGTTTGTCGTTCGGGCCGTTGGCATCGACCAGCTTCTGCAACGCGGCGCCAACTGCCGCAGCGTTCGCGCCGGCGCTGGCATCGAGTACCACGACGTCAGCCGGCAATTGGCGTGCGCGCCACCAGCGTTGTGCCTGCAGCAGCTCATCGACTAGTCTGACGCCGGAAACGTCGGTGATGTGCACCAGCGCGATCGGCAGGTCGCCGGAAATGCCCTTCGCCCACAGCACCGGTGCGCCGCCCTCACCTTGCGAGATTGCGGCCGGATCGGCGCGCAAGCCCGGATCGTCGAGCAACAACGCGCCGGCGAGGCGCTGGAACCGCTGCACCGCAGTGGCATCCGGCCTGCCCGTTTGCCTTGCCTGTGAGGCGGCACGCGCGAACACGTCGGCGCACGCAGCGGGCGTCAGGCAGCGACGCACCAACGCCAGCACTTCCTCGCGAGATGCAGCCACGGCAGTGACGAACGCCGCGCGCCGGGTGGCGCCCGCCGGTACGGCCAGGCGGGCACGCAAACTGAAAACCGGATCGAGCACGGTGCCGACGGTGCCGGAAAGAGGCTTGCTGTCGCGCAGCGCCAACGGCGCCGCCAGCGAGCCATCGCGCCCGATGAAATGCGCGCGGTCGGTTTCCCATTCGCGTGGTGCACTTTCATCGCCATCCACGACCAGTGCATGCGCAGCCCAGATGTCGGGTTCGGAAGGATCCTTCTTCCGCCGCCACGCCAGCAGCACGCCCTGCTCCACAACGACATGTTCGCACGTGGTCTGCACGAACATCTTCGAGTACGCCGGATGCGACGCGTCGCCCTGGGCCGAACCGAGCACCAGCTCAAGGTACGAAGTGAGTTCAAGCTCGCGCGCGACGGCGCCGTCGTTGTGCAGGCCGATGCCGCGCACCTCGACCGGCTGCTCCGGATCGACCGCGACCTCCAGCGTGGTGGTGATCGCGCCATCGCGGCGGGCGCAACGCAGCATGGCTTCATCGCGCCATACCCGCACCGCACCACCGCAAGGCTGCGCGCTGGCCGACCAGAAAGTCGCGGCCTGCGCGTCACGCACGAACACGTATCCGCCCTGCTCGTTCCCAGCCTGCCCTGCCCGCCAGCGTGTGACGGCCAGACCCTTCCAGCGGCTGCAGCCGGCACCGGAATCGGTGATCCAGGTGGCGTAGCCGGCGTGGCCCAGCAGTTGTATGGAACCGGTCATCGGGACGGTGTCAACGGGCATCGGCGGCGGCTTCCGTGATGGGGGTGCGCAGGCTCAACCTTTCGAGTATGCGCCAACCAGCCTCAATCATTCGTGAAAACCGCAAGCCGGATGCCGCTCCGCGGGTTCGCGACGCGCCGAGGCGCGCGTTACCATCGCAGTTTGCGATGCGCCAAGTCGCCCCACGCAGCAAGGAGAAAGCCATGCAAATCGGAATGATCGGCCTCGGCAAGATGGGCAACTTCATGGCCCAGCGCCTGATGCAGGGCGGCCACGACGTCATCGGCTTCGATCCCGGCGACAAGGCGCGCACGGCGCTGACCGACGCCGGCGGCAAGGCGGTCGATTCGCTGGACAAACTCGTGGCCGCGCTGCGCCCGCCGCGCGCGCTGTGGCTGATGGTGCCGGCCGGCAAGATCGTCGATGACACGGTCGCGGCGCTGGCCGGAAAACTTGCCAAGGGCGACGTCGTGATCGACGGCGGCAACTCGCACTACAAGGATGACCAGCGCCACGCCGCGCTGCTCGCGCCTCGGGGCATCGACTACGTCGATTGCGGCACCAGCGGCGGCGTGTGGGGCCTGAAGGAAGGCTACAGCATGATGGTCGGCGGCGATGCCGCCGTGGTCGAACGGCTGAAATCCATCTTCGAAGTGCTTGCGCCCGCCCGCGACAAAGGCTGGGGCCGCGTCGGTCCGGTCGGCGCAGGCCACTTCGTGAAGATGGTCCACAACGGCATCGAATACGGAATGATGCAGGCCTACGCCGAAGGCTTCTCCATCATGAAGCACAAGACCGAGTTCCAGCTCGACATGGAGCAGATCGCGGAAATCTGGCGCTATGGCTCGGTGGTGCGCTCGTGGCTGCTCGACCTTGTCGCCAACGCGCTGCAGCGCGACCCCGAAATGAAGGACATCGCGCCCTACGTGGTCGATTCCGGCGAAGGCCGCTGGACGGTCGACGAGGCGATCGAGCTCGACGTGCCCGCGCCCATCATCACCGCATCGCTGATCGAGCGCCTGCGTTCGCGCGACACCGACTCGTTCTCCGACAAGCTGCTGTCGGCGATGCGCAACGAATTCGGCGGCCACGCGATGAAGGCAGAGTGACGGTCGTGCCTGCCGCCCTGCCCGTGCAGTCCGTGCGCTGGCACGTGTTCCCCGACGATGCCTCGCTGGTCGCGAACGCGCTGGCGCGGGTGCTGGCCGCGGCGCAGGATGCGATCGCGCTGCATGGTGCGTTCGACATCGTGCTGGCCGGCGGCAACACCCCGCGCAAGCTGTACCGCGCGTTGCGGCAGGCCAATGCCAACTGGAACGCATGGCACGTCTGGTACGGCGACGAGCGTTGCGCGCCGCCCGACGATCCGCAGCGCAACAGCCGCATGGCGCGCGACGAATGGCTGGATCATGTCGCGATTCCCGCCGCCAACGTGCATGCGATCCCGGCCGAATCCGGCGCGCGCGAAGCGGCTACGTTGTATGCGCGTGAGCTCCGCACCGTCGACGCCTTCGACCTGGTGCTGCTGGGTTTGGGAGAGGACGGTCACACCGCCAGCCTGTTTCCCGGCCACGATTGGGGCATGCATGCCGATTCGCCCAATGTGCTGGCCGTGTTCGATGCGCCCAAGCCGCCGCCCGAACGCGTGTCCTTAAGCGCGCAACGCCTGTCGAACGCCCGCCACGTGTTGTTCCTGGTCGAAGGCGCAGGCAAGCGCGATGCCATCGCCGCGTGGAAGCGCGGCGATGGGATTCCCGCCGCGTCGATCGCACCGGAATCTGGCGTCGATGTGCTGCTGGACTCCGCCGCGGCTTGACACCCTTTCATGTGCATCGCGGCTTCCGCCGCTCCCACAGGAACAACTGTGGGAGGGCCGGCAGGCCGATGGTCGCGACCACCGCTTACGGAGAAGCCGGCGCGGCGCTGACGGCGGTCGCGGGTTGGGAGATGGTGTCGTACTGCTTCATCAGAGCCTCGAAGCGCGGGTCGCCGCGCAGCGGGATATACATCGGGTTGACGCTGAGATCGCTGCAGCCGATCGGTGAAGCGGCGCAATTTTGCGGCATCAGGTCCAGGGCAGTCTTGTTCTGGCCCAGCGCAAGATAGAGCTGGATCACGTCGCCCATGGAAAAGGGATCGAGATCGGTGCGCTGGCGCAGTGCATCCACCACGGCCAGCGCCTTGGCGTGCAGGCTGGGATCGAGCACGGATTGATAGGTCAGCCGGCCGGCGGCGATGAGCACCTTGGCCAGTTCTGTCGTGGGCTTGGCGAGGTCGACGGCCTTCACTGCATCCGCGGGGCGGTGCAGCAGCGAATACACCAGTGCCAAGCCCATCGGGCCGTCGGCGCTGGCCGGGTCCAGCCGCGCCAGTGCCTGCATGGGCGCCAGGGCCTGCGCATAGTCGCCAGCGTCAAGTTCAGCCACCGTGAGGTTGTTCTGTGCGGTGGCGTTGTCGGGATCGAGCTGCACGGCTTCCTGTTCCTGCGCCAGCCCCTGTTGCAGCGGCAGCAGGTTGCCGTAATCCAGATGCGCGCTGGCGTTGCTGGGATCGAGCGCCAGCGCACGCTGGTAATACCTTTTGGCCTCGGCGTTCCTGCCTTCCGCCAGATCGGCGTTGCCGAGGTCGACCAGCGCCATCACATTGCGCGGGTCCAGCGCCAGCGCCCGGTTAGCTTCCACGCGCACCTTGGGCAGGACATCCTTGAGCGGCAGCGTGGAGAACTGGGTCAGGTCGAACCACGCGTGCGCCAGCCCGGCGTGCGCGTCAGCGTAGTTCGGATCGAGCGCGATGGCCTGTTCGAACCATGTGCGGGCCTGTTCGTAGGGTGCGGCGGTGCGGGCCTTTTCGGTCAGCGCGTTCGCCTGCAACACCAGGTCGTGCGCCTGCGGGTTCACCGTTCGCGCCTGGCCGAGGCTCGCGAACTTCACCTTCAGCGCGTCCGCGATCGCTGCCGAAATCTTGTCCTGCACCGCGAACACGTTGGCGAGGGAATCGTCGTAGTGGTCGGCCCACAACTGATAGCCCGTGCGCGCGTTCACCAGTTCCACGATCACCCGCACGGTGTTGTCCTGGCGCAGGATCTTGCCAGTGAGGACGTTGGCGACGTTCAGTGCCTTGCCGATGGCGGCGGCCGGTTGCGCCGGGTCGCGATAGTGCGAGGCGGTATCCCACGCGATCACCTTCAAACCGGCATTCTGGCCGAGCGCGTTGGTGAGTTCCTCGGTGATGCCGTCGCTGAAGTATTGCTGCTTGGGATCGCCGCTTTCGTTGACAAAGGGCAGCACCACCAGCGTGTCGGCGGGCGGGTTGAAGGGTTTGTCTGGCGCCGGCGCAGCAGCCGGCGCTTTGGATGCGGTGGGCGCGGCGGCTACGGGCGACGTGGTGGTGGCGACCGTGGCGGAAGCTTTCGCCGCATCGCCATCGCGCAGCACGAGCAGCCGCCAACCCAGAAGCGCCACCGCCACGACCAGCACCGCGACGATCAGCGCGTTGAGCTTGCGCCCGATCTGGCGGGTTTCGTGTTCGGGCCGCGCGTCGGCGGAACCGGCGGGCGCGGTGCGGCGCACGCCTTCGGGCGTGATTTCATACACCCAGGCGAGGGCTACGACGACCGGGAAACCGATCGCGCACAACACCACGACCAGCCGCACCGCCCAGTTGGGGATGCTGAAGAACGGAAACACCTGCGTCGCGACCTGCACGATCAGCCAACTGGCGACGGCATAACCGACCGCGACGCGCCAGACGTGGCGGCGCTTCAGTTCCTCGAAGAAACCAGGCTTGTCTGGCGCCACGTCGTGGAAGGATTCCCTGCCGGCGACAGGCCGGCTTCCGATCCCCGATAGTTTCGGGTTTTATGGCACGAGGCGCAAGCACAACCCGGCGAAGGTGCCCTCACCTGCCTGCTGCAACGTGCCAGACGGAACATCACGGCGCACCTGGCGCCCCGCCCAGCTCGCCCATGTGCGCACGGTAGTAGCGCAATTCCGCGATCGAGTCGTGGATGTCGGACAGCGCGGTGTGCGCGGTGTCCTTGCTGAAGCCTTTGCACACCGCGGGCGCCCAGCGGCGCGCGAGTTCCTTCAGCGTGGACACGTCGAGGTTGCGGTAGTGGAAGAACTTCTCCAGCGCCGGCATCTGACGGTACAGGAAGCGGCGATCCTGGCAGATCGAATTGCCGCAGATCGGTGACTTGCCGGCAGGCACCCACTGTTGCAGGAAGGCCAGCGTTGCGGACTCGGCGCGTGCGTGATCGACGCCGGATTCCAGCACGCGTTGCCACAATCCCGATTTGCCGTGCTGGTGGCGGTTCCAGTCGTCCATCGCCAGCAGGCGCGCTTCCTCGTGGCGGATCGCGAATTCAGGGCCTTCCGCCAGCACGTTCAAGTCACGGTCGGTGACCACGGTGGCGATCTCGATGATCGAATCGGTGTCGGGATCGAGCCCGGTCATTTCAAGGTCGATCCAGATCAGGTTGTCGTCCGACACTCCGCTCATGCGCTTCTCCTTGCCGCAAGTCTAGCAACACCACGCGCCTGACCGGGCGCATTGCCAGTGGCGCGCGCCCACCGTAGGCTGGCCGGATGCCCACGCCCACGCTGCTCTGGTACGACTACGAAACCACCGGCACCGACGCGGTGCGCGACCGCCCGGCGCAGTTCGCCGCGATCCGCACCGATCTGGACTTGCGCATCGTGGGCGAACCCGCATCGTTCCATTGCGCGCCCAGCGCCGACACGCTGCCGCATCCGGAAGCCTGCCTGATCACCGGCATCACGCCGCAGGATGCCGCGCGCGACGGCCTGATCGAAGCCGAATTCGCGGGTGCCGTGCACGAGCTGCTGGCCGAACCCGGCACCTGTTCGGCCGGCTACAACTCCATCCGTTTCGACGACGAGGTCAACCGCAACCTGTTCCACCGCAATTTCTTCGACCCCTACGAACACGCGTGGCGGCACGGCAACGCGCGCTGGGACATCATGGACCTCGCGCGCGCCTGCCACGCGCTGCGGCCGGACGGCATCGCGTGGCCGCTGCGCGACAACGGCACGCCTTCGTTCAAGCTGGAAGACCTCGCCACCGCCAACAAGCTGGAACAGGAACGCGCGCACGACGCGCTGTCGGACGTGCACGCCACCATCGGCCTTGCACGGTTGCTGCGCGCGCGGCAGCCGCGTCTGTATGACTGGCACTACAAGTTGCGCGACAAGAAGACCGTGACGGCGATGCTGGCGTCGGCGCTGCCCGCGATGCAGCCGCTGCTGCACGTATCGGGGAAGTACCTGCCCGCACGTGGCTGCCTTGCCATGGTCGCGCCGGTCGCCGAGCATCCCGACCGCGCCGGCACTTTCATCGTCGCCGACCTCGGCGTCGATCCCGCTGCGTGGAGCGACCTCGATCCAGATGAGCTGGTCGAACGCATGTACACCCGCCGCGACGATTTGCCCGAGGACATCGAACGGCCGCCTCTGAAAGAGGTGCACGCCAACAAGTCGCCGTTCCTCGCGCCCATCGAAACCTTGCGCAACACCGACACGGCGCGAATCGCGCTCGATCCCGAACGCTGCCTGCAGAAACTGGAGCGCCTGCGCGCCAGCGCGGGGCTCGCCGAGCGCGTGCGCGCCGCGTTCGCCGCCGGCGCAAATCGTTGGCCCGAGCGCAAGGACCCCGAGTGCAATTTGTATGGAGGCTTTGCCTCCGATGCCGACAAGCGCCGCTTCGACAAGGTGCGCGCCACGCCGCCCGCGCAACTGGGCGCCACGGATTTCGGCTTTGGCGATCCGCGTTACACCGAACTGCTGTTCCGCTACCGCGCCCGCAACTGGCCGCAAACCCTCAGCGCCGGCGAACACGCGCGCTGGCGCGCCTTCGTGCACGACAAGCTGACGCGCGAGACCGAAACCACGTCGCTTACGCTGGAACAATACTTCGCCACCGTTGCCCGCCTGCGCGCGGAACTTCCGCCCGGCCCGCAGCAATCGCTGCTCGACCGGCTGCAGGATTGGGGCGACAACGTTTCCCGTGAATTCGGAACCTGACATGCCACACGCGTATTTCTCCCCCGCGACGTTCCGTTTCCTGCGCGCGCTGGCGCGCCACAACAATCGCACATGGTTCAAGGCGCACCAGGACGACTACGAAACGCACGTTCGCGGTCCGTACCTGCAACTGATCGCGGACCTGCAGGCGCCCGTCGCGAAGCTCAGCAGGCACTACCGCGCCGATCCGCGCAAGGTCGGCGGCTCGCTGTTCCGGGTGCAGCGCGACACGCGGTTTTCCGGCGACAAGGCGCCTTACAAGACCCATGCCGGCGCACGCATCTTCCACGAACGCCGGCGCGAGATCGCGGCGCCGTCGTTCTACCTGCACATCAAACCCGGCGACTGTTTCGTCGGCGCGGGCTTGTGGCACCCGGAAAACCACACCTTGCGCAACATCCGCAACTTCATGGTGGACAATCCCGCGGCGTGGAAGCGTGCCGCGCACAGCCGCTCCTTCACCGAGCATTACGAGTTCTGGGGTGACTCGCTGAGCCGCGCACCGCAAGGCTTCCCGGCCGATCACCCGTTGCTCGAAGACCTGAAGCGCAAAAGCTTCGCCGCCGGCGTGGGCTTTGACGACGCGCTGGCCTGTTCGCCGAAGTTGTTTCCGTTCGTGGTCGAGCACTTCAAGCGGCTCGCACCGCTGGTCGATTATCTGTGCGCGGCGCAGAACCTGGAGTTTTGACCCGGCCCATCGTTGGGTCCGTGCAAATTCCGGGGCACGTCAACGCTTGAAGTACGCGCCGTATTGCCAACCTCACAGAAAAGCGGTTTCGCTCGCAAGCGAGCGAGCCCCTTTCTGTTACGGCAGAAAGGGGCGAAAGACCATTGC
>JAFEDX010000044.1 GCA_018241365.1 Pseudomonadota bacterium
CGGCGCGCGCGGGTTGGCCTGACCGGCGGCTGGTGATCGCCTTCCAGCCGCACCGCTACACCCGCACCCGCGACCTGCTCGACGATTTCGCCGGCGTGCTGTGCGAAGCCGACGCGCTGGTGTTGACCGACGTGTATCCCGCAGGCGAGGCGCCGATCGCAGGCGCGGACGGCCGCGCGCTGGCGCGCGCGGTGCGCGCGCGCGGCAAGGTCGATCCGGTGTTCATCGAGCACCCGCGCGAATTGCACGCGGCCTTGCCGGCGCTGCTGCGTGACGGCGACCTGGTGCTGCTGCTCGGGGCCGGTGACATCGGCGCCGCCGCGGGAGAGCTCGTGCGGCTCGGTGTCCTGAAATCCGGTGACGTGAAGACGGAAGGTGTGGCATGACGACGAATACCGCAACGAAGCACGTCACCGACGCGCGCGACTTCGGCCGCGTCGCGGTGGTGATGGGCGGCAGTTCCGCCGAGCGCGAGGTGTCGTTGATGTCCGGCAAGGGTGTGCTGGACGCACTCAAGGGCCGTGGTGTGGATGCGCACGCGATCGACGGCATTCCGGCGCTGCTGGATGCGGTGCGCGCGGGCCACTTCGCACGCGTGTTCAACATCCTGCACGGCCAGCACGGAGGCGGCGAGGACGGCGTGCTGCAGGGTGCGCTGGAGTCCTTGCACATTCCCTACACCGGTTCCGGCGTACTGGGTTCGGCGCTGTCGATGGACAAGGTGCGCAGCAAGTGGGTGTGGGGCACGCTCGGCTTGCCGACCCCGGCCTTCATCCCGTTGCCGCGTGGCGCCGATGTGCATGCGGCGGCGCGTGCGGTCGGATTCCCGTTGATCGTGAAGCCGGCCAGTGAAGGTTCCAGCGTCGGCGTGTCACGCGTGTTCGATGAAAAAAACCTGGATGATGCAGTGGCCTTGGCGCACCGTTATCCCGGCGACCTGCTGGTGGAAAAGCTGATCGAGGGCGACGAACTCACCGTATCGATCCTCGGGCGCGAAGTGCTGCCCAGCATCCGGATCGTGCCCAAGGGCGAGTACTACGACTACAACGCCAAGTACATTGCCGAGGACACCCAGTACATCTGTCCCGGGCTCGAGGGTACGGCCGAGGCCGGTTTGCGGGCGCTGGCGCTGCGCGCCTTCGACGCGCTGGCCTGCTCGGGCTGGGGTCGCGTGGACGTGATGCGCGACCGACAGGGCCGCAACTGGCTGCTGGAAGTCAACACCGCGCCCGGCATGACCTCGCACTCGCTGGTGCCCAAGGCCGCCGCGCAGGCCGGCATCGACTATGCCGAGCTGTGCTGGCGCGTGCTGGAAACCTCGTTCGATCGTGAGCAGGGAGGCGCCACATGAAGGGCGCCACGTCCCTGCGTCTGGCTGCCTGGCTGATCGCGCTCGCGCTGGTCGCGTTGCCGGTGGTCGGCGTGCTGGAGGGCTGGTTCGCGACCCAGCGCTGGCCGGTGCGCGAGCTGGCGGTGCACGCGACCTTCCGGCATGTCAGTGCCGCCCAGATCCGGGCTGCAGTGACGCCGGCGCTGGGCGGCGGCTTCTTCGCGATCCATCTGGACAAGGTGCGTGATGCGGTGGCGGCGCTGCCGTGGGTCGGGCAGGTCGAGGTCAGCAAGCGCTGGCCGGATGCGCTGGACATCACCGTCACCGAGATCCAGCCGATCGCGCATTGGGGCGACGCTGCGCTGCTCGGCCGTGACGGACGCATTTTCAAGGTGCCGGATGCGGGCGTGGTCAACGGCTTGCCGCAGTTCAACGCCCCCGATGACCGGGTGGACGACGTGATGGCGTTTTATCGCACCGCCACCACCGACTTCGTGCCGTATGGCCTGCGCGTCAACGAAGTGGACATGTCGGCGCGCGGCAGCTGGACGCTGGTGCTTTCCAGCGGTGCGCGCGTGGTGGTAGGCGGCGAGCAACCCGACCAGCGGCTGGCGCGCTTCGCCGCGGCGCTGCCAGTCCTGATGCGCGGGCGCAGCGACGGTTTCGTGTACGCGGATCTTCGCTACAGCAACGGTTTCGCGGTGCGCTGGCCGGAGCCCGCGCCGACCCTTCCCCAGAATCCCAAGAGTGGTGATCCCCATGCTGCTGACGGAAACGTTTAGGCCCATGAACCGCAAGAGCGACAAACACCTGGTGGTCGGCCTCGACATTGGCACCTCCAAGGTGATGGCGATCGTCGGCGAATACCTGCCGGGCGAGCCGGTCGAGGTGATCGGTTTCGGCAGCCATGCCTCGCGCGGGATGAAGAAGGGCGTGGTGGTCGAGATCGACTCCAACGTCAACTCGATCCAGCGCGCGGTCGAGGAAGCCGGACAAATGGCGGGTTGCGACATCCGCTCGGTGTGCGCGTCGATTTCGGGCAGCCACCTGGAAACCCACAATTCACGCGGCGCGGCGGCAATCCGCGACCGCGAAGTGATGGCGGGCGACCTCGATCAGGTGCTGGAGTCGGCCAGCGCGGTGCCGATTTCGGCCGACCGCAAGGTGCTCTACAAGGAGCCGCAGGAGTACCGCATCGATGGCCAGGACGGCATCCGCCATCCGGTCGGCATGAGCGGCGTCAGGCTCGAAGCCGGCGTGCACCTGGTGACCGGCGCGGCCTCGGCGGTGCAGAACATCACCAAGTGCATCCAGCGTTGCGGGCTGCAGGTCGACGACCTGGTGCCGGCGGCGGTGGCGGCATCCAAGGCGGTGCTGACCGAGGACGAACGCGAGCTTGGCGTGTGCGTGGTCGATCTCGGCGCCGGCACCACCGACATCGCGATCTACACGCAGGGGTCAATCCGCTACACCAAGTCGCTGCCGCTGGGCGGCGACCAGGTGACCTCGGACATTTCGCAGTACGTGCAAACGCCCACCGCGAATGCCGAGGAAATCAAGGTGAAGTACGGCTGCGCGCTGGCGCAGATGGCGCGCGGCGAGGAAACCATCCAGGTGCCGAGCGTCGGCGAGCGCCCGCCGCGGCGCCTGCAGCGGCAGGCCTTGGCGCAGTCGATCCAGGCCCGCTACGAGGAAATCTTCGAGATGGTGCAGGACGAAGTGCGCCGCTCCGGCTACGAAAACCTGCTGGCGGCGGGCATCGTCCTGACCGGTGGCGCGGCGCGCATCGAGGGCGCGCTGTACCTCGCCGAGGAGGTGTTCCACAAGATGGTGCGCCTCGGCGTGCCGCAACACGTCACGGGCGCAACTGAAGTGATTGCGACGCCGGCGAACGCGGCGGGCATCGGCCTGCTGCTGCACGGATCGCGTGAAGGCAGCAACAGCCGCGCACTGGGTGGCGCGATGGGTGACAGCGTCGTCGGTTTCATCGGCAAGGCACGCGGCTGGCTGACCAGGAATTTTTGACGTCTGAAACAGGCCATCCGTGGCCTGTTCAGACACGCCGAGTCCGGCACCGGTCCGGATTCGGCTTCGCCGAACCAAGCGCTGGACGCGCTGGGTTCGCGGCGGGCCTTCCATGGCCCGCAAGAACTCCGGTTCCGCTAGGGATAAAGCGGATCCGGTACGGCGCTGCGGCGCCGGGCCCTCGGGCCAACCCCCGCCGAAATGGCGGGGCATACCAAAGGCAGCAACACGACAGCGGTAATACAGCAACACGGAGGACGGGCAATGTTTGAACTGGTGGAACAACTCGCACCCAATGCGGTGATCAAGGTGATCGGTGTCGGCGGTGGCGGTGGCAACGCCGTCAGCCACATGGTCAATTCAGCCATCGACGGCGTGGAATTCATCTGCGCCAATACCGACTCGCAGGCGCTGAAAAGCTCCGGCGCGCGTACCACGTTGCAACTCGGCGAAACGGTGACCAAGGGCCTCGGTGCCGGCGCCAATCCCGAGATCGGCAGGCAGGCGGCGCTGGAGGACCGCGACCGGATCGTCGAAGTGCTGGACGGCGCCGACATGGTGTTCATCACCTGCGGCATGGGCGGCGGTACCGGCACCGGTGCGGCGCCGGTGGTGGCGCAGCTCGCGAAAGAAAAGGGCATCCTGACGGTCGCGGTGGTGACCAAGCCGTTCCCGTTCGAGGGCCGCCGCCGCATGCAGG
The DNA here is from genome assembly GCA_018241365.1 of Pseudomonadota bacterium. Taxonomy (GTDB): domain Bacteria; phylum Pseudomonadota; class Gammaproteobacteria; order Xanthomonadales; family Rhodanobacteraceae; genus 66-474. Next base: position 4,056 of record JAFEDX010000044.1, read on the forward strand.
TGGCGCTGAAAGGCATCGAGGACTTGTCGCAGTCGGTCGACTCGCTGATCACGGTGCCGAACGAGAAGCTGCTGACCGTGCTGGGCCGCGAGGTCACGCTTCTCAATGCGTTCAAGGCGGCCAACGACGTGTTGCAAGGCGCCGTACAGGGCATTGCCGACCTGATCACACGGCCGGGCCTGATCAACGTCGACTTCGCCGACGTGCGCACCGTGATGAGCGAAATGGGCATGGCCATGATGGGCAGCGGCATCGCCCGTGGCGACGACCGCGCGCAGGCTGCGGCCGAAGCGGCCATCAACAACCCGCTGCTGGAAAACGTGGATCTGTCGGGTGCCTGCGGCATCCTGGTCAACGTCACCGCCGGCCCGAACCTCACCATGCGCGAGTTCGACGAGATCGGCCGGGTGGTGCACGATTTCGCCAGCGAGGACGCGACCGTGGTGCTGGGCACCGCGCTCGACCCTGACCTGTCCGACGACGTGCGGGTCACGGTGGTCGCGACCGGCCTCAATCGTGCCGCCAAGCCCGTGCTGAAGACGGTGCCGAAGCCGGAGACCATTGAAATGCCGAGGCCCACGCGGGTGCTGCGTACCGGTACCGACAACGCCGTGGCGGACTTTTCTGCCCAGCCGGAGCCGTTCAGCGGCATCAGGAAGGGGGCGGCTGCGGCCCCGTCTGCCAAGCCGGAAGCGGATGCCGCGCCGGGCTACGACTACCTGGACATCCCGGCGTTCCTGCGGCGTCAGGCGGACTGACAGTCAATGATGGACGGGCAGGCGCGGGAACGCCTGCCCGGCGGCAGCCGACATGGCTTGCCGTTTCCGATCCGCGCTGCCGGACTCCCGTCCCCGGCAGCGCGGACGATTTTTCGTCCCCGTGGCGCAATTCGCGGAACCTGCGGCGTGAGGCGCGGTCCCAAACCATCGTGGGCTTGGATCAGGGGGAACCTCGGGTGATGAGGTGGTCCGACGTGACCGCGGTCACGCGGGCATTGCCCGGGGATTAACTAAACCCAACAGTCCACTTTATTCGGGCTGTCAACCGTGATAGGATCGCCCACGTTTTAGCGTTGTCCTAACAGGATTCCAACGAAAAATGATCAAGCAGCGCACGCTCAAGAACGTGATCCGCGCGACGGGCGTGGGCCTGCACACCGGCGAAAAGGTCTACATGACCTTGCGACCGGCCGCCGTCAACACCGGCATCGTGTTCCGCCGCACCGATCTCGCCGAACCCGTGGTGATCCCCGCACGCTGCGAACACGTTGGCGACACGCGCCTGTCCAGCACGCTGGTCAAGGACAACGTTCGCGTGGGCACGGTTGAACACCTGATGTCCGCGATGGCGGGCCTCGGCATCGACAACGCCTACGTGGACCTGTCCGCGCCGGAAGTCCCGATCATGGATGGCAGCGCCGGTCCGTTCGTGTTCCTGCTGCAGTCGGCCGGCATCGAAGAGCAGTCCGCACCCAAGCGCTTCATCCGCATCAGGAAGCCGGTCAAGGTCGAAGACGGCGACAAATGGGCGCAGTTCCAGCCCTTCGACGGCTTCAAGGTCGGCTTCTCGATCGAGTTCAAGCATCCGATTTTCTCGCGCCGCGCCTCGCGCGCCGAGATCGACTTTTCGACCACCTCGTTCGTGAAGGAAGTCAGCCGCGCGCGCACCTTCGGCTTCATGCGCGACATCGAGATGCTGCGCGAAAAGAACCTCGCGCTCGGCGGCTCGATGGACAATGCCATCGTGCTGGATGACTACCGCGTGCTGAACGAGGACGGCCTGCGTTACGAGGACGAATTCGTCAAGCACAAGATCCTCGACGCGATCGGCGATCTGTACCTGCTCGGCCACAGCCTGATCGGCGCGTTCTTCGGCCACAAGTCGGGCCACCAGCTGAACAACCAGCTCTTGCGTGCCCTGCTGGCCGACAAGACGGCGTGGGAAGAAGTTACCTTCGACGATCCCGCGCTGGCGCCGATTTCCTACGCGCACCCAGCCCAAGCGGTTTGATCCGCCCTCAATTCTTCTCGACACCCGCGGCTCACACGCGGGTGTTTTGTCGTGCCCAAGCCGGGATCGCGCCCTGAATCAGAGTTCTTGCGCTGTCTGATTCTGGCATTCAGGTTCACATTTTGTGACATTTTTCTGGCTTGGATCAGCACAGGCCGCGATGCCCGTGATATAAGGTTCGCTTCCGCCGGTGGATGAGGGGGCGGATCGGCCCGCGCGAAGCATCAGGCCGTCGGGTTTTCCGCCAAGGCGGCGAGCTCGAGGAACAGGGCGCGAAGGTCGGGATCGGCAATGGATGCTGCCGTGGCGCGGATGGTCTGCGCCGCGCGCGGCGACAGCGACGGCGGAGTCGCGAAGCTGCCAACAGGCGCCGGGAACGGTGCCACCTTGGCCGTGACGGAGCTTGCGGCCAAGCCCAGGGAATGCACCGCGGCAAGGATGCCGGCCTGGTCCATGCGCACGCGCGTGGCCCAGGCGGGCGATTCGACCAGCAGCAGCACGCGGTCGTTGCGCAGGCCGGCAAAGCCGACATGCTCGCGCAGCGGCGTCGGCAACAACGGAACAATGCGTTGGCTCAGGCGGTCAACGTCACGGGCCCGGGCCGCCAGGTCGGCGACCGGGGCGCATTGCGAAACAGGCGTCGGACCGTGGGTGTCGCGTGGCGGCAGCGGTTGGGCAGGAGACACGAAGATGACGATACGGGTGGCTGGTTGACATGGGCATGATACTGGTGGCCCGTTCGCGTCGCTGTGAATGGTCGAACGCCCAGTTCGACGAACGCCGGTTGGCCAACCGCCGTTTGCGCCAGCGGATCGTGGCGGGCGTGGCGTCCACGGTGCTGGCCAGCGCGCTGCTGGCGGTGTGGATCGCCAGCCCCGGCAGCCGCACGTTGGCCCGGATCGATGCCATGCACCAGCAGATCGCCGCGCAGAAAACCGAATTGCAACAGGTGCGCGACGACGCGCAGCGCGACATCAGCCGGATGGCCATCAAGCTGGGCGAGCTGCAGGCCGATTCCGCGCGCCTCGACGCACTGGGGCAGCGCCTGGTGGTGGCCGGCAAGCTGGATCCCGCGGAATTCAATTTCAACGAAGCGCCCGGCATGGGCGGGCCCGAAAAGTCGATTCCGCCGGCGCGTTCGCTGCCGTTCGACCTCACGGTGAGCATGGACCAGCTGGCACAGCGCTTCGACAAGCAGCAGACCCAGCTCGGCGTACTGCAGTCGTTGCTGACCGACCGCGCAGTCACCACCAGCCTGATTCCTTCCGGGATGCCGGTGAAGGATGGCTATATCACTTCCCCGTACGGCCGCCGCATCGACCCGTTCACCGGCCACTTCAGTTTCCATCCGGGACTCGACATCGGCGTGCCCTGGGGCGCGTCGGTGCATGCCGTGGCTGCCGGTGTGGTCACTTATGCCGGTGTGCGCGATGGCTACGGCAAGGTGGTCGAGATCGACCACGGCGATGGCTACATGACCCGCTACGCCCACAACAGCAAGCTGCTGGCGCATGTCGGCGAACACGTGCACGCAGGCGAGGTGATCTCCGATGCCGGCACCAGCGGCCGCTCGACCGGCCCGCACGTGCACTTCGAGGTGTGGCACGACGGCAAGCTGGTGAACCCGATCGCGTATGTAAGACGCTGAACCGCGGGTTGAAAACCGGGGATTTCGCCGCCAACTCTAGGCGCGGGTGGCGTGCCGCCTTTATCATGTCCGATTGAGTTTCCACCGTCGCCCGGAACCGCGAACCCAAGCCCGATGCCCAATATCCTGACGAGCGTCTTCGGCAGCCGCAACGAACGCGTGCTGAAGCAGCTTTCGAAAATCGTGGCGCGCATCAACGCGCTGGAACCCGAGATGCAGCGCCTGAACGATGGCGGCTTGCGTGCCAAGACGGCCGAGTTCAAGCAGCGCATCGCCAACGGCGAAAGCCTCGACAAGATCCTGCCGGAAGCCTTCGCGGTGGTACGGGAAGCCAGCCGGCGCGTGCTCGGCTTGCGCCATTACGACGTCCAGCTGATTGGCGGCATGGTGCTGCACCAGGGCAAGATCGCCGAGATGCGCACCGGCGAGGGCAAGACCCTGGTCGCGACCCTGCCGGTGTACCTGAACGCGCTCGAAGGCAAGGGCGTGCACGTGGTCACGGTCAACGACTACCTCGCCAAGCGCGACGCCGCCTGGATGGGCAAGGTCTACAACTTCCTCGACATGACCGTGGGCGTGGTCTGGCCGGGCATGGAAATGTCCGAAAAGGCCGCGGCCTACAACGCCGACATCACCTACGGCACCAACAACGAATTCGGCTTCGACTACCTGCGTGACAACATGGCGGTGTCGAAGGAACAGCGCTACCAGCGCGGCCTGCATTACGCGATCGTGGACGAGGTGGACTCGATCCTGATCGACGAGGCGCGCACGCCGCTGATCATTTCCGGCGCCGCCGAGGAATCTCCGGAACTGTACGTCCGCGTCAACCGCATCGTCCCGCACCTGACCCGCCAGGCCAAGGAACCGTTGCCGGGCGAACCGCCGGAACCGGGCGACTACTACGTGGACGAGAAGCAGAAGCAGGTGCACCTGTCCGAAGAGGGCATGGAACACGCCGAGCAGCTGCTGCAGCAGGCCGGCATCCTCGCCGAGGATTCCAGCCTGTACGACGCGCGCAACCTCGCCGTCGTGCATCACCTGAACCAGGGCCTGCGCGCGCACGCGCTGTACCAGCGCGACGTCGATTACATCGTGCGCGACGGCGAAATCATCATCGTCGACGAGTTCACCGGCCGCACCCTGCCGGGCCGGCGCTGGTCCGAAGGCCTGCACCAGGCCGTCGAGGCCAAGGAAGGCGTGCCGATCCAGCGCGAAAACCAGACGATGGCCACCATCACCTTCCAGAACCTGTTCCGCATGTACGACAAGTTGTCGGGCATGACCGGCACGGCGGACACGGAAGCCTACGAGTTCCAGTCGATCTACGGCCTGGAGGTGGTGGTGATCCCTACCCACAAGCCGATGATCCGCAAGGACAACGCCGATCTCGTGTTCCTGAAGCCCGAGGCCAAGTTCAAGGCGGTGCTGGAAGACGTCAAGGACTGCCACGAGCGCGGCCAGCCGGTGCTGGTCGGCACCGCGTCGATCGAGGTGTCGGAACTGGTGGCCAGCCTGTTCAAGAAGGCCGGCATCCCGCACGACGTGTTGAACGCCAAGCAGCACGAGCGTGAAGCCAAGATCGTCGAGAACGCCGGCCTGCCGGGCGCGGTCACCATCGCCACCAACATGGCCGGCCGCGGCACCGACATCGTGCTGGGCGGCAGCCTCGACGCCGCGCTGGCGGAATTGCCCGCCGATGCCACCGACGCCGACAAGCAGCGCGTCAAGTCCGAGTGGCAGCAGCGCCACGACAAGGTGCTGGAAGCGGGTGGCCTGCACATTGTCGGCACCGAGCGCCACGAATCGCGGCGCGTGGACAACCAGTTGCGTGGCCGTTCCGGCCGCCAGGGCGACCCGGGTTCCTCGCGCTTCTACCTGTCGCTGCAGGACAACCTGATGCGCATCTTCGGCGGCGCCGGGCTGGTGCGCTGGATGCAGCGCTTCGGCATGAAGGAAGACGACGCGCTCGAAGACAAGCTGGTCAGCCGCCAGATCGAGAAGGCCCAGCGCAAGGTCGAACAGCACAACTTCGACATCCGCAAGCAATTGCTCGAATTCGACGACACCGCCAACGACCAGCGCAAGGTGATCTACGAACAGCGCCGGGAATTGCTGGAATCGGACAGCGTCGCCGACACCGTCGCCGACATCCGCCACGACGTGTTCGACGCGGTGGCCCAGCAGTACGTGCCGCGCGACAGCGTGGACGAGCAGTGGGATATCGCCGGCCTGCAGTCGTCGCTCGATTCCGAATACGGCATGAAGCTGGACCTGAAGCAGTGGATCGAATCCACCGGCGAGGCCGATTCGGAAGCCATCCACAGGCACGTGCTGGATACCGCCGACGCCATGTTCGCGACCAAGGAACAGCAGATCACCCCCGAGGTGATGCGCGCGCTGGAAAAGCACGTGATGCTCACCGTGGTCGATGGCGCGTGGAAAGACCACCTTGCCAACATGGACTACCTGCGCCAGGGCATCTACCTGCGTTCCTACGCGCAGATCGACCCCAAGAAGGAATACAAGCGCGAGGCGTTCCGGCTGTTCGAGGACATGCTGGACCGCATCAAGAAGGAATTGACCCAGACCTTGGCGCGCGTGCGCATCCGCACTGAGGAAGAAGTCGCCGCGCTGGAAGCCGAACAGCGCCGCCAGGCCGCCGCGCGCGCCATGGATTTCCAGCACGCCGAAACCACCGGCTACGGCGCCGCGCCGCAGCCCGAAGCGGCGGGCGCTGTGCAAGCCGCCGAAGGCGGTGCCGCCGTCGCCAGCGTCGCGCCGGTCGTGCGCGAAGGCCCCAAGATCGGCCGCAACGATCCCTGTCCGTGCGGGTCGGGCAAGAAGTACAAGCACTGCCACGGGGCATTGAGCTGACGCGCGGCCGCGCGCAGCGCGCCTTAATCCCCTCTCCCTCCGGGAGAGGGTGCCCGAAGGGCGGGTGAGGGTACG
>JAFEDX010000045.1 GCA_018241365.1 Pseudomonadota bacterium
CGCTGCTGACAGATATCAACCTGTAGCAAGGGAGAAGGCGAGTGGGCGCCTGCCTCGGATGAACGCAGGCCATGGATGGCCGTGGACGAAGCGAGCTTCCCGGGCGCCTTACATGACGCCGAGAAGCGCAGCCGAACGGCGGAGCAAGCGCCGCATGTTCGAGTGCAGGGATGCGCGAGTTCGGCGCGGCCGCCGTTCGGCGAGTATCGCAGGGGAGTCGAGCCGACAGGATGTCGGCGAGGCCGTCATGTCCGCGCGCGATGGCTTTGGTTACTTTCCCCGAAAGGAAAGTAGCTCGCTCGCAAAAGCGAGCGAAACCGCTTTTGGTGAGGCTAGCGGAACCATCGCGACAACACCACGTCGGTAGTAGAGAAGTCTCTGGATCCCGGCCTTCGCCGGGATGACGATTGGACAATCTGCGGTCGCGTTTCAAAAAAACGCCCGGCTTGCGCCGGGCGTTTCGGTGACACACGAACGTGTTGCGATCAACCCTTGAGGCAGGTGCTCATGAACTCCTTGCGCGCCGCACCCTTGAGGGCCTTGGTCTTGGCGTCGGCGTTGCAGGTCTTCATCTTTTCCTGCTGGGTGGCCTTGTGGTTTGCCATCGGGGCCGCGGCCGCTTCCGTCTTGGCGGGTTCGGCAGCGGCGGTCTTGCCGTGCAGGCAGTCGCTCATGAACTTCTTGTGCTCTTCGCCCTTCATGCCCTTGGACTCGTGGCTGCAGGTGGCCATCTTCTGCTGCTGGGCGGTCATGGCCTTGGCGGAAGACGCCGGTGCGCCAGCCGCGAAGGCGGGAGCGACAGCCAGCGCGCCGAGGCTCAGGCACAGGGCCAACATCGTGGTACGGATCCGCATGATTACTCTCCTGGTAGAAAGTGGTGCCGGCGGTCGCCGACGTGGCGCACTATACGCCCGCCTTTGCAGATGTGGATAAACGAACGCCTGCCGGAACCCGAATCACGCATGGCGATTCAGGTTGCGGCAGGCGTGGTGTTAGGAACGCGTTAGGCGGCCGCGCGTTTGGCTTCCACCTGCTGGCGCGGACCCTTCTTCAATGCCTCGCGCACGTGCGCGACCATCAGGTCGACTTCAGCCTCGTTGATCGCAAAGTGCGGGGTGAAGCGCAACGAGTTGGCGCCGCCGTGGATCACGTTGATGCCGTGCTCGCGCATGTATTCCTCGGTCGAGTTCGCGCCGAAGCACTTGAACTGCGGCGCCAGTTCGCACGACAACAACAGCCCGGTGCCCTGCACCTTGGTGATCAGCCCGCCGAGTTCGTCCTTGAGCGCGGAGAGTTTCTTCACCAGTTCCACGCCGCGATTCTGGATGTTCGCCCGCAGCGCCGGCGTGATTTCCTGCATCACCGCGCAGGCGATGTCGAGCGCGCGCGGGTTGCCGGTCATGGTGTTGCCGTAGATGCCTTTCTTGTACAGGCTGGCGCAGCGTTCGTTGACGGCCAGCACCGAGAGCGGGAACTGGCCGGCGTTGAGCGCCTTGGAATAGGTTTCCATGTCCGGCGCCGGCAGCTTCTCGAAGCCGGGGTAATCGACGATCGACAGCACGCCGTGCGCGCGCAGGCCGGCCTGGATCGAATCGACCAGCAGCAGCGAGCCGTGCGCTTGCGTCAGTTCGCGCGCGGCGGCGTAGAACTCCGGCGTCACCGCGCGGCCGGGATCGCCTTCGCCCATCACCGGTTCGAGGAACATGGCCTCGAAGAACCAGCCGTTCTTCTCGGCCTCGTCGAACGCGTGGCGCAACGCGGCCACGTCGTACGGCGGGATCACGATCACCGAATGCTCGTCGCGGAAGCTGGCGAGGTTGTTGACGTAAGCCTTGCGCGAGGAATCCGAATACAGCGCCGGGCGCTCGGTGCGGCCGTGGAAGGCGCCCTTGACGACCAGGCGTTTGATGGTGCGGCCGGCGTACTTCGCGCCCGGATCGGTCATCAGCTTGGCGTTGACGTCGGCGATGCGCGCGGCCAGCGTCACCGATTCCGAACCCGAGTTGAGGCACATGAACTTCGCGAACGGATGCTTGCCGGCGCGGTGGCCGATTTCCTTGCGCAGCGCGTCGGTGAACGCGTGCTGCGCCAGCGATGGCGTCATCACGTTGGCCATCACCTGCGGTTTCGCCAGCGCCTTCATCACCGCCGGCGGGTTGTGGCCGAAACCGAGCATGCCGTAGCCACCGCAGTCGAACAGCACCGCGCCCTTGAGCGTGACGATCCACGCGCCGTGCGCGGCCAGCGGCACGAACGGGCAGACCGCGTCGTCAGGATAGAAATTGACGAAGCCGGACTGCAGCGCGTGCAGTTGCGCGTCTTCGTCAAGGCCCAGCCATTCGGGGTGTTGCGTCTTCAATTGTGCAAACGCGGCGTGGGCATCGGTGATGGCGCCGGCGAGGTCGGCATCGTGGGCGGCGAAGCGCTCGATGGTGGCGTCATCGAGGCCATGGGTGCGGACCTTGCCGCCGTGATTGCGCAATTCGCGCAGCATGTCAGTGGGTTTCATGGGGACCTCCAGGGGTACGGCAATGCCTGGGTATGCATAACCGTAAGTTATTCAAGAGAAAAGGATTTGGCCATCAATTCTAGCAGTCGGGACATTCTGGCGTAACCCCCGTGCCGGTCGCATGACGTATGTCAGTTGCGGCGACTGACGGCGGATGCTTACCCTGATGCGGGCGCTTGGGCATGCTGGTCGCGACCGTGGGGGGAGAGGCACATCGTGCAGGCATTGATCGCGCAGTCGCATTTCCATCTGGTGGTGTTGTACGCGGCGCTGGTCGTCTGCTACGCCCCGGAATGGATCGGCACGTTTTTCCAGAATCCCGAACAGGGCGCGGCCCGGCGCGACCGCGGTTCCTACGCGGTATTGCTGGTTTCGATGTTCGCGGGGATCTTCCTGGGTTTCTTCTGCGCCTTCGGGCTGCCTGCGGCCACGATCGGCTGGCAGCAACCGGCGTGGTTCTGGACCGGCATCGCGTTGATGCTGGCCGGCACGGCGTTTCGCTGGTACGCGATCAAGGTGCTCGGCAAGTTTTTCACCCGCAGCGTGGCCACGCGCGCCGGGCAATTCGTGGTCGAGGCCGGGCCGTATCGACTGATCCGGCATCCTTCCTACAGCGGTGCGCTGGTGGCGCTGCTGGGGCTTGGGCTGGCGTTGACCAACTGGGTGAGTTTGATCCTGGTGCTGGCGGGTGGATTGATTGGTTACCTGCGGCGGGTGCAGGTGGAGGAGCAGGCGCTGTGCGCCGACCTTGGCCAGCCATACCGGGATTACATGCAACGCACCAGGCGTTTCGTGCCGCATCTGTGGTGAGTGCCGTGGTTTGGCGAGGCGTAACATGTATGTCGAGGTGACCTTTTGAAGCTGCAGGCTGCTCCCGATTCGACCCTGAGCATGGCGATGCAAGACGGCCGCGGCCGGTTCGGGCGCGTGACGCCGTGGGTATGGCTGGTGTGGCTGGTGTGGCTGTTCGGCCCGGAGTTTTTCTTCAGCGCCAAGGATCTGGCGCATTTCCCGGACTGGCTCTGGGCTACCCTGGCGAGTCTGCCGGTGTTCCTTGCGTTTTACGTGGGCGCGCACATCACGCCACGGCGCCATGTCGTGTGGTATGCACTCGCCATCGCGCTGCTGGCGATGGCGGCGACGCCGTTCAATCCGTTTGCGCAGACCTATCTCGTCTATGCCTGCGCAGTGGCGGCGTCCTGGGGTACGGCAAGAAAATCGGGCGCCCTGGTGCTCGCCCTCCTGCTGGCCTACAGCATCGAATGGTTCTGGCTGCGCTTTGACTGGGGATCGCTGGTCAATATCTTGATCCTGTGTCCGATCGTCGCGGGCCTGGTCATCACCGACCGCATCCAGCGGTTGCATCGCGCGGACCTGCGCCTGTCGCATGATGAAATCCGGCGGCTTGCAGCGAGCGCCGAGCGCGAACGCATCGGCCGCGACCTGCACGACCTGCTCGGCCACACCCTGTCGATGGTGGCGTTGAAATCCGAACTCGCCGGGCGCCTGATCGAACGCGATCCGTCGGCCGCGAAGCGCGAGATGGCGGACGTCGCGCGGGTGGCGCGCGAGGCGCTGGCGCAGGTGCGCAGCGCGGTCAGCGGCATCCGCGCGGCGGCGATGGCGGCGGAGCTGGCATCGGCACGGCTGCTGCTGGAAGCCGCCGGCGTGCAGATGGAGTACTGGCACGATCCGCATGACCTGCCCGCTGAAGTTGAAACCTGCCTCGCGCTGGTGCTGCGCGAGGCCGTCACCAACATCCAGCGCCATGCGCGCGCCAATCGGGTCGAGGTCACCGTGATCGTGGGTGCCGAACAAGTCGTCTTGCGCATCCGCGATGATGGCCGCGGCGGCGTCAACGAACGCGGCAATGGCTTGACCGGAATGCGGGAACGCATCGTGACGCACGGCGGCGAGCTGTGGATCGAGTCGCCGCGCGGCAGGGGAACGTCGGTGGAGGTGCGCTTGCCGTTGCCGCCCGCGGCGCAGAACGCCGGGCACGCTGCACAGAACGTGGTGCCGATTTCCGCGGCGGTGGTCCAGAAAGCAGGTGGCCAGGCATGATGCGCGTGCTGCTGGCCGAGGACCAGGCGATGGTACGCGGAGCGTTGACCGCGCTGCTGGCACTGGAGTCCGACATCGAAGTGCTGGGTTCGGCAGCCGACGGCGAAAGCGCGTGGCGCGAAGTGCAGCGCCTGAAGCCGGACATCCTGATTTCCGACATCGAAATGCCGGGCCTCACCGGACTCGAACTCGCGCAACGCATCCAGCGCCACGAGCTGCCGGTCAAGGTCGTGATCGTGACCACGTTTGCGCGTTCCGGGTATTTGCGGCGCGCGCTGGATGCCGGCGTGTCGGGTTATCTGTTGAAGGATGCGCCCGCGGAAAAGCTCGCCGACAGCTTGCGCGTCGTGCACCGTGGAGGGCGTGCGATCGATCCGGAGCTGGCGCTGGAGGCATGGACCGAAGCCGATCCGCTCAATGATCGTGAGCGCCAGGTGCTGCGCCTCGCCGGCGAGGGCAAGAGCGCGGGCGAGATTGCGCAGCAATTCAATCTTTCGCACGGCACCGTTCGCAACTATCTCTCCGAAGCGATCGGCAAGCTCGGCGTCACCAACCGCATCGAGGCCTACCGCCTCGCGCGCCAGAAAGGCTGGCTGTAGGAGCGCCGGAAGGCGCGATCGGAGACGTCGTTACGCGTCGGGCCTGCCGGCCCTCCTACATCGCATTGCATCAAGGTGTGTCACCTCGCGCGGCTGTAGGAGTGCTCGTGGGCGCGACCGGATCGCGCGGATCGCCGGTCGCCTGCAAGCAGGCTCCTGCGTCGCATTGCATCAAGGCGTATCGCCTCGCGCGCCAGAAAGGCTGGCTGTAGGCGCGCCGGAAGGCGCGCGACCGGTGCCACCTTGCGTTCAAGTTCCGGCCACTGAAGCTTCCCTCTCCCTTCGGGAGAGGGTGCCCCGAAGGGGTGGGTGAGGGTACGCCTGCGAGCATCGTGTACGCTTGCGAACAACCATAATGGTGCATTGTCGAACCTGTTGTTCGCGTGCTCGTACCCTCATCCGGCGCTGCGCGCCACCTTCTCCCGGAGGGAGAAGGGAAAAGCGAATCCGAACCCGAGTCCAGTGAAGAAATCCGACTTCCATTACGACCTGCCGGTCGAGCTGATCGCGCAGCAACCGTTGCCGGAACGCAGCGCCAGCCGCCTGTTGTTGGTCGATGCGTCGCGCCAGGCGCTGGCCGACCATGCGTTTCGTGACCTGCCGAATCTGTTGCGTGCTGGCGATCTGCTGGTGTTCAACGACACCCGCGTGTTGCCGGCGCGGCTGTTCGGGCGCAAGCCGAGCGGCGGCGCGGTCGAGATCATGCTGGAGCGCATCACCGGCACCCACAGTGCGACCGCCATGCTGGGGGTGAGCAAGAAGCCGCGCGAGGGCAGCCTGATCCACCTTGACGACGGCACGCCGGTACGGGTCATGGGTCGCGACGGACAGTTCTTCGAGTTGAAGTTCGAGTGCAGCGAACCGCTGGAAAGATTGCTGCTGCGGATCGGCCACATGCCGCTGCCGCCCTACATCGCACGGCCCGATGATGCGCGCGACAACGAGCGCTACCAGACCGTGTATGCGCGCCAGCCCGGCGCGGTGGCGGCGCCCACGGCTGGCCTGCATTTCGATGCGCCGTTGCTGGACGCGCTGCGTGCGCGCGGCATCGATTTCGATTACATCACGCTGCATGTCGGCGCCGGCACCTTCCAGCCGGTGCGCAGTGAAAAGATCGAAGATCACCACATGCACCGCGAATGGTTGAACGTCGGTGCGGAGCTGGTCGAGAAGATCCGCCACGCGCGTGCCCATGGCGGACGGGTGATCGCGGTCGGCACCACGGTGGTGCGTGCGCTGGAAGCCGCGCGCGGCGAACACGGCGAAGTGGAACCGTTCGCGGGCGAAACGCAGATCTTCATCTTCCCCGGCTATCGCATCACCAGCGTCGATGGCCTGATCACCAATTTCCACCTGCCGGAATCCACGCTGTTGATGCTGGTGTCGGCGTTCGCGGGGCGCGAGTTCGTGCTGTCGGCGTACCGCCACGCGGTCGAGCAGCGCTATCGGTTTTATTCGTATGGCGATGCGATGCTCGTCTGGCCAGCGGAGCACGCGGCGTGAGCGCGCTGAAATTCGACCTCATCGCGACGGACGGCCCCGCCCGCCGCGGACGCATCACGTTGCCGCGCGGCACGATCGAAACGCCGGCATTCATGCCGGTCGGCACCTATGGCTCGGTGAAGGCAATGCTGCCGCGCGACCTCGCCGGGATCGGCGCTGAAATCATCCTCGGCAACACCTTCCATCTGTGGTTGCGGCCCGGTGTTGACGTGATTGGCGAATTCGGCGGGCTGCACCAGTTTATCGGCTGGAACAAACCCATCCTCACCGATTCCGGCGGCTTCCAGGTGTTCTCGCTGGCCGATCGCCGCAAGCTTACCGAGCAAGGCGTGACCTTTGCCTCACCGGTCGATGGTTCGCGCGTGTTCCTGTCGCCCGAGGAGTCCATGCGCATCCAGACGGCGCTGGATTCCGACATCGTGATGGCGTTCGACGAGTGCACGCCGTACACCGTGGACGGCAGGCCGGTGGACGCACGCGTGGTGCGCGAGTCGATGGAGCTGTCGCTGCGCTGGGCCGCGCGTTCGCGGCGCGCATTCGATGAGATCGGCAACCGCAACGCGTTGTTCGGGATCGTGCAGGGCGGGGTGCACGATGATTTGCGTACGCGCTCGACGGAAGGCTTGCGGGAAATCGGCTTCGACGGATACGCGCTGGGCGGGCTCGCGGTCGGCGAGCCCGAGGACGAGCGCAATCGCACGCTGGAAGCGGCGGCGCCACGCCTGCCGGCAGACAAACCGCGTTACCTGATGGGCGTCGGCCGTCCGGAGGACATCGTCGAAGCGGTGCGCCGCGGCATCGACATGTTCGATTGCGTGATGCCGACCCGCCACGCGCGCAACGGCTTCCTGTTCACGCGCGCGGGCACGCTGCGCATCCGCAACGCCAAATACGCAAAGGACACGCGACCGATCGAGGAAGGCTGCGCGTGCCATGCCTGTGCGAGCGGATTCTCCCGCGCCTACCTGCGCCACCTCGACCGCTGCGGCGAAATCCTGGCTTCGCAACTTGCGACGATTCACAACCTGCACCACTACCTCACGCTGATGCGTGAATTGCGCGAAGCCATCGCGGCGCAGTCGTTGGACCGTTACATCGCGGCGTTTTACACACGGCGTGCGGATGCAACGAAGTTCTCGTAGGAGCGGCGGGAGCCGCGACGACACCCGCCCTCCGTGGCCAACAGCTCCGTGGTCGGGCCTTCCGGCCCTCCTACAGGTCAACGATACGGTCGATGCCGTGCGCGCAGAATCGACGCACTGCAGCGGAAGACGATGCATCGCCGTGCGTGCGTCGCGCCCATGCCGCGTGCCGCGCGAGCAGCGACGCGGCGAGTGCACGCGCGCAAGTGACCGCGAGCCGCAGGGCGCCGGCCTGCAGCGCATCCGCGTCGCGCGCGTGGTCGCGCAACCAGGTGTCCGCGTGGCGGATCGCGGCGTGGATCGCCTCGGCGTCGGGTTCCGAGAGCACGCCATCGGCGTCTTCCAGCCAGGCGTCCACGGCGTTCACCAGTGCATCGATGCCGAGTCTGTCCAGCGCGCGCAGGAAATCCAGCGCCTGCACGTTGCTGGCGCCTTCCCAGATCGGAAACACCTGCGCGTCGCGCAGCAACAGCGGAATGCCGCTGTCTTCGAGGTAGCCGATGCCGCCGAAGTCTTCGACGGTTTCCGACGCGATCCGTACGCCGAGCCTGCAGATCCACAGTTTTGCCAGCGGGGTCAGCAGCCGTTGCAGTGCGGCATCGCTTTCGTTGCCTGCGCCCGATTCGACGCGGCCCAGCCGCAGCGCGACTTCCATCGCCAGTTGCAGCGCCGCTTCGAACTCGGCCGTGCGGCTGGCCAGGCCATCCATGAACAAGGGTTGTTCGCTCAATGGCCGGCCGAACGTGTGGCGTCGCGCGGCATAGTCGCGCGTCAGGGCCAGGCAGCGCTGCATGGTCGAGAGCGAACCAAACGCGTTCCACAGGCGCGTCACCTGCAGCACCGGTGTGATCGCGCGCACGCCATTGCGAGGTTCGCCGACCAGTTCCGCGCGGGTGTCGTGCAAATGAATTTCCGCGGTCGGCAGCTCGCGCGTGCCGAGCTTGTCTTTCAGCCGGTCGATGGTGATGCCGTTCCACGAGCCATCCGGCTTGCGCGTCTCGACGCAAAACAGCGCAAGGCCATCTGCGCCGGCCGGGTTGCCCTCGGGGCGCGCCAGCGCCAGCGCGACTTCGGCGTTGATCGCCGAGGTGAACCATTTGCGTCCGTCGAGCCGCCAGCTTCCGTCCGCATCCTTGCGCGCGATCGTCTCGCTGTCCGCGACATCCGAACCGCCGATGTTTTCCGTCATCCATTGGCCGCTGATCCAGAACGTCGCTGGATCACGGCTGAGCAGATGCGCCAGCACGCGCTCGCGCAGGGCAGCGTTCGACGCATCGTGCAATGCCGTGGCCACGCCGTCGCTCATCGCCAACGGGCAGGAGTAGAACGCGCTGGCGGCGTGGTACAGGTACACCTTGGCGAACTGTTGCACGCGCGCGAATTCGCCTAGCGAACGGTCGTGGCCGTCGGCGACCAGACCATGCCTTGCAGCGACCGTTGGACCCTCGCGCCAGGCTTCGGTCAATTCGATGCGATCGACGCGGTTGCCCCACACATCCCAATTGGTAAGTCGGGGTTCTGATGGCGTGCTCGTAGTCTGACGCGAGTACACAGCAAGCGCGTAATCGGCGAGCGCGAGGAAGTCTGCCTCGGCCGCGCGCCGCAGCGGTTCGGGCAGGATGCGTTCGAGGCAGGCCTGCAGCGCGCGATCGTCGCGCCAGGGATGCGGAAGTTGCGCTGCGGGTTGCACGAAGCCCATGGCCCGCAGCTTACTCCAGTGATGTCACACGGGTGTCTTGCGCCGCGGTTTGCGCGCCGAGGAAAGTATCAACACCACCGCGAGCACGATTTCGATCCATGCCAGCACGCGCTCCTGCGGCGCTGCCCAGGCTTCGGCGACGCCATGGCAGAAGAAGAACAACGCGACCATGCCGGCCGCCAGCAGCGCGCGTTGCGGACGGCGCCAGTACAGGAGCGGCAGCGCCAGCGGCAGCAACGCGATCGCCAGCGCCAGTGCGAGCGGCATGGCTTGCGGCGGGATCAGCCACGCGTGCCAGATCACCTGCAATGCCGCGAGCAAGCCCCACGCGATGAAACCGATGCATTCAGCGCGTCGGATGTTCATGGGTTCGTTGCCAGGCGACGGGCGATGTCGGCGACGCGCCGGCCCAGCGCACGCGCCAGCTTGCGTTCGTCGTCGCTGATCGGATTGCTGCGGTTGGCGCCACTGACATGGCTGGCGCCGTAAGGCGTGCCGCCGGTCGTGGTGGTGGTGAGTTCCGGTTCGGTGAACGGAATGCCCACGATCAGCATTCCGTGGTGCAACAAGGGAGTCAGCATCGACAGCAGGGTCGATTCCTGGCCGCCGTGCATGGTGCTGGTGGAGGTGAACACCGCCGCGGGTTTGCCGGCCAGCGCGCCGGAAACCCACTCCGCGCCCGTCGAATCGAGGAAATGTTTCATCGGCGCTGCCATGTTGCCGAAGCGGGTGGGGCTGCCGAGGATCAGGCCGGCGCAATCGTGCAGATCCTTGAGTTCGACGTAGGGCGCGCCCTCCCCGGGGACGGGGGGTTGAGCGATCGCGGTGACGGGCGCGACCGGCGGCACCTGGCGCAGCCGCGCACGCACGCCTTCGACCTCCTCGACGCCGCGCGCGATCAGCCGCGCGAGCTGGGCGACGTGGCCGTCGCGGCTGTAATAAAGAATCAGGATTTCCATCTTTGTCCGGTTTCCTT
>JAFEDX010000046.1 GCA_018241365.1 Pseudomonadota bacterium
CTGCGCGAGCGCCAGCGCGAGCGGCTGCGTGCCGAACTTCCGGAAGCCTTGTTTGCGCGTTGCGCGTGGCTGGATCGCCCGCCGCCGCACCCATGGTCGGGCGTGCTGTTCGCCAACGAGGTGCTGGATGCGCTGCCGGTGACGCGCTTCACGGTACGCGACGGCGAGGTGTTCGAGGAACACGTCGATGCTGGCGCTGAGGGCACGTTCGCGCGCACCGATCGACCCACCGATCCGCTGGTCGCGGGCGCGGTGCGGCACCTGCAGCGGTCTCTCGTTCGCGAATTCGAGGACGGTTACCGCTCGGAAGTGTTGCCGCAGTTGCCGTGGTGGCTGGAAGCGATCGCGGGCGAGATGCAGCGCGGAGCGGCCTTGTTCATCGACTATGGCTACGTGCGCCGTGAGTTCTACCTGCCCGAACGCCGCGACGGCACCTTGTTGTGCCACTACCGCCACCGCGCGCACGCCGATCCCTTCATTCTGCCGGGTCTGCAGGACATCACCGCCTCGGTCGACTTCACCGCGCTGGCCGAGGCCGGTGTCGGTGCCGGCTTCGACCCGGTGAGTTATGCCTTCCAGTCCGAATTCCTGGTCGCCGCCGGATTGCAGGATGTTTTTACATCTGCGCACGCCGCGGCAACGGACGAAGCCGCGCGTTACACGCTGGCACAGGAAATCAAGCGGCTTACGCTGCCGGGCGAAATGGGCGAGCGCTTCCAGATGATGTTGTTCGCACGCGGACTGGATATCGACGCGACTTTCGCGCCGCTGCTGGCGATCGACCGCAGCGCGCGATTGTGAACACGGCGCCGCAACTCAACTCCCCAGGCCGATGCCTTTCTCCTTCTGCTCGCGGATGCGCTTTTCGAGGTAGTGGATGTTGCGCCCGCCGTGCTTGAAGCCCGAGTCGCCCATGATCCGCTGTTGCAGCGGCAGGTTGGTCTTGATGCCTTCGATCACGGTTTCGCTGAGCGCGGTGCGCATGCGCGCGATTGCGGTCCTGCGGTCGAAGCCGTGCACGATGAGTTTCCCGATCATCGAATCGTAGTTCGGAGGAATCCGGTAGCCGTCGTACAAATGCGTGTCGATGCGCACGCCGGGGCCGCCCGGCGCCTCGAAGCGCTTCACGGTGCCGGGGCAGGGCATGAAGGTGTCGGGGTCTTCGGCGTTGATGCGGCATTCGATCGCATGGCCGTGCGGGAAGATGTCTTCCTGCCGGATCGACAGCGGCTGTCCATCGGCAATCAGCAGCTGCTCGCGCACCAGGTCCACGCCGGTGATGAGTTCGGTCACCGGATGCTCGACCTGGATGCGGGTGTTCATCTCGATGAAATAGAAACGTCCGTCCTGGAACAGGAACTCGAAGGTGCCGGCGCCGCGGTAGCCGATGCGGAGGCAGGCGTCGGTGCAGATCTTGCCGATCTCGGCGCGCATCTCCGGCGTGATGCCGGGCGCGGGCGCTTCTTCCACGACTTTCTGGTGGCGGCGCTGCATCGAGCAGTCGCGTTCGCACAGGTGGATCGCGTGCCCCTGGCCGTCGGCCAGGATCTGGATCTCGACGTGGCGGGGGTTCTCGAGGAACTTCTCCATGTACACCTGATCGTTGCCGAACGCCGCGCGCGCCTCGGCGCGGGTGGTCGCGATGGCGTTGCCAAGATGCGCTTCGGTGTGCACGTCGCGCATGCCGCGTCCACCACCACCACCTGCGGCCTTGATCAGCACGGGGTAACCGATCCTGCGGGCGATCTCGAGGCTGCGCTCGACGTTGTCGTCCAGCGGGCCATCCGAACCCGGCACGCACGGCACGCCCGCGGCCTGCATCGCCTTGATGGCCTCGACCTTGTCGCCCATCATCCGGATGGTTTCGGCGCGCGGCCCCACGAAGATGAAGCCCGATTGTTCCACCTGTTCGGCGAAGTCGGCGTTCTCGGACAGAAAGCCGTAGCCGGGATGGATCGCGCTGGCGTCGGTGACTTCCGCAGCCGCGATGATGGCCTGGATGTTCAGGTAACTCTGTGCGGACGGCGCCGGGCCGATGCAGATGGATTCATCGGCCATGCCGACGTGCTTCAGGTTGCTGTCGGCGGTCGAGTGCACTGCCACGGTCCTGATGCCCATGGTCTGGCAGGCGCGCAGCACGCGCAGCGCGATCTCGCCGCGGTTGGCAATGAGAACCTTGTCGAGCATGGCGATCAGCCGATCACGAACAGCGGTTGGTCGAATTCCACCGGCTGGCCGTTTTCGGCCACGATGGCGAGCACGGTGCCGGCGACTTCGGCCTCGATCTGGTTGAACATCTTCATGGCCTCGATCACACCCAGCGGATCGCCGATCCTGACCTGCTGGCCGACCTTCACGAACGGCTCGGCGCCCGGCGAGGACGCCGCGTAGAAGGTGCCGACCATCGGCGAGCGCACCACGTGGCCGGGTGGCAAGCCGGGTACTGCCGGAGCCGACGCGGCTGCTGCGGCAAATGCGGATGCCGTGCCTGCCGTCGGTGCAGCGATGGGCGCGGCGACAGCCGGTGCCGCGATCACCTGGGGCGCGGCGACGCTGCCGGTGGGGAAACGCGACAGGCGCACGACTTCCTCGCCTTCCTTGATCTCGAGTTCCGAGAGGTTGGATTCTTCCAGCAGTTCGATCAGTTTCTTGACTTTGCGCAGATCCATGATGGTCTCGCCTGGATTTGAATGGGTCAGTGGGGTGAAGCCAACCGCTTGATCGCGGCGTCCAGCGCGTAGCGATAGCTGTCGGCGCCGAAACCGGCGACCACGCCAACCGCAAGGTCGGATAGGTACGAGTGGTGGCGGAACGGCTCGCGCGCGTGCGGGTTGGACAGGTGGATTTCGATGAACGGAATCGCCACCGCGGCCAGCGCGTCGCGCAGCGCGACCGAGGTGTGGGTGAAGGCAGCCGGATTGATCAGGATGAAGGCGGTACCGTCGTGCCGGGCGGCCTGCACGCGGTCCACCAGTTCGTGTTCAGCGTTGGACTGGAAGCTTGCCAATGCATGTCCGGCGGCTTTGGCCTGCGCGGCGAGTGCGACCTCGATGTCGGCCAGCGTGGTGCGTCCATAGACCTCCGGCTCACGCTTGCCGAGCAGGTTGAGGTTGGGACCATGGAGGACGAGGATCTGCGCCACGCGGGTTACGAAAGCCGGGGCCGGGTGGCCGGAAGCCGCGAAGTCTGAACTGTCGTTCACGTTTTGTCCAGCGATTCATGGCGGATCGCTGGAGATGGACGAAGTTAAAAGCGTGTTTCAAGAGTTGGGTTGCCCAGCTTCGTCCAGCCAGCCCTTCAGCGTAGCCGGATCGAGCGGTCCCAGCTTGGTTGCAAGGATGCGGCCGTCGCGCCCAATAAGCACGCTGTAGGGCAACAGCCCTGCCGTATCGCCGAACACGGTGGTCGGCACCGGGTCGGCATCGATGCCGATCAGGATGGGATATCCGACCGACACCTGTTTCAGGAATTCAGTGGCGGATTGCGGTTGTTCCATGGCGATGCCAACCACTTGTACTCCGTCGCCGGCATGTTCACGCTGGAACTTCGCCAGCATCGGCATTTCCTCGCGGCAAGGCGCGCACCAGGTGGCCCAGAAATTCAGCAGCACGGCCTTGCCGTGCCATTTGGCCAAGGCCGTGGTCTGGCCATCGAGGTCGGGAAGCGCGTAGTCGCTGGCCGAATCGCCGGTGGCCAGGGTCTTGACTCCGGCCGGTGCTGGCGGCTGGGCCGGCATTTCATTGGCCATGCGGTATTGCAGCCACCAGCCGCCGAATGCGGCAAGGCAGGCCAGCGCCAGGATCAGCAGGGTTCGGCGATCCATCATCGCGTGGCAGGCTCGGCGTCGGCATGGACGAGCGCGCTGCGGACCAGTGATGCGGTCAGCACGGTCGGCAAGGCACGACCAGCGCCTTGGCCACGTGGGTACACCACGTACAGCGGCACGCCCGGCGAATGGAATTCGCGCAGGTAGGCGCCGATCACGGGATTGACGTCGGTCCAGTCGCCTTTCATGTACACCGCACCGGTGGTCTTCAGCAGGCTGCGGAAGGCCTGCGTGTCCAGCACGGCATATTCATTGGCCTTGCAGGTGACGCACCAGTCGGCGCCAATGTCCACGAACACCGGGGTGCCGGCTGCACGCAGGGATTGCAGTTTCGCGGGGCTGAAGGACACCACATGGGGATCCATCGTCGCCGCACGCGTGGGCGGTGCGACCCGCGCCACGCCGTACAACGAAACCAGCGTGGCCAGCGCCAGCAGCAGCGTGAAGGCGTGTCCCAGCCTGCGTCCCGGCTGCGCGCGACCATGCCACCACAGCGCGGCCGCGAGCAGCACCATCGCGATCAGCACCAGCGCGGCCGCGTCGGCGCCGCGCTGATTTGCCAGCACCCACACCAGCCACACCGCCGACAGGTACATCGGAAACGCGAGCACCTGTTTCAGGGTTTCCATCCAGCGTCCCGGCTTCGGCAACAGGCGCGCCAGTGCCGGAACCAGCCCGATCAAGGTCAATGGCAGCGCAAGACCGATACCCAGCGCCAGCATCACCGCAAGTTCATGCGAGGCAGGGGCAATGAACGCATAGGCCAGTGCCGCGCCCATGAACGGTGCGGTGCAGGGGCTCGCGACCACCACCGCCAGCACGCCGGTGAAGAAGTTGCCGGCCACTCCGCCGCGGCCGGTCAGGCTGGCGCCCACGTTGCCAAGGCGTGATCCGAACGACACCACGCCCGACATCGACAAGCCGACCGCGAACAGCACGCACGCCAGCACCGCCACGATCACCGGTTGCTGCAACTGGGTGCCCCAGCCTACGGCGTGACCCGCGCCGCGCAACCCGAGGATGACCAGACCGATCGCCAGAAATGTGCACACCACGCCTGCGCCGTAGGCCAGCGCATGGCGGCGCGCCTCGGCGCGGCTGGTGTTGCTTTCCAGCACCCCAACCGCCTTGACCGCAAGGATCGGCAACACACAGGGCATGAGGTTCAGGATCAGGCCGCCCACGAAAGCCAGCAGCAGCGCGAACGCGAATCCGGTGGACAGAGGCGCCATTGCCGCGGTGGATTCCACCGCCGCGTTCGCCATGCCTGTGGTGGGCGGAGGCGTGGTTTTTGCAGGGGTGGCACCCAGCGAGGTTGCGATGGCGTTGCCGAGTCCTCCGCTCGCGCCGCCGTTCGCGGAACCGATCGGTCCGCCGCCCACGGTCGGCAGCGTGAACGTCTCGGTGTTGGGCGGATAGCAGATTTTCGGCTCGATCTCGTGGCAACCCTGATAGGTCACCGCAACCTGCAGGGTGGCCGGCATGGCACCGGCTGCGCTGTAGGGCAACGCGCCATCCACGCTGTCGTGGTAGATCTCGACATCGCCGAGGAAGGGATCGTGTTCCTGCTTGCCCGGAGGCAGGTTGAGTCTGCCGGCGGTGATCCCGGTGGTGAGGATTTTCGCCTCGATGCGGCCGCGGTACAGGTAATAGTGCGGTGCGATGTCGAAGTGCAGCGCGATCGTGCCCGGCTTGGCGATGATGGGCTTCAGCGCGAACGCCTGCGTCACCGGCAACAGGCCGTCGCCGGGACTCAGGCTTTGCGCGAACGCGCCCGTGGCGGCGAGCAGCAGCGACGCCAGCAGCATCAGGCGCGCAAACGGATTTCCGGAGACTGACATGGCACGACAACCGCAAGCTGAGACAGGCACCCGCCGACACCGGTTCCTGGAGGAGAGCGAACCGTGCCGCACAGCGTAGCGGCTCAATTGGGTCCGGGATGCCAAAAGGTGATTTTCGCAGGCCCGCCCGCCGATGGCCAGCTACTGTGAATCCCGTCAGCCAGCGGTTTCCGCGGCGATCCATTGAAGATAGGCCGGGTTGCCTGCGGCGATGTCCAGCGCGATCAGCTCCGGCACCTCGTAGGGGTGCAGTTCGATCAACCTCGCACGCAAGGCCTCGAAACGTTCCCGGGTGGTCTTGATCAGCAGCAACACCTCGGCATCCTCGAGAACCGCACCCTGCCAGCGATAGGTTGATGCGATGCCCGGAACCCGGTTCACGCAGGCGGCCAGCCGTTCCTCGACCAGTGCGCGGGCGATGCGGGTGGCGGTTTCCGCGTCGGGGCAGGTGGACAAGCAGAGCAGGGCGGTCATGGATGGGTCTCGAAGTCAGGCTGGCCGTGAGTGTAGGAGGGCCGGAAGGCCCGACCATGGAGCTTTCGGCCATGGCTGGCGGCTTCAATCGCGATGGTTGCCGAAGTCGCGGCTTCCGCCGCTCCTACTTGAAACCCCGGCATCCGACCTTACAATTAGCACTCGTTGCTGCCGAGTGCTAACAGCAGCACGCCCCTTCCCCAACACCGAAAGCTGGAGTCGTCATGAAGCTTCGTCCGTTGCACGACCGCGTCATCATCAAGCGCCTCGAGGCGGAAACCAAATCCGCCGGCGGCATCGTCATCCCCGACACCGCGACCGAAAAGCCGATCAAGGGCCAGGTTGTCGCCGTAGGCACCGGCAAGATCCTCGAAGACGGCAAGGTCCGTCCGCTGGCGGTCAAGGCCGGCGACAAGGTGCTGTTCGGCAAGTATTCCGGCACCGAGGTCAAGATCGATGGCGAGGAACTGCTCGTCATGCGTGAAGAAGATTTGATGGCAATTATTGAAGGCTGATCTCAGATCGCCTGATTCCCAGCCGTCATTCCGGCGCAGGCCGGAATCCAGCTTCTTCGCAAGCCAAATGGATGCCGGCCTTCGCCGGCATGATGATCCAAAGCAAAGTCTTACAGGAATAATCCCATGGCAGCCAAAGAAATCCGTTTTTCCGAAGACGCTCGTTCGCGCATGGTGCGCGGCGTCAACGCCCTGGCCAACGCGGTCAAGGCCACCCTCGGTCCCAAGGGCCGCAACGTCGTGCTCGAGAAGAGCTTCGGCGCCCCCACCATCACCAAGGACGGCGTGTCCGTGGCAAAGGAAGTGGAACTCGCCGACAGGTTCGAGAACATGGGCGCGCAGATGGTGAAGGAAGTCGCTTCCAAGACTTCCGACGCCGCCGGTGACGGCACCACCACCGCGACCGTGCTGGCGCAGGCGATGATCCGCGAGGGCATGAAGGCGGTCGCCGCCGGCATGAACCCGATGGACCTGAAGCGCGGCATCGACAAGGCCGTCGCGGCAGCCGTCGACGAGCTGAAGAAGCTCTCCAAGCCGTCGGCCGATTCCAAGTCGATCGCGCAGGTCGGCACCATCTCCGCCAACGGCGACGAGCACATCGGCAAGCTCATCAGCGAGGCGATGGACAAGGTCGGCAAGGAAGGCGTGATCACGGTCGAGGACGGTTCGGGCCTGGAAAACGAGCTGGACGTCGTCGAAGGCATGCAGTTCGATCGCGGTTACCTCTCGCCCTACTTCATCAACAACCAGCAGTCGATGCAGTGCGAGCTGGAGGACCCGTACATCCTGCTGCACGACAAGAAAATCTCCAATGTGCGTGATCTCCTTCCTGTGCTGGAAGGCGTCGCCAAGTCGGGCAAGCCGCTGCTGATCGTCGCCGAAGAAGTCGAAGGTGAAGCTCTGGCAACCTTGGTGGTCAACACCATCCGCGGTATCGTCAAGGTGTGCGCGGTGAAGGCGCCGGGCTTCGGTGATCGTCGCAAGGCGATGCTGGAAGACATGGCCATCCTGACCGCGGGCACCGTGATTTCCGAAGAGGTCGGCCTGCAACTCGAAAAGGCCACCGTCAAGGATCTCGGCCGCGCCAAGAAGGTCGTCGTCACCAAGGAAAACACCACCCTCATCGACGGCGCCGGCGACACCAAGGGCATCGAAGGCCGCATCAAGCAGATCAAGGCGCAGATCGAGGAAACCACCTCCGACTACGACCGCGAGAAGCTGCAGGAACGCGTTGCCAAGCTGTCCGGCGGCGTGGCGGTGGTCAAGGTCGGTGCCGCGACCGAAGTCGAGATGAAGGAAAAGAAGGCACGCGTCGAAGATGCCCTGCACGCCACGCGTGCGGCGGTGGAAGAAGGCGTGGTGCCGGGCGGCGGCGTGGCGCTGGTGCGCGCGGTGCACTCGATCGCCAAGCTCAAGAGCGACAACGAGGACCAGGAACACGGCATCGTGATCGCGCGCCGTGCGATGGAAGCCCCGCTGCGCGAAATCGTCGCCAACGCCGGTGAAGAGCCGTCGGTGGTGTTGAACAAGGTCGCCGAAGGCAAGGGCAACTACGGTTACAACGCCGCCACCGGCGAATACGGCGACATGGTCGAGATGGGCATCCTCGATCCGACCAAGGTCACCCGTTCGGCGCTGCAGAACGCGGCCTCGATCGCCGGCCTCATGATCACCACGGAAGCGATGATCGGCGAAGCGCCCAAGAAGGAAGAGCACAACCACGGCGGCGGCGCCGGCGGTGGCATGGGCGGCGGCATGGGTGGCATGGGCGGCATGGACTTCTAAGACCGCGTTGCTCCCCTCTCCCCTCGGGAGAGGGTGCCGCGCAGCGGCGGGTGAGGGTACGAACCCGCGTTGCGTTGCATGTTGCAAACCAAAGCCCCGCGAGCGATCACGGGGCTTTTTGTTAGCCACGCTTTCCACGGCATTGTCCGGAGTCCCGGCGAACGCGCTCGTTCGTCAGGGTCTGGCAAATCCGGCTTCGCGTTGCGATCGCACGGCCAGGACGAACACGATATCGACTTCGGCCACGTAACGGTACAGCGCGACGTAACCGTGCGATCCCTTGCCGATGACCAGCGCCCGCTTGTCATTGCGCACGGGGCGGCCGATCAATGGGCTGGTCCCCAACACGTTGATGGCGGTGATGATTTCACGCACACGGGCAGTGGGGTTCGCCACCTCGTGCTGCCAGAGGTGGTCGAGGATGCGGTCGAAATCTTCCCCGGCTTCGGGCGCAAGCTCGATGCGTGGCACGCTACTTTGCCAACTTGCGCGGCGCGGGGCGTCGTGCGGGCACGTGGGTAATGCGTTGTTCCAGGTATTTCCGCATGTCGTCCCAGGAGATGGTTTTCCCGGATTCGACGATGCGTGCATACCGTGCTTCGGCCACCGCGTCGAAGTCGTCAAAGTGCTCGGCTCGGACGGTCTTCTCCGCAACCGCTTCCAGGATGAAATTGTGCGAGGTGGTGCCCGCCCGTTCCGCTGCCACGGCAACGCGGGCCTTGAGATCATCAGGCAGGCGAATCGTGGTGGTACTCATGACGCGCTCCGACGCGGATGTGCTTCAGGTCAAAGTAGCACATGTGTAACACACGAACAAGGCGCGACGGTGGGACCTCACTACTGCCTCGTCGCCATCGGCAAGACGGGTGGTGCCGGGGCTGATCCTAAAAGCCTCGGTCCGTGTCATTTCGGCGAATGTTGCAGTGCAGCAAAATCGTCTGTATAGTGTGCGTCTTCGTTCAACGCTGATCCACCCGCTCGCGCGCTCGTTCGCGCTGGAGCACTGTCCATCTCGCGACACCCGTCCCCCACGCCCGACACGGCTGTCAGGTACCGCCCCTTGCCGTATCTGGTCAGGCATGGGCAGCCTGCCCGTGTTCAGGCGATCCACCTTGCGGAGCCGTCGCCGTCGCCATGCCTGTGAGTTGGCGTCACCGCATCATGCGGGACGACTTTCCAAAGTGCGTTCACGCTGAATATTCCCTGCACCATCACCCGATTTCTCCTTCCCTTCGTTCCTGAGGTGTTCCAACCCGTGAAACTTGCCTGCTTGTCCGCCGTCTTCGCCCTGGCCCTGTTTTCCTCGACCGCCGCGTTCGCGACATCGCTGCCCGCGGGATTCACCGCGGTGCCCCTCGCGGCCATCACCAACGACCGCGATACCAGCGTCAGCAATATCGAACTGATGCTCGACGGCCACGCCCAGGTTCGCGGCATTTACCTTGAAACCCGCGACAACAAAACCAGCGAGCCCGTGTTGGCGAAAGGACAGGTGTATCCGTTGACGGGCATCGAAAGCCGGGACGGCGTGGTGCTGGGCCAGGGCCAGGGCGTCAAGGCGATCTTCCTGCGCGGTGAGATCGAGGCGCAGGCAGGCCGCGGTTCGCTGGTGATCCGCTATCTCACCAACGGCATCTTCAAGCACTACTCGGAGTGCCGGGTCAATCTCGAGCGGCTGGGCCCGGACCAGTGGCAACTCGTCAATGCCTATGACGGCCAGCCAGTCGAGCACATCGAAGTGCAGACCTGGGCGCTCGGCATCTCTACCCTCGCGAACGTTTGTCCCGTCAACAAGGCGTGACGGACGGGCGATAGGCGTGTGCGCACACCGCCGCGCCGAAGCTATGCTTCGGCCATGTGGACGACCCTCACGACCTGGGCGCGCATCGTGTGCGCGCCGGTGCACCTCAAACGCACCGCGCTGATCGCATTCGTGGTCGGCAGTTGGTTGAACCTGTTCAACCACGGCGACGAGCTGGTCCACGGCGTGATGAACGCGCACCTCGCCGGCAAGCTGGTGCTGAACTACGTGACGCCGTTCGT
>JAFEDX010000047.1 GCA_018241365.1 Pseudomonadota bacterium
AATAAAGAATCAGGATTTCCATCTTTGTCCGGTTTCCTTTTGTCTCGGGATTGCACTAGCCTCGCGCCATGCGTTCGACACCTGCCGGCAGTTCCGGGACGAAACGCGATCGCCTGCAGGCGTTCGCCCGTTTCCTGTGGCGGCGTTTCCGCGACGACAAGTGCTTCGAAACTGCCGGCGCGCTGTCGTACACCACCTTGTTCGCGATCGTGCCCATGCTGGCGGCCGTGGTCGCGATGGTGTCGGTGTTCCCGGTGTTTGCCGGCCTGCGCGACAACGTGACGCGTTTCATTTTCAGGAGCTTCGTGCCTGCCGCGGGCGAAACCGTGCAAGGATACCTGCTCCAGTTCGCGGACAACGCCAGCCGCCTGACGGTGGTGGGCGTGCTGGTGCTGCTGGCCAGCGCGCTTATGATGATGTCCAGCATCGAGGACCGCTTCAACCGCATCTGGCGGGTGCCGGCGCCGCGCAAGGGCAGCGCGCGTTTCCTGCTGTACTGGACGGCGCTGACCCTGGGACCGCTGCTGTTCGCGGCCGGCGTCGGTGCAAGTTCCTGGGTGTATGCGCAACCGCTGTGGCGCGGCGTGGCCGGGCATGGCATCCCGGGGTTCCGGCTGTGGGCGCTGGCGCCGTTCCTGATCAGCTGGATCGGGCTGGCGGTGCTGTACCGGCTGGTGCCGAACTGCCGGATGCGCTGGCGCGATGCCATCCTCGGCGCACTGGTTGCGGCGGTGCTGTTCGAGTTCGCGCGCAAGGGCTTCGTGTTGTACGTGCGCCATTTCGCCAACTACAGCGAAATCTATGGCCCGTTGTCGGCGATCCCGATCTTCCTGATCTGGATTTACCTGTCGTGGGTGATCGTGCTGCTGGGCGCGACCCTCACGGCCGCGCTGACCGCGTTCGAATACCGCAATCAGAGCGAGTTGTTGCCCCCGGGGTGCGAATTCGTCGGGCTGTTGCGGGTGGTGCAGCGTTTCGCCGAGGCCCAGCGCGCCGGCGAGGGGCTGGCCGAATCCGCGCTGCTCCGGGACGAACGGTTCCTGACCGCGGACCTGCTGCAGCGGTATCTTGGCGACCTGCGCCGCACGGGGCTGATCCAGCGCGGTGAATCCGGCAACTGGCTGCTGGCGCGCGATCTGGACAGCGTGCACGTCGACGACCTGTTCAGGATCGGCGGCTACCGGCTGCCCACCGATCCCGTGTTGCTGGAGGTCGCGGCGGCAGGCCTGGCTCCGCAAGCGCGTGCGGTATTGTTGCGCGCGTCGGCAGCAGAACGCGACAGCCTCGCGCATCCCTTGCGCGCCCTGTTCGCCGAACAACGCGTGGAGGTGTCATCGTGAAGATGCGTGGTTTCTGGTTGGTGATGGTGGCGCTGGCGACGGCGCCGCTGGCCGGCGGCGCCTGGGCCGCTGCGCCCGTAAATGCCGACGGCGCGCGTCCGGCGCTGGTCATCCAGACATTGGACGGCAAGACCTTCGATCTCGCGCAACAGCGCGGCAAGTGGGTGATCGTCAATTTCTGGGCGACCTGGTGTTCGCCGTGCATCGCGGAAATGCCGGCGATTTCGAAGTTCGTCACGACCCACAAGGATGTCGTTGCGATCGGACTTGCCTGGGACCGCAGCCCGCGCGCGGACATCGTCAAGTTCGCGCAGAAACATCCGGTCGCCTACCCGCTGGCCACGGTGGACATGGATCATCCGCCAATCGGCATCGAGGCGCCGGAAGTGTTGCCGACGACGTATCTCATCGCGCCGGACGGGCAGCTGGCCGACCGCTTCATTGCGCCGGTGGATGAAAAATTGTTGGCGCGTGCGATAGCTGCCAAGCCGGGTGCCTCGGCGGGCCACTGACGTGGCTTGTGCGCGTTTCTTCGTTGCGGGCAAGGTGCAGGGCGTGTTCTTCCGCTCCTCCACGCGCGAACGGGCGCTGCAGCTTGGACTTGCCGGTTACGCGCGGAATCTCGCGGATGGCAGGGTGGAAGTTGTCGCCTCGGGCAGTGCCGAGGCGGTTGCTGAACTGGATGCGTGGCTGCACCATGGTCCGCCCGCAGCGCGGGTGGCATCGGTGACACGCGAAGCGCTGCCGGAACAGAGCCTGCACGGCTTTGCCACGGACTGAATCAGCGTTCGCCGAGACGCGGGATCAGCCCCACGAGGTTGCACGGCCGTGTGCGCGCATCGAGTTGCGCGCGCAGCAATTTTTCCCACGCGGTACGGCAGGCCGAGGTCGAGCCCGGCAAGGCGAACACGAAGGTCTGGTTGGACAGTCCGGCGAATGCACGCGACTGCAGCGATGACGTGGCGATTTCCTCGAAGCTGATCGCGCGGAACAGTTCGCCGAAGCCCGGCATCTCCTTGTCCAGCAGCGGCAACACGGCTTCCGGCGTCGAATCGCGGCCGGTGAAACCGGTGCCGCCGGTGATCAGCACGCCGTGCACGTGCGTGTCCGCGATCCAGGCGGCGACCTGCGCGCGGATCGCGTACTTGTCGTCACGCAACAGCTTGCGCTCGTGCAAATGGTGACCGGCTTCTGTCAGTGCCGTGGCGAGAAAGTCGCCGGAAGTATCGTTCTCGCGCGTGCGCGTATCCGACACTGTCAACACGCAAAGCGTCAGGGGCACGAATTGGTCCAGGGCAGTCATGGCAGGGTCCTGCAATGCATGGCAATACGCATTTTCGCACACGCCAGTGCTTTGGTTGCCACACGGCCGCCCGTGTGAATCGCGCAACCGCGCGTCAATCCAGCCGCATCAGCACGAAAGATTCGGAGAAGGGAACCTCTCCTTCGGGCGTCGTTTTGATGCCGGTGATCCGCGCGCGTGCGACGACGGGTTCGCCCACCTCCGGCATGCCACTGGCGTTGCAGCC
Source organism: Pseudomonadota bacterium (assembly GCA_018241365.1). Classification (GTDB taxonomy): domain Bacteria; phylum Pseudomonadota; class Gammaproteobacteria; order Xanthomonadales; family Rhodanobacteraceae; genus 66-474. The sequence goes on from JAFEDX010000047.1 coordinate 2,870, forward strand.
TTCCGACGAGCACAACCATAGATTCGGGCTGGCCGCCGGTTGTGCCGGGGCGATGTGGACCTCGACGCAGCTTTCCGAACGCGCGATCACGGCGCCACGGATGGTGACGACGTCTCCCGGAGCAAGTGGAGCGTTGCCGGCAAGGATCCGTCCGCTGAAAGTGATCGTGCGTTTGCGTGAAGCATAGCTGGGGTTTGCCAGTGCAGTCGCGACGATGGCTAGCAAGCAGAGGGTGGCGAATGGCAGGATGCGACGCATGGTGAATATGTGTTCACCAGGTTGACTGCGACGTCATGACCTTGGTCAATCGCGCACCTTGTCTCCGTTTGGTTGGCCAGAGTTGCACACGGACGCACGCATGCGGTGCGAACAGCGTCACGCTTTGTGCGCCGCGATGTTCGCAGCACCACAGTGTCAGGCTTACCCGAGCGCGCGGGTGGGTTCCTGCGGTGCGATGGCCTTCGGTGGCAGGCCTTGGCGCTGCCGCGCATCCATTTCGTGGAGCAACGCGGCGAAGTCGCGTGCATAGACCTCCATGTCGAACAGGCCGGAGGTGTCGCGCTGTGCTTCCAATCGCGCGCGCAGCGTGGCCAATACCGCGCGATCGTTGCCGAGACGCGCGGCGGTGGCGATGAAGGCGTCGTCGTCACGCGCGATGAGTTCGGGCATCCCGAGGTAATGGTTGAGGCTGCCGGCAACCCGCGAGGCAAACGTTTCGCCGGGCCGCGTCAGCACCGGACAGCCGGCCCAGATCGCATCGGAAGCGGTGGTGTGCGCGTTGTAGGGGTTGGTGTCGAGGAACAGGTCCGCCAGCCGGAAGCGTGCGAGGTGCTGCAGGTGCGGCAGCGACGGCGAGAACACCAGCCGGCGCGGGTCGATGCCGTGTCCGCGCACCGCTTCGCGCAGGCGCGCGTCGGCGTCGCGTCCCGCGTTCAGCACCCACAGCACGCCATCCGGCACCGCGCGCAGCACCGCGCACATGCGTTCGAAGCTGGCCGCGTTGAGCTTCCATGAATTGTTGAAGCTTGCGAACACCACGGCGTCGGCGGGCAGGCCGAACGATGTGCGTGGCGGCGCGTCGAACAACAGGCGGGTGGTGTCGGACGGCTGGTAGCAGCGCGGCAGCCACGCGACCGCTTCGGAATAGAAACGCCGCGATGCTTCGGGAATGATGAAACGGTCGGCGATGATGTAGTCGATGAACGCCGCGCCGGAGGTGCCGGGATAGGCCAGCCAGTTGGCCTGCACCGGTGCGGGCCGGAGGGCGAACACGCCCGGCACGGCGCCCGCGCACCAGCCGTCCACATCGACCAGGATGTCGATGCCGGCCTGGTGGATGCGTTGCGCGAGGTCGGGCACGGGCACGCCATCGACTTCGTGGAAGCGGTGCGCGGCCGCGCGCAGGCGCTGCCGGATCGGGCTGCCGGGGTCGGGCGTGGTGGCGATGAGGTGCAGCTCGATACCGTCGAGCGTGCCGAATTCCTCGAAGAAGGCGGCGGTCAGCAGCGCGGTTGCGTGCGGAACACCCGCGCGCGCGCCGAAACCCGCCGACACGAACCCGACCCTGAGCGGCGCACCGTCCGCGCGCGACGGGTACTTGAAGTGCAGGTGCTCGCGCAGCGGTTGCAGCATGCGCGTCACGCGTGCGGCTTGCGCCTGCGCGCACACCCGTTGTTCGGCCGGCGTGGCGTCTTCGGCGAGGAATGCAAACGGATCGATCTCGCCAGCGTTGTCGCCGCGCACCACGCGTGAACGCAGGCGCGCACCCAGCGGCGCCGCGCCAGCCCAGTCATACAGCCGGCGCAGTACGAACAGCAGCTGGCCTTCCGCGAGTTGCAGGTTGGGATCGAGGTGCAGAGCCCGGCGATAGAACCCGGCGGCATCGGCGTAGCGGTGCTGCTCGTCCGCCATCAGGCCCGCCTGGTACGGGAATTCCGCGGCTGCGGGCGCCATTCGTGCACCGGACAGGTAGGCGGCCTCGGCGCCGGCGAAATCACCACGCGCATTCAGCACATTGCCGAGCAGCAGCCATGCCTGTGGATGGGGCACACGCGCAAGCAGCGCGCGCAGCCGGTGTTCGGCATCGTCGAGCCGGCCCAGCGCCAGTTCCACGGCGGCAAGGTTGAGGGTGGCGCCGGGGTGGCCGGGTACCGCCGCCAGCGCGGCGAGATACTCCTCGCGGGCGTGCACGTCATCGCCGACGCTGCGCAGCGCGTTGGCGAGGTTGTTGCGCACACCGGCGTCGTGTGGGTGCTCGCGCGCGACTTGCCGGAGCAGGTCGATCGCGGCGCCGGCGTCGCCGCATGCCAGCAGTGCAGCGGCATAGTTGCAGCGCGCGAGGTATTCGCCGGGCGCGAGGCGCACGGCTTCCTGCAAGGTTGCGCGGGCTTCATCCGCACGGCCGAGCATCAGCAACGCGATGCCATGCATGCGCACGGCTTCGGCAACCCCCGGGCAGGCATTGCGCAGGTCGCGCGCGAGCGGTTCGGCCGAGGCCGCGTCGCCGCGTTCCAGCAGCCCCGCGATTTGCGCGAATCGCGTCTCCAGCACAGCCGGGATGGCGTTGGCGGCCGGCGCCTGGGGCGGGGCGGGAGGCACGCCAGCGCCCGGCCCGACCTTGTCGAGGATGCGCGCAAGCCGCGTGTCGAGGTCGCTGGGCCCGGACGAGCTCACGCCGCGCTCCCCAGCGCCGCCAGCGCTTCCGCGTGCGACTCGCGCGCCAGTGCGCCGGTCAACTCGTCGAGATCGCCGTCGAGGATCTGCGGCAGCTGGTACAGGGTCAGGTTGATGCGGTGGTCGGTGACGCGGCCCTGCGGAAAATTGTAGGTGCGGATGCGCTGGCTGCGATCGCCCGAGCCCACCTGCAGCTTGCGCGTCGCGGCCTGCCGCGCGGCCTGTTCGGCGCGCTGCGAATCCAGCAGGCGCGCCTTCAGCAGGCTCAGTGCGCGTGCCCGGTTCTTGTGCTGGCTGCGCTCGTCCTGGCACTCGACCACGATGCCGCTCGGCAGGTGGGTGATGCGGATGGCCGAGTCGGTCTTGTTGACGTGTTGGCCGCCCGCGCCCGAGGCACGATAGGTATCGACCTTCAGGTCGGCGTCGCGCAATTCGATGTCGGTGATGTCTTCCACCTCCGGCAGGATCGCGACCGTCGCGGCGGAGGTGTGGACGCGCCCCGAGGCCTCGGTGACGGGCACGCGCTGAACGCGATGGGTGCCTGACTCGAACTTCAGCGCGGCGTACGCCCCCGCACCTTCGATGCGCGCCACGGCTTCCTTGTAGCCGCCATGTTCGCCTTCGTGCGCGGACATCAGTTCGGTGCGCCAGCCGCGGCGTTCGGCGAAACGCAGGTACATCCGCAACAGGTCGCCGGCGAACAGCGCCGCTTCGTCGCCACCGGTGCCGGCGCGTACTTCCAGGAACAGGTTGGCATCGTCCAGCGGATCGCGTGGCACCAGCAGGGCTTGCAGGCGCTGTTCCAGCCCGGCGCGGGCGTGCTCCAGCCGCACGATTTCGTCGTTGGCGAGTTCGCGCAGGTCGGGGTCGGCCAGCATTGCGCGTGCGTGCTCCAGTTCAGCGATGGCCTTGCGCGCGGCCACGAAGGTGTCGGCAAGGTCCTGGGTCTGCGCGTATTCGCGCGACAGCTCGCGGAAGCGTTTCGGGTCGGCGGCGGCATCGGGTTGAGCGAGCAGCAGGCCGACCTCGTGATGGCGTTCCAGCAGTTGTTCGAGGCGGCGCTGCAGTTGCGGAGTCACGCGTCGTGCCCGTTCCCGAACAGGCGGGTGGCGGCATCGAGCAGCATCCGGTCGCCCTGTTCGGCGGCTTCATGCAGGCGCACGCTCGGGGTGTGCAGCAGCTTGCCGGTCAGGGTGTTGGCGAGATAGGCCAGCGCCTCGTCGGGATCGCGCCCATGCGCCAGCATCTCGCGGGCACGCGCCAGCACTTCGTCGCGCTGCGCCTCGGCGTTGGCGCGATACGTGCGCAGCGGCTGGTCGAATTCCGCGGCGCGCCGCCACGCAAGATAGCGCTCGACCTGCAGGTCGATGATGGCCTCGGCTTCGCGTATCGACGCCTCACGCGAGCGGCGGCCGCTGTCGATGGCCTGCTGCAGGTCGTCGATGGTGTACAGGAACACGTCCGGCAGGTCGGCTGCGGCAGGGTCGATGTCGCGCGGCACCGCGAGGTCGATCAGCAGCATGGGGCGACGGCGACGCTGGCGCAGCGCCTCGCCCAGCATCGGTGCGTCGAGGATGGGTTCGCGGCTGGCGGTGGCCGAGATCACGATGTCGGCTTCAGCGAGGTGTCTGGGCAGGTCGGCCAGCGCGATCGCGTAACCGCCGACGGGGTTCACCAGCGCCTGCGCGGTGTCGACGGTACGGTTGGCGACGATCAGGCGTTTGACGCCGCGCTCGATGAGATGCCGCACTGCCAGTTCGATGGTGTCGCCGGCGCCGATCAGCAGCACGCAGGATTCGCGCAGGTCCGCGAAGGCCTGTTCGACCAGCCGCACCGCGGTGAACGCGACCGACACCGGCCCGGTGCCGATCTGCGTTTCGGTGCGCACCCGCTTGGCGACGGCGAAGGCGTTCTGCAGCAGGCGATCCATCGGTGCGTGCAGGGTGTTGGCCGAGCGCGCCGCGCGCCAGGCGTCCTTGACCTGCCCCAGGATCTGCGGCTCGCCCAGAATCATCGATTCCAGGCCGGTGGCGACCCGGAATACATGCCGCACGGCGTCACCGCCGGTGTGCCGGTACAGGAACTCGTCCAGCCTTCCAGGAGTCATTTGATTGCGGGCATGCAACCACTGCTCCGGTGCGTTTTCGGCGCCTTCATGGACGCTGCAGTACAGCTCGGTGCGGTTGCAGGTCGACAGGATCATGGCTTCGTCCACGCCCGGCTGCGACGCAAGGTCTGCCAGCGCCGGCGGGGTCGCGTCGGCGTCGATGGCCACCCGCTCGCGCAGCGCGACCGGCGCGGTGAGGTGGTTGAGACCCAGTGCAATCAGCGGCATGGGAACGGAGTCGGCGACGGGCTAAGCTGTCGCATGGCGGCAAAACAAAGAGGAAGGATTTCGTGCGGAGTGTGTGGACCCAGCCCGGCAAGTTCAAGCAACGGCGCAGTTTGCCGCATCATTTTAGCGCGTTTGCCGGCTTGCTCGCCGTGTGCGTGCTGGTGGCGGGCTGCGCGCAACAGCCCGTGCGGGACGGCTCGCATGCCGCACTGCAGCAGCCGCTGGCGCGGCTCGACGTTCCGACCGGCAGCGCCAGCAGCAAGGCCGCGGCGTTGCTGATCGCAGCGAGTTTCGCGCTGCAGGATGGCGATACCGCGAAGGCCGCTGCGAACTATGCCGAAGCCGCACGGATTTCGCCGGACCCGGCTATTGCACGGCGCGCGCTGCAACTGGCGCTGGCGACGCGCGATGCGGAGCAGGCTGCAGCGATGCTGGCGCGCTGGCAGGCGCTGGGCGCCGACCCGCACGAACTGGCCGGTGCGCGCGGACAGCTCGCGATGTTGCGGGGCGACCGTGCGGAAGCGGAGCGGCAGTTCGGCATCCTGTTGGCGTCAGGCAAGTCCGCGGACTGGAAAACCTTTGCGGCGGACCTGCTGTCGGCACGCGATGGCGCACTGGCCGGCAGGATCCTGGAAGCCATGGCGACGCCCGCGCGGTTGCCGGCTGACGAGAGCGTATGGGTTGCACTCAGCCAGCTGGGCGAGCACCTTGGGCGGCACGCGTTCGCACGCAAGCTGGCGGACGCGGCGGTCGCGCGCTTCGATGGCGTCGCCAGCATCGGCTGGGCGGCCAGCCTGCGCCTCGCGTCGGGTGATCGTCCCGGCGCCGAGGCGTTGTACGCGAAGGGCGTGCAGGCGCACCCACGCAATACTGATTTGCGACTCGGGTACGCGTCGTTGCTGGGCGACCAGGGCAAGAACCTCCAGGCGATGCAGGTGCTGGCTGCGGGTCCGCAGACGCCAGCGACCTGGTCCGCGCGAGTCGCGTTTGCGGCACGCGCCAAGGACAATGCCGCGCTGCAACGGCTGTACGCAGAGTTGCAACGCGCACCCGCGACACAACGCGTGGACAATGAGTTCCTGCTGGGCCAGCTCGCCGAGTTGCTGAAGCACGACCAGCAGGCGCTCGCGTGGTACGGCAAGGTCGATCCCGACAGCCAGCACGGTTTCGACGCGCAGGTGCGCAGCGCGGTGTTGCTGGACAAGACCGGGCAGCCGGCCCAGGCCCACACGCTCGCCGAGCAGTTGCAGCAGGATTACGCGGACGACCCCGACAGCTTGCGCACCGCCTATGAGCTGGGCGCCCAGCTGTATGCGCAGCACGGCGAACATGCGAAGGCTATCGCCGTGTACGACCGTGGCCTGACCGCCTTGCCGGATGATCCGGCGCTGATTTACGACCGCGGCATCGAGCAGGCCAACGCCGGTGACACCGATGCCGCGCTTGCCGATTTCCGCAGGGTGCTGGTGCTCAGCCCCGACAACGTCGAAGCGATGAACGCGCTGGGCTTCACGCTGGCCGACGCCGACCGCGACCTGCCCGAGGCGACCGAATTGCTGCGCAAGGCGCTGGCGGCGCAGCCTGAAGCGGCCGCGATCATGGATTCCTGGGGCTGGCTGCAGTACCGGCTCGGCAACCTCGATCAGGCCGAAACCTACCTGCAGCGCGCCTGGGGCAAGCAGCAGGATCCCGATATCGGCGTGCATCTTGGAGAAGTCCTGTGGAAACTCGGCCAGCACCAGCACGCGCGCGAGGTGTTCGCGAAGGTGCGCAAGCTCGATCCACGCAATCCGGCGCTGCGCAGCGCGGAACGGAAACTGCGTCCATGACATGGCGGATCGCTGCGTGGTGTGGCGCTGCGCTGGCCATGCTGCTGCTGGCTGCCTGTGCACCGCTGCCGGTGCGTGAGCCGGGCACGGTGAAGCAACTCGCGGCGCAGGCCGTGCGCGAACAGCAGTTGGGCGCCCGGCAGGATTGGGGGCTGACTGGCCGCTTCGCCGCATCGGATGGCCGTGATGGCGGCAGCGGCAGCCTCGAATGGCAGCAGGATGGCCAGAGTTACAGGTTTATCCTGCGCGCCCCGATCACCGGCAAAAGCGTACAGCTGGATGGTGGGCCGGACGGCGCGGTCCTGACCGGCGCCGGCAAGGTTCCCGTGACCGGTGCCGATGCCAGCCAGGTCATGCGCAGCGAATTCGGCTGGGATGTGCCGGTGGCCGATTTGGCATGGTGGGTGCGCGGGCTGCGCGCGCCCGGCCGTCCGGCCATCCTGACCTTCGGCAGCAATGGCCTGCCGGCCACGCTGGACCAGGACGGCTGGCACGTTGATTACCGCGACTGGTACGCCGAGCGCAATCCGCCGCTGCCGCGCAAGGTTTACGCGAGTCGCGACCCGTTCTCGGTGCGGGTGTTGGTCGAGCAGTGGAATCCTGCCGAGTAACCAGTCTGGCTCGCCACGGTTTTGCAACGCCCATCGCGGGGCTGGGTCTAGGCAAGCGCCTGAATTGACACGGATTGACCGGCCCGCGACAATATGCGGCTTTTCAGCGCGCGAGCCCGGCACCCGGACCCGCGTGCTTGGCTG